>NZ_JAHKSN010000002.1:0-300000 GCF_018863415.1 Deinococcus aestuarii | reverse complement strand
GCCCGCCGCGCGGCCCTGGTACGTGTCGGCCCTCCTCGCCGTGTGCGCCGTCGCGCTGGTGCTGGGGGCGGCCTGGGGGTATGCCCGGCTCAGGAGCCCCTTCCCCTTCTACGGCACCGCCGTGGGCAGCCCGACCGCCGCTCAGGATTTCTCCGGCACCGACCAGAACGGCCGGGCCTGGACCTTCCGGCCGGGCGGGAGCGGGCGCACCACCGCCCTCTTTTTCGGCTTCACCCACTGCCCGAACATCTGCCCCCTCAGCCTCGCCTACCTCGACAAGGCGCGTCAGGCCCTGCCCGCCGCCGAGCGTGAGCGCTTCGACATCGTGCTCGTCAGCGTCGATCCGGCGCGCGACACGCCCGCCCGCCTCAAGGAATACGTCGAGTTCTTCGGCAAGGCGACGGGCGTGCGGGTGCCCGAGCCCGCCCTGTCCGGGGTCGCCCGCGCCTACGGGGTCGCCTACCAGCAGGCCGACGTGAAGGGCCCGCAGGACTACCAGATCAACCACACGACGGGCACGTACCTGATCGACGCCTCGGGCAAGCTGCGTGTGCTGTGGGACTACACCCAGCTTCCGCAGGTGGACCGGGTGGTGCGTGACATCGAGTACGTCATGGAGAACCCCGCCTCGTGAGCATTCCCACCGATCTGAGCCCCGGCCTGGGCAGCCTGCTCGCCCTGCGGTTCGATCCCCTGGTGTGGCTGCCGGTCCTCGCGGCGGCGGGGTGGTACGGGTGGCGCTTCGCCCAGTCCCGGCGCACCCCCGAGGGCCGCGCCCGCTGGCCCGCCTGGAAGGCCGTGCTGTTCGGCCTCGGCGTGGCTCTCCTGATCCTCGCCACCCAGTCCGCCGCGACGAACCTCACGCTGAACAGCATGGCGCTGTACATGGGGCGGCTGATGGTCCTCGCGGAGGTCGTGCCGCCGCTGCTGATCCTGGGCCTGCCGCGCGGTGTCCAGATCGACCCCCGCCGTCCCCTTGGGCGGATGCTCGGCGTGCTGCTCGACCCGTGGGTGGCGCTCGCGGTGTGGTCCGCCGTCATCATCTTCTGGAATATTCCGGCGGGGTTCAATGCCAGCGTCGTCACGAATACCGCCGGGGCGCTGCTGCCCAGCCTCTACCTGCTGAGCAGCCTGCTCGTGTGGGGGGTCGTGCTGCGGCCGCTGCCGAGCGTGCAGCCTGCGGGGATCGGCTCTCGGGGATGGTTCGGGCTGCTCGCCGCGCTGCCGATGATGGCGGTGGCGGCGGTGTGGCTGTACTCGCGGCAGGTGCTGTACACGCCTTACGTCGGGGCGCTGTGTCTGTGGAACCTGACGCCGCTGGAAAACCAGCAGATCAGCGGGTGGATCATGATGGTGGCGGGGGTGCCCGCGCTGGGGCTGGCCTTCATCCAACTGATGGCGTGGCTGATCGAGTTGACGGACGGGGACGCTCGTCCTCCCGCGGCGAAAGGGTGAAGGGGTAGGCCCGGCCTTCAAGGGTGGAAGGCGGGGTTGGTGTTGGGGGGCGGGGCAACTTGCCATGGTTTACCCCCACCCCCCAGCCCCCTACCCCCAAAGGGGGCAGGGGGAGCGGCGCTGCGCTGAGCAAGGGCACACGGGCGGCGCGGGTGGACGGGTCTTTCCGCACGCAATGTTTGATCTTGTCGCGTCCCATCTGCGTGCCCACCGTCTCGCTGTGCGAGCCGACGTGGCCGTGGGCCAGGAGCGTTCAGTCATGAGCACTCATGGGGCGTCCGGATAGACGTTTTGGACAGAACGAAAGCTCCAGCGTCTTTTCTCCCTCTCCCCCTGCGGGTGACTCGGAGAGCTGCGGAGCAGAGGGCCGGGGTGAGGGGGCGTGTGACCACCTCCACTCCCCTTCACCGCTCACCACCTTTTTTGCCCCTCCCCGCCCAACTTCTCCCATTCCCTCCTCTCTACAGCGGCCCCAGCCGGTCCGTCTCCCTCACCCCCCGTCCCGACTCCACCTCTTCCTCCAGCACCGCCAGGGTGGCCTCCGGGTGCGCGTCGGGCACCTCCGGGGTCAGGCGGCTCTCGATGGCGCGGGCGTGGGCCTCCAGCCCCTCGGCGCGGGCGAGGACGGCGGCGGCGGGGCCGATGCGGCGCAGGGTGGATTCGTTGACGCCGACGACGCTGATGATGGTCTGGAAGTCGCGGACGTTGACGGGGCTCATGAAGCGGGCCGTGCCCCCGGTGGGCATGACGTGGCTGGGCCCGGCGACGTAATCGCCCAGCGCCTCCATGCTCGCCTCGCCGAGGAAGACGCCGCCCGCCCGCCGCACCCGCCCGAGCAGGCTCCACGGATCGCGGGTGAGCAGGCACAGATGCTCCGGCGCGTACAGGTTGGCGAGGTCGAGCGCCTCGTCGAGGTCGGCGGCGAGAACGATCTTCATGCGGCTCAGCACACTGTCGCGTGCCCAGGTGCGGTTGGGTTCGGGCAGGGCTTCGAGCTGGCCGTTCAGTTGGTTTTGCACCTCCACGAGGAGGTCTCGGCTGGTGGAGACGAGGACGGGCTCGGCCCCCAGGTGCTCGGCCTGCGCGAGGAGGTCGGCGGCCACATAGCGGGGGTCGGCGCTGTCGTCGGCGACCACCAGCGTCTCGGTCGGGCCGGGGAGGCTCTCGATGCCGGTCTGCCCGTACACCAGCCGCTTGGCGATCACCACGAAGAGGTTGCCCGGCCCGGCGATCTTGTCCACGGCGGGGACGCTGGCGGTGCCGTAGGCCAGCGCGGCGATCCCCTGCGCGCCGCCGACCCGGAAGACGCGGCTCACCCCGACCTCCCGCGCCGCGACGAGGATGGCGGGGTGGACCGTGCCGTCCCGCGCGGGGGGCGTGGTCACCACGATCTCGGGAACGCCCGCCACCCGCGCCGGGACCGCCGTGTGGATCAGGGAGCTGACCAGGGGCGCGAGGCCGCCCGGCACGTACACCCCCACCCGCCCGAGCGGGCGCACGAGCTGGCCCAGCGCCCCGTCCGGTCCATGTTCCAGGAAGCCGTGGGCGGGCTGCCCTTCGTAAAAGGACCGGACGCGTTCTACCGCGAGCCGGATGGCGTCGTGGAGGTCGGGCTCGACCGTCGCCGCCCCGATCTCCTCGCGGGTCACCTCCAGCGCGTCGGGGCGGAAGCCGTCCACCTTCTCGGTCCAGTCGCGCAGGGCGTCGTCACCGCGTTCCCGGACGTCGGCGAGGATGCGCTGGGCGACCTGGGTGGGGGAGAGGCGTTCGCCGTAGAGCTGCTCGTTGCGGTCGAGGACGCTCTCGGGCACGGGCAGGTCGGAAAAACTTCGGGTCAGGGCCGCGCGGGCGGCGTCACCTTGCAGGACTTGCATGGGGGCTCCGGGGAAGCTGTCAGCTTTCAGCGATCAGCTATCAGGGGAAAGAAGGGCGGAAGCGAGGGCAGGTCTGCTGATCGCTGACGGCTCAAGACGCCCGGCGACGGCGCCGCTCCGGTTGCCCCTTGCGGGCGGGTTGCAGCAGCGCCTCGACCGGGCCGAAGTCGGTGGGCTGGATCAGGCGCAGGAGGCGGTGGGGGGAGTCGCGTTCGACATACACGTAGGCGCCGCCGGGGCGCAGGAAGTAGGCCCGGGCGGGGACATCGTTCACCTCCGCGTCGGGCAGCCGCTGCACGAGGACCTGCCCCCCTGTGAGCCGGGTGGTCGCCCGGTCCTCCTCGCCCAGGCCGCGCAGCCACAGCAGCAGCGAGACGGGATCGTGGTACTCGGTCGTCAGGGGCACGGTCGCCTCCTCCTTGCCCTGGCGCAGGGTGATCAGGCCCGTCTTGCGGTCAAAGGTGGTCTCGAAGGTGGCCCGGCCCCCCCGCCCGTCGCCCTCCGCGTAGCTCAGGCTGGTGAGGTGTCTCGGGTGGAGGCGGCTCGTCTGCACCCGGCGCAACTCCGGCAACACCCCCGCGAAGTCGGTCTGCACCCGCGCCACGAGGGCGCTGCGCTCGGGCTGGAGGGCCCAGCTCTGCTCGCCCGCGTACCGCCCGCCCAGCGAGAGGGTGAGGGTGAACGCCTCGGGTCCGACGCGGAAGGTGGAGCCGTCGGTCTCGGCGGGGGGGTACGCCTCGGGGGCGCCCGGTGGGGTCAGCTCAGCGCCTTCCAGAAGCTCTCACCCGGCCCCTCCCACGCGGCGCCCAGCGCCCCGGCGGCGGTCGCGCCCACGTCCGCGAAGGTGGCCCGCTCGCCGAGGTCCACCGGCCCCGTCATCCCCGGCCGGTAGGCCAGCAGCAGCCCGTACTCGCGGGTGTGGTCCGTCCCGTGCCACGTCGGGTCGTTCCCGTGGTCGCTGAGGATGAGCAGGGCCCCGCCCTCCGGCACCGCCGCCAGCAGGTCGGGGAGGGCCGCGTCGAACTCCGCCAGACACGCGCTGTACCCCTGCGGGTCGCGGCGGTGCCCGAACTTGGCGTCGAAGTCCACGAGGTTGGTGAAGATCAGCCCGTCCGTGCCCTCCCGCGCCGCCCGCCGCATCCGGTCGAGCGTTTTGGCGATCCCGTCCGCGTTGTTGTCGGTGTGAATCTTCTCGGAAAAGCCCCGGTGCGCGTAGATGTCGGGAATCTTGCCGATGCCGACGACCTCCCGTCCCGCCTCCCTCAGCGCGTCGAGCACGGTGCGCGGCGGCTCCAGCGAGAAGTCCCGGCGGTGCTCGTTCGCCCGCTCGAAGGGGAACTCTCCACGGAAAGGCCGGGCGATCACCCGCGCGACCGCGACCTCGCCCTGGAGGAGGTCGCGGGCCGCCTGACACCACCCATACAGCGTCTCCAGCGGCACCACGTCCTCGTGCGCGGCGATCTGAAACACGCTGTCGGCGCTGGTGTACACGATGGGCCAGCCCGTGCGCAGATGCTCCTCCCCGTAGTCGCGGATCACGTCCGTGCCGCTGTAAGGCCGGTTACACAGGTGGCCGCGCCCGGTCGCCGCGTCGAAGGCGTCCATCACGGCGGGGGGGAAGCCGTCCGGGAAGACCCGGAAGGGGTGCTGGAGCTGCACGCCCATGAACTCCCAGTGGCCGGTGCTGGTGTCCTTGCCGGGGCTGACCTCGCGCATCCGCCCAAAGGCGCCGTGGACCTCAGCCTCCGGAATAGTCTCCGGTCCGGTCTGCACGGTGGGCACCCGGCCCAGCCCCAGCCGCGCGAGGTTGGGCAGGGGCACCGGGGCCGCCGTGAGGGTGTGATTGAGGGTGTGCGCGCCCGCGTCCCCGAACCGCTCCGCGTCGGGCAGCTCGCCGACTCCCACGGAGTCGAGCACGATGATCGTCAGCAGCATGGCCCCAGTGTAGGCCCCCGAATGGGGGGAGGAGACCCGCCCGCCCCCTTCGTCGCACCCGTCACGGGCGGCGCGGGGGGCCCATGCTACCCTCGGAAGGTGACCGCCCCCGCCGTCTTGCCCACCGTCACACCCCTGACCATGAGACCCGAACTCACCGCCCAGGGGCTCAGCAAGACGTATGGTCGGCGGGCCGTCGTGCGCGGGGTGGACTTCACGGTGCGGCCCGGCGAGATCGTGGCGCTCTTCGGGCCGAACGGGGCGGGGAAGACCACGACCTTCTACATGCTCGTGGGCTTCATCCGCCCCGGCGGCGGGCGCATCACCCTCGGCGACCGCGACGTGACCCGGCTGCCCATGCACGAGCGGGCGCGGCTGGGGCTGGGCTACCTCCCGCAGGAGCCCAGCGCCTTTCGCAAGCTCACCGCGCGGGATAACCTCCTCGCCATCCTCGAATACCAGCGCCTCTCCCGCGCCGAGCAGGAGGGCCGGGCAGACTCGCTGCTCGCCGAGTTCGGGTTGACGCATTTGAGCAACTCCTACGCCTACCAGCTCTCGGGCGGCGAGCGGCGGCGGCTCGAACTGGCGCGGGCGCTGACCACCGATCCCGACTACCTCCTCCTCGACGAGCCCTTCACGGGGGTAGACCCCAAGAGCATCCGCGAGATTCAGCGGTTGATCCGGGAACTGCGCGACCGACGGGGAATCGGGGTCTTCATCACCGACCACAACGTGCGCGAGACCATCGCCCTGACCGACCGGGTGTACCTGATGTTCGACGGCGAGGTGAAGTTCGAGGGCACCCCGGCGCAGTTCGCGGCGGACGAGGACGCCCGGCGCCACTACCTCGGCGACGACTTCGAGCTGTAAGGGGGCGCGGGCACGTGCTGTGGCTCTTCTTGCCCTTCGTGGTCATCCTCTCGGGGGTGGTCGCCTACGCCGCCGACACCATCGCCAAGAAGGTGGGCCGCAAGCACCTGCGCTGGTTCGGGCTGCGGCCCAAGAGCACGGCGCTGCTGGTGGCGGTGCTCTCGGGCATGGGCATCAGCGCGGCGAGCCTCGCGGCCTTTTTGCTCCTGAACCGCAACGCGGTGAACACCATCGCGCAGGCCGACCAGCTCCGGCCCCAGGTCACCGCGCTGCGGGAGGAGCTGGAGGACGTGCAGGGTGACCTCTCGGCGGTGCAGCGCGAGCGCGACGCCGCCGAGCGTGAGGCCGAGCGGCTGCGCTCGGAGCGGGCGCGGGCGCAGGCCAGCCTGGAGGAGGCCGCCGCCGAGCTGAAAGCGGCGCAGGCCCGGCTTCAGACCGCGCAGACCCAGCGGCGCACGGCCCAGACGCAGGCGGCGGGGTTGCAAGCGCGCGTGACCGGACTCACCGCCCTGCGGGAGACGCTGGAGCGGCGGGCCGAGGAAAGCCGCACCCGCCTCGCCGCGTCGGAGGCGGCCCTGGCGTCGAGCCGGGAGCGGGCGCTGGCGCAGGGCGCGCGGGTGGCAGCGCTGGGCAGGCAGGTCGCCGACCTCGACGCCCGCGCCGCGCAGGCCGAGACGGCGGCGACCCAGGCCCAGACCCGCGCGCAGACGGCCCAGGAACGGGTGGCGGTGCTGGACCGGCAGGTCGCCGACCTGGAGGCCTCACGCCAGAGGGTCGAGACCCAGCGCAACAGGCTTGCCGGGGAGCGGGACGCCGCCCGGCAGGCCCGCGACGCCGCCGTGGCCGCCAGCGCCCAGGCGGAGGCGCAGCGCGTGGCCGCCCAGGAGGAGCGCGACCGGCTGGCCGCCGAGCGCACCGGCCTGCTCGCCGCCCGCGAGCGGTTGAGGACCGAGCGCGACAACGCCGCCCGCGCCCGCGACGCGGCGGTGCAGGGCCGCGGGGCCGCGGCCCTGGAGCGTGACGCCGCCCTGCGCGAGCGTGACCGGGTGCGCGCCGACCTCGCCTCGCTGCGGGCCCAGCAATCGGACCTGCGCGCGGCGAACGAGACGCTGGCCCGCGACCTGGCGAGCACCCGCGCGAGCCTGGGCAAGTTGCAAGACGAATACTCCAGCGCCCGCACCGAACTCAGCGCCAGCCGCAACGCCGACCTCGCCTTTCCCAAGAACGACCTCGTGTACGCGGGTGTGGTGCCGGGTGTCCGCAACCTCGACACGTTCCTGGTGAGCGCCGCCGCCGCCGCCACCTCGCGGGGAGCACGGGGCACGCCCGCCGCCCGTCTCTCCGCCCCCACCCGCGCCGCCCTGGAGGCGAGGCTGCGCGGCCTGAACGCCAGCACCTTCGTGCAGTGCCGCGCGGCGAGCAACACGGCGGTGGGCTTCCCGGTCGACCTCGCCTGCGAGGCCCGGCCCAACAGCACCCTCTACCGGGGCGGCCAGCTCATCCGCCGGATGGACGTGGCCCTGGGGGCTGACCCCCGCCGCGTCCAGGCCCAGATTCAGGGCCTCGTGCAGGACACGGTGTCCGACCTCACCACCCGGGGCGTGCCCAGCGAGTACATCGCCAACGGGGGCCTCGACGTGAACGAGTTCGTCGACCTCCTTACCCGCCTGGGGGGCCGCAGCGGGCCCAGCGTCTCGGTGGGCATCGCCGCCCGCGAGGACGTGCGGCCCGGCAGCCAGGTGGACCTCTACCCGGTGTTGCCCTAACCCTGACGTCAGAGAGGGCCGGGTCAGGCTAAGGCAAGACGCGCCCGCTATCCTCCGTCCTATGCGCCGCCTCTCCCTGCCCCTCTCTCTTCTCCTGGCCGCGTCCGCGCAGGCCGCTCCCCTGCGCATCGAGTTCTGGCACGCGATGGACCAGGGGGCCGTCACCGCCTCCACCCAGGCCTTCAACCGCTCGCAGTCCGCTTTTGAGATCGTGCCCGTGGCGGGCGGCAACTACCGCGAACTCAACGACAAGCTCCAAGCCGCGCTGGGAGCCGGGAAGGCCCCGCCCCTCGCGCAGGTCGAGTTCACCCGCTTCGCGCGGCTGGCGGCAGACGGGCGGCTCACCGACCTCTCCCGGCTGACGGGCGCCCTGCCGGGGGACCTGACCCGCGACCTCTACGCCCCGGTCTGGCGCGCGGGCGAGGTCGGCGGCAAGCGCTTCGGCCTGCCCTGGAACGTCAGCGTGCCCGTCCTGATGTACAACGCGGGCTCGCTGCGCCGGTCGGGGGCGGCGGTCCCCGGGACGTGGGCGGAGGTCGAGGCCGTGAGCCGACAGCTCGCCACCCGGGGCCGGCGTCCTCTCGTCGCCGCCGCCGATGCCTGGACCTTCGAGGCGAACGTGACCTCGCGGGGCGGCTCGCTCGTCGTGAATGGTCGGCCCAACCTCAACGGCCCGGAGGCGGTCGAGGCCCTCACCCAGCTCGCCCGCATGAGCGCGGCCGGGCTCGCCCAGCCCCGGCGGCTCTCGGAAGCGACCCGCGGCGCCTTTGACTTCGCGCGCGGGCAAAACGTCTTCGTCCTCGCCAGCGTCGCCAACTGGACCGACGCGCGCAAGCTGCCCTTCTTCCAGCTCGGCATCGCGCCCTTTCCCTGTGGTGGGGCGGGCGGCTGCACGCTTCCCCTCGGCGGCGCCCACCTCGTCGTGCCGCAGGGGGCCTCTCCGCAGGAGCAGGCCGGGGCGCTGGCCTTCTGGCAGTTCCTGATGGAGCCCGCCCGCCTCGCCGAGTGGGTCAAGGCGACCGCCTACGCCCCCACCCGCCGCAGCGTCACCCCCCTTCTCAACGACTGGTACGCGAAGAACCCGCAGATCAGGGCCGCCCACGCCCAGCTCGACCGGGCCCAGCCGCGTCCCACCGCCCCCGCCTTCGAGCAGTGGACCTTTTCCCTCGAAGACGCCATCTCACAGGCCACGACCGGCAAGCTGAGCGCGAAGGCGGCGCTGGACGAGGCGCAGCGCAGGGCCGAAGGGAGGTAAACGCAAAGGAGAAGAGCCACCTCGCGCGGGGTGGCCCTTCTCTTTGTCGGCGTCCTGGGTCTCAGCCCTTCACCGCGCCCGCCGTCAGTCCAGAGACGATATTGCGCTGGAACACCAGTACCAGGATGATCAGCGGCACCGTCACCACGATGCTCGCGGCCATGATCGGCCCCCACGGCTGGTCGAACTGCGAGGCGCCCGAGTAGTTGGCGATCACCACAGGCACCGTGCGGTTGGAACTCGTGAAGGTCAGCGCGAAGAGGTACTCGTTCCAGCAGTTGATAAAGGCGAGCAGCCCGGTCGTCACGAGCGCGGGCATCATCACCGGGAAGAGCACCCGGAACAGGGTCTGGAGCGGCGAGGCGCCGTCCACGAGCGCGGCCTCCTCCAGTTCGCCCGGGATGTCACGCACGAAGGAGGTCAGCACCCACACCGTAAAGGGGATCGTGAAGATCAGGTAGCTGAAGATCAGCGAGACGGGGTTGTTGAAAAGCCCCGTCGCCTGCACCAGCGTGAAGAGCCCGCCGAGCACCGCGATCTGCGGAAAAACGCTCACCGCGAGGATGATGTACAGGATCAGGGCCTTGCCCCTGAACTTGAAGCGGCCCAGGGCGTAGGCGGCAAAAGAGCCCAGCAGCAGGCTGATCAGCACCGACGCGACCGCCACGATCACGCTGATCAGCAACCCGCGCTGGAAGTTGGGGTTGGCGAAGACCTGGGTGTAGTTGCTGACGGTGGCGGGCGCGGTGATGAATTGCAGCGGCGGCAGGAAGAGGTCCCCCGCCCGCCGGAAACTCGTGAGGACCGCCCAGAGGAAGGGAAAGAGCAGGTAGACGGCGATGACGAGGACGAGGACGTAAAAGAGGACGCGCTGGAGGTAGAACAGGAACGGGTTGGTGCGTTTCAGGTACATGGGTCACCCCTCCTCAGTCGAACTTCACCCGGAACGCGGTGACGTACATGACCACGATCACCATGATGATCAGGAAGATCGCCATCGCCACGGCGCTGCCCAGCCCGAGCTGCGAGTTGTCGATCATGGAGAGGCGGGCGTACCCCGTCATGGAGGTGCTGGAGGCGTTCACCGGGCCCAGCATCACGTACATGATGTCGAACACGCGCAGGGCGTCGAGGCTGCGGAACACGAGGGCCACCAGCAGCGCGGGTCTCAGGAGGGGCAGGGTCAGCCGCCAGAACTGGGTCCACCTGCTCGCGCCGTCCATGTCGGCGGCCTCGTACATGTCGCCGGGCAGGCTCTGGAGCCCGGCGAGGATCAGCAGCGCCATGAAGGAGGTCGTCTTCCACACGTCCACGGCGATCAAGGCCCAGATCGCGGAGTCGGTATTGGCGAGCAGCGCCTGACCGCCGAGCAGCCCGCGCCCGACCAGCCCGAAGGAGTCGTTGTACATGTACGCCCACATCTGCGCGCTGACGACCGTGGGAATCGCCCACGGCACCAGCATCGCGGTGCGCAGGAACGCCCGGCCCTTGAAGGCGCTGTTCACCACGAGCGCGATGATCATGCCGAGGACCGTCTCCAGGAACACGCTGACGACCGTGAAGAGCAGCGTGTTCTTGACGGCCGTCCACCACTTGGGGTCTTGCAGAAAGCCCAGGGCCACGCCCTCGTCGGTGGTGAACCAGAAATTGCCCAGGCCCAGGAAGGTGCGCTCGCCTGGGGTCGTCAGGTTGGCCTCGAACAGCGAGAAGAAAAAGGTCCGGTAGAGCGGATAGCCCGCCACGACCGCGATGGCGATCAGGGTGGGCAGCAGCAGCCAGATCGCCTGCCGGGCGCGCGCCGTCTCGATGCCGCGCCTGCGGGTGGGGGCTACGGCGGAGGGTGGAGTGGCCTTGGTGGTCATAAGGATGCCCCCTGTCTCGCCCGGTGACCCCGGCGGGGCCGGGGCGGCGGGTGTGGTGCGCCGGGGCGCGGTCGGCCACGGCCAAGAAGCGGCGAGGAAAACGGCGGCGAGAAAAGGCGGGGGCCGTCAGCCTGCGGTCGGGCGGGTGCTCAGGAGCAGCGTGAACCTCTGACCATGCGGCTGGATGAGGGGCGCGCGGGGGGAAAGGTGAATGGAAAGGTTGCTGGTCCCCGGCCCCGGGAAATGAAGGAGGGGGACGCCCAGGCTGTGAGCGTCCCCCGGGGGGCGGTCAGGTGCGGCGAAATCTCACCCGCTCGCCCGGCGGGCTTAGAAGCCGCGCCCCTTGATGCGGGCGAGTTCGGTCGAAAGCTGCGCGACCGCCGCCTGGCCCTTCGCCTTGCCGTTGAGCACGTTGCTCACGGAGGTGCTGAAGGCCTGCGAGACCTGGTTGTACTTGCCCTTGGTGGCGGCCGAGGGGCGCGGCACCGCGTTCGTGAACACGCTGAGCAGGCTGCCGAAGAAGGGGTTGGCCTTCAGGATCGCCTGATCCTTGTACAGCGCCGAGATGGTCGGGTTGTAGGCGCCCTCGATGGCGCGGATCTTCTGCTCCTCGGGGCCCGTCAGGTAGCGCACCAGCTCGATGGCGGCGGCCTGGTTCTTGGAGTAGGAGCTCACGCCGAGGTTCCAGCCGCCCAGCGTCGCGGCGGGCTTGCCGCCCGGACCGGCGGGCAGGGGCGCCACACCGATCTTGCCCTTCACCCGCGAGTCCTCGCTCTGGCCGAGCGCGTAGGCGTAGGGCCAGTTGCGCATGAAGGCCGCGTTCCCCGACTGGAAGATGCCGCGCGCCTCCTCCTCGCCGTAGGTCGTCACGCCCGCCGGGCTGATGCTGCGAATCCAGCTCGCGGCCGCGTCGAGCGCCTGCGCGGCCCGGGGGTTGTTGATCGTGATCTTGCCCGTGTTGTCCACGATGGTGCCGCCGTTAAACGAGCTGATCCACTCCAGCGCGTCACAGGTCAGGCCCTCGTAGTTCTTGCCCTGGAAGACGAAGCCCGCGAAGGTGCTGTTCGACGGGCGCTCGCCGTCCTGAATCTTTTTCGCCATCGTGGCGAGTTCGGCCCAGGTCTTCGGCGCGGCCGAGTAGCCGTACTTCTTCATCAGGTCGGTGCGGTAGTACAGCAGCCCCGCGTCCGTGAACCACGGCAGCGCCACGAGCTTGCCGTTCACCGTGTTCGCCTCGACGATGCGCGGGAAGTGGCGGCTCAGTTCGGCGGCGGGCACCTTGCCCTTCATGTCCACGAAGTGCTGCGAGAGCAGGCCCGGCCAGATGATGTCGAGCTGGTACACGTCGATGTCGCTGCTGCGCGCGGCGAGCTGCTGCTGGTACAGGCCCAGGCGGTCGTTCGTGAGATTCGGGCTCTCGAAGATGCGGACCGTGTTCCCGGTCTTCTTCGCCCAGCGGTCGGCTCCCGCCTTACACAGTTCGAGTTCCTGGCCCACGGCCCCGCACGCCAGGGTGAGCGTCACGGCCCCCGCCTGGCTGGCGGCACCGAACGCGGCGACAAGGCTGACAACGGCAAGCGCTTTTTTCATGCATCCTCCGGGGTGGACCCATCCAGGCCACAGGCCCGCCGCCCCACTTCGGAAGCGGTTCCACCCTTAACTCGACTTTGGTCAGTGAAGGCTACACCGCTCACGCTTTCCCGTCAACGTGAGGAAAGCAACACAAAGGGGGCGGGAACACGGGCCGGGGCCGCGCCCGGTCCGCCAAAGGTGCGGCCCCCCTCACCGCGCCTGCCGTAGGCTGGGCGCATGGCCCTGCCTGAGTTCGCCCTGCCCCTGGCCGACCCGGCCTTTGTGCGGGACCCCTACCCCTGGCTGGGGCGGGTGCGGGAGGAGACGCCCGCCTTTCGCGACCCCCGGCTGGGCCGCGTCTTCCTGACCCGGCACGCCGACATCGCCGCGTTGCTGCGTGACCGCCGCTTCGGGCGCAGCGCCCTGCACCGCTACTCGCGCGACGAGCTGGGCTGGCCGCCGCCCGACCCCGCCCAGGCCAGCTTCGACGCCTTCAACGGCAACCACCTCCTCGACTCCGAGCCGCCGAAGCACACCCGGCTGCGCTCGCTCGTCAGCCTCGCCTTCACCCCCCGGCGGGTGGAGGGGCTCTCGGGTCGGATCGAGGCGCTGCTGGCCCGGCAACTGGCGAACCTGGAACCGGGCGGCTTCGATCTCGTCGCGGCTTACGCCGAGCCCCTCCCGGTGACGGTGATCGCCGAACTGCTCGGGGTGCCGCAGGAGGAGCGCCGTCACCTGCGGCCCTGGTCGGCGGCCATCGTGCGGCTGTACGAGCCGACCTACACCCATGAGGATCAGGCGGCGGCGGAGCGGGCCGTGCTGGAGTTCGGCGCCCTGCTGCGTAAGCTCTCCCACCTGCGGCGGCGGGCTCCCCGGGACGACCTGATCACCGCCCTGGTGCAGGCGGAGGAGGGGGGCGACCGCCTGACCGAGCGCGAACTCGTCGACACCTGCATCCTGCTCCTGAACGCCGGGCACGAGGCGTCGGTCAACGGCCTCTCGGCGGGCGTGCTCGCCCTGCTGCGGCGTCCTGAACACTGGCGGACGCTCGCCCAGGCATCTTCCCACCCGGTCAGCCTGCCCCTCTTCCGCACGGCTATCGAGGAACTGCTGCGTTTCGACACGCCGCTGCCCCTCTTCGAGCGGTATGTGCTGGAGGAGGTCACCCTGCACGGCGAGCGGCTCCGTCCCGGCGAGAAGGTGGGGCTGCTGTACGCGAGCGGCAACCGCGACCCGCGCCGCTTCGGGCGACCCGAGGAGCTGGACCTGACGCGTGACCCCAACCCGCACCTCACCTTCGGGCTGGGCATCCACTACTGCCTGGGGGCACCGCTGGCGCGACTCGAACTCTCCCTCAGCCTGCGCGCCCTGACCCGGACGTTTCCCACCCTGCGTCTCGCCGACCCGGGCGCCGAGCCCGAGTACGTGGGCGGCTTCGTCATCCGGGGCCTGCGGCGGCTGGACGTGGTGGAGGGGTGAGGGCGGCGGGCCTCATGGCCCGGTGGGGAGGAGGCCCGGCCCCCAGACCTCGCCGAGTTCCCCCGCCTCCGCCTCCGCCCGCGCCTCCTCCCCCCGCCCGAGCGCGAGCAGGGCGACCACCCGCGCGGGGCTGCGGGGCACGCTGCGGGCGAGGGCCTTCGCGGCGGTGCGCCCCGCCTTCTCCCGGCTGCCGACGGCGGCCTGCGCGTGGGCGAGCACCGCGAGCAGGTGCGCGTCGGCCTCGGTCCCGGTGAGTTCGGCCACCCGGAGCCCCTCGGCGAGGGCGCGCAGGGCGGCGCGCGGGTCGGCCTGAAGGACGACCTCGCCGAGCAGGGTGGCGGCGGCGGTCAGGGCCCCGGCGTCCCCCTCGGCGCGGGCGAGGCGGCGGGCACGTTCGGCGAGGTCGGCGGCGTCCGGCGCCCTGAGCTGCCACGCGGCCCGGGCACGCAGGAGGGCCGGGCGGGCGGTGTCGGGCAGGTCCTCTACCGCGTGGAGTACGGCCTGCGGGTCGCCTCGCCGGAGGTGGGCGGCGGCCAGCGTCAGGGGATCGCCCGCCCAGCGGACGGCGAGAGACGGTCTGCCCAGGTGCAGCGCGAGCGGGGCGGCCTCAGCGCGGTCACCGGGGCCGACGTGATCCAGGGCCGCGAGGGCGGCGAAATCATCACCCCGGTCGAGGGCCGCCCGCAGGACGACGAGATTCACCCCTCCCTCCTGCCCGGAAGAATCACGCGGACGAGAGAAGACCGGGCCACCGACATAAGGTCAGCGGAAGGGCGGGTGGAGACCCGCACAACGGGGTTCAGGCGCTCAGGCCCAGATCCAGACCCAGGAAGCGCCACAGCGAGCGCCGGGGCACGCGCAGGCCGCTGGGGTGTTCGACCGCGCCGAGGCGGCCGTCCCTGATCCAGCGGCGGACGGTGCGTTCGTGGGTGCCCGTGAAGTCGGCGACCTCGCTGACTTTCAGGAGCTTCGGGAGCGTCTGGAACTGTTCGGTGAGCGTCAAGGGAAACCTCCGAAAAGCACGCGGGGCCACCTCAAGGGCAGCCCCGTCCACGTTCTGCATTGTCCGTGCCCCGCCCAAGGCCGTCACCCGGCCCGCCCGCGCCGTGGGGCGGTGGGCAGATCGGGGACGGAGCGAGGCAGGTCAACTTGCCCGGAGGGTAGCACGCCCCGTGGCCCCCGTGCGTCAAGCCTAAAGGGGGGTCAGCGGGGGACCGGCGTCTCATGAAGCCCGCGCCCGTGTCGCTGGCCGAGAGTGGGCCGCGGCCAGCGGGCGTCGAGCCTGACTGTTCCACCCGGAGTGTGAAACTCATCGCGCGCCCCCTTGTCACGGGGCCTTTTCACGGGGCACCTCCCAACCCTCTGTGGGCATCTTCACAGCCCGCACACCCTCCTCACACCCGCCGCTCTAGGCTCCGCCTGCTCCTTCAACGGTTCGTCCGCACGAACGTCCGGCGGGGCCTCCTCCCGGCGGCTCTCGTCCTGGCGGGGCCGTTTTGCCCGCAGCGCTCGCTCTTGTCTCCCCGGAGGTCTACCATGTCCCGACTCACCCTGAGTACCGCCGCCCTGACGCTGACCGCCCTGCTCGCCTCGTGCGGAAGCCAGCCCTCGGGGGCGGACGTCCAGGCCCCGACCGCCGCGCAGGAGGGCACGGTCCTTCCCGGTGTCGCCGCCCTGCCCCTCGATCCCTACCTCAGCGCCGGGCCGCTGGGCGAGCAGGCGACCGAGGCGTACAACATCACCCTGCGCTTCGCTGCCGGAAGCGACGCGAGCGTGGTCAGCGCGATGCAGGCCGCCGCGAGCCGCTGGCAGGGCGTGATCACCCAGGGCCTGCCGAGCGTGACGGCGAACATCCCGGCGAACGCCTGCGGCAGCAACGCGGCCTTTTCGGGCACCATCGACGACCTCCTGGTCTTCACGGGCAACAAGAGCATCGACGGCCCCGGCGGCATCCTCGCCCAGAGTGGCCCGTGCTCCATCCGGTCGTCGAGCGGCCTGACGACCTACTCGACCCTGGTCTTCGACACCGCCGACCTCGGGCAGTTCAGCTCGCAGCTCGCCGACATCGCCGTGCACGAACTCGGGCACTCGCTGGGCATCGGGACCCTGTGGCAGCAGTTCGGGCTCGTGAGCGGCATCGGGACCACGAACCCGGTGTACCGGGGCACGAACGGGGTGCGCGAGTACCGCGCCTTCGGCGGGACGCTGAGCACCGTGCCCGTCGAGAACCAGGGCGGCTCGGGCACGGCGGGCGGCCACTGGCGCGAGACGACCTTCAAGACCGAACTCATGACCGGCTACCTCAACGGCGGCGTGAAAAACCCCCTCTCGCGCCTGAGCGTCGGCACCTTGCAGGACATGGGGTACGCGGTGACCTACGCGACGGCGGACGCCTACAGCCTGACGACCGCCCAGGCCGTGTCCGAGCAGCTCGACCTCGGCTCGCGCGAGGCACTGATCACGCCGAAGTACCGCAGCCGGTAACCTCTCGCCCCCTGCGCACACCGCTCCGCCAGGTAGGCCGGGGCGGTGTTTTCCGTGGCGCGGCGCGGCGCCACTCCGCCCTGGAGGGTCGCCAGACAGCGGCGGCCTCTGGGCAAGCGGGTTGCCCTAGGCTGGGCGCCGATGAGCCTCCTCACGCAACTCTCGGGCACCCTGATCAACGTCGCCGCCGTCTTGCTGGGCACCGTGCTGGGCCTCCTGCTGGGCGGGCGGCTTCCCGAGCGCACCCAGCGCACCCTGCTGCAAACGCTCAGCCTCGTCACCCTCTTCATCGGGCTCGACATGGCGGGGAGCCTCAACCGGGTGACGGGCGGGAACATTCCCGGCGTGATCCTCGCGCTCGTCAGCCTCGCGTTGGGAGCGGTGATCGGCGAGGCGCTGGGCATCGAGGAGGGGCTGACCCGGTTGGGCGAGCGGCTGAGGCGGCGTTTTCAGGGAGGCGGGCGTTTCACGGAAGGGTTCGTCGCCGCCAGCCTCCTGTTCTGCGTGGGCCCGATGACGGTGGTGGGCGGGCTCCAGAACGGCCTGACGGGGGACAGCGGCACCTACGTCCTCAAGAGCACGCTCGACGGCATCGCCTCGCTGGCGCTGGCGGGGGCGTACGGGATCGGGGTGGGCTTCAGCGTGATCACGGTGTTCCTGCTTCAGGGGGGGCTGAGCCTCGCGGCGGGGGCCTTCGCCTCCGGGCTCCTCGGCGGGGCGGACCCGAGTGTCCTGAAGACGAACCCCTACGTCCTGATGATCACCGGGGCGGGCGGGCTGATCATCTCCGGGATCAGTTGGAATCTGATGCTCGCTGGGCTGGGCTGGGAAGACCGCCGGGTGCGGGTGGGGAGTATGCTCCCGGCCCTCGCCGTGGCGCCGCTCGCGCTGTGGGTGGCGGGACGGCTGGGGTAGGGGAGGGGCCGAGCGGCGGTCGCTCACCGTGAGGGATGAGGGCTTCCACGCCCCGCTGTCAGAGCGTCGTCAGCCAGGGTGCGTAGCCTGACCCCCATCACCAGAAAACCCCCCGCCTCCCAGAGCCTTCTCTCCCTCGATCCTCCGCGTCCGGCGTGACTGGCAGGGGACCCTCCCCGTCCCACGCCGGGCCTGAATCCTCCCGCGCCCCCACCTTTCACGTTTCGCATTCCGCTCCGGGCCGGGTCACAATTTCGGCGCGCGGGGAGGCGGTGAGCCCCGCCTCCAGCGCACAGGTCCAAGCCCTCAGGCCCGGTGAACACGACCAGCCAGAAAAGCGGCGCCCCCGCCGGGAGTGGTGGGGGCGCCTGCCTCGGTGGGTCGTGACCCTCAGCTCAGCTTGGCCTTGAACTCCTCGTAGCCGAAGGTCTTGACCCGCTCGTAGCTCCCGTCCGTGTGCAGGATGCCGATGTCGGGGTGCTTGACCCCGTTGAAAAAGGTCGTCTTCACCATCGTGTAGTGGATCATGTCGTCGAAGACCACCCGGTCGCCGACCCGCAGCTCGTGGTCGAAGACGTACTCGCCCACCACGTCGCCCGCCAGGCAGGTCGTCCCGCCGATGATGGAGGGGTGGTCGCCGCTCACGTAGTCGTTCGCCTCCCGGTGGGTGACCTCCCCGTCGCCGGGGTCGCGCGCACCCAGGATGCGCGGGCGGTAGGGCATCTCCAGCACGTCGGGCATGTGGGCGCTGACCGACACGTCGAGGATGGCGATGTCCTTGACGTTGTGCACCACGTCAAGCACGCTGCTCACCAGCCACCCCGTCTGCCACGCGAAGGCGCTGCCGGGTTCGAGGAGGACGTGGACGCCCCACTTCTGCCGGAAGGCCCGGATCACCCGGATCAGCCGGTCGATGTCGTACCCCTGGCGCGTCATCAGGTGCCCGCCGCCGAAGTTGACCCACCCCATGCGGGGCAGGAACTCGCCGAAGTTGCGCTCCACCACCTCCAGCGTGCGCTCCAGCGTGTCGGAGTCCTTCTCGCAGAGGGTGTGGAAGTGCAGCCCGTCGATGCCGTCGAGCAGCTCGGCCCGGAACTCGCGCCGGGTCACGCCCAGGCGGGAGAAGGGCCCGGCGGGGTTGTAGAGGTCCGTCTCGACCTCCGCGTACTCGGGGTTGACGCGCAGGCCGATATGCACTTCCTTCCCGGCGGCGCGGGCGGCCTCGACCTGGGGCTTGAACCGCTCCCACTGCGAAAAGGAGTTGAAGACGAGGTGATCGGCAAGTTCGAGGATTCGCCCGAAGTCCTCGTCGCTGTAGGCGGGGGCGTAGACGTGGACCTCGCCCCCCATCTCCTCGCGGGCGAGGATGGCCTCGTTCAGGCTGCTCGCGGTCGCCCCGGTGATGCCGTACTCGCGCAGGAGGGGGAAGGTGCTCCACATGGCGAAGCCCTTGAAGGCGAGGATGATCTGGGCGCCGCTCTCGCGCTGCACGTGCGAGATCAGGGCGAGGTTGCGCCGCAGCCGCGACTCGTCGAGGACGAAGGCCGGGCTGGGGATGGCCCGCCAGTCGATGGCCTCGACGGGCGTGACGGCAGGCAGGGAGAGGTCGGTCGCGGTCATGGGGGACAGGGTAACGGGTGGGGGGCGCCGAGATTGGGTCAGCGGGAGGAACCCGGGTCGGCGAGGGTGGCCTCGGCCTCGGCGCCGAGTGCAGGGGAGGTCAGGCCCTGGGGCACGGCGGGTGAGTCGTCGCTGGCAAAGGTCGCACACGCCCGCAGCACCCCGACGATCAGGCTCCCTATCAGCCACCACTGCCACCAGGGGCGACCGCCGCGCGCCGCCTCCCGCTCATGCTCAACGGACGGTGCGCGCACCCGCCGGGCGGTTTTGGCGTCCCAGTCGCCTGCCTTCGCCGCCTTCAGGGCCTTGTGTGCGCCCTTATGGTCCTCGGCGGCGGCGCGTTCGAGCAGGTGCTTGGCATAGTCCAGGCTCTCCTGAAGCGGTGGCGTGTCCACGGGTCGTAGCACGCCGTCGTCCCCCACTTCCACCAGCCCGGCGCGGAGTTGCTGGGCCAGGGCGAAGCGGGCGTCGTTGTTCCCAGCGTCGGCGGCCTTGAGGAGGTAGCGGTACTTCGCCCGGTCGTCGAGTCCGAACTGCTTCCGGAAGGCATCGAACCCCTGGTACACCCGCCAGCTCATCTCGGGGCTGCCCAGGTCGGCGGCGGCGAGCATGGCCTCCCGTTTGGCCGGGGTGTCACGCAGGGCCGCGCCCAGGTTGCCCTCCTGAAGCCGCACCAGCATCTCGGCGGCCTGGCGGTCGCCCTCGTCGCGGGCCCGCGTCAGGAGGGGGGTGGGGTCGGGCAGGGTCCACGGGTTGTTCAACAGCCGCAGGTAGCCCAGCGCCACCGCCGCCTCGTGGTCGCCCGCCTCGGCCCAGCGGGTCAGCAGGGCAGTCACCCTCGGCAACAGCGCTTCCAGCCAGTCCTTGCTCTGGAGCAGGGCCCAGAGGAGGTTGCCCGGCAGGGTGGCGGCGGGGTCCTGTTCGGCGGCAGTCAGAAACCGTTCTAAAGCGGCGCGCCGCTCCGCCGGGGGCTTCTTGGCGTGGGTCAGGGCAACGAACAACTGGGCCGCCTTGAGTTCACGCAGGTCGGCGGCGAGGCGAGCCCGCTCCACGGCCTTGTCCGCGTCGTTGAGAAAGAACTGGGCGTGGTGCGCGGCGCAGGCGTGGAACTCGGCCCAGAGCCGCTGCATGTCCCCCGGCCCCAGCAGGCCCGAGTCCTGCTGCCCGCGCACAAAGGCCAGCATGTGTTCCTCGCTTCCGCCCCACTCCGCCCGGAGGTGGTACAGCATGGCGAGGCGGACTTCCAGGCTGCGGGGGTTGTCCTCCAGCGGACGCTGGAACCAGTCGGGATACCGGCCCTCTTGCACGTCCTCCAGGCTCAGCCCGCAGCCCCGGGTGTTGTGGACGTAGGCGACCACCAGCCACGCCGTCAGCGGATTGGCGGAGAGGGTCGTGGCGTGCCGGGCACAGCCCTCGGCCTGTTCCAGGTGGTGATGGAGGCCCCGCCACCCCTGGTCGCTGACGAGGTTCGCCGTCTGCTGCCCTCGGTACGCCCAGGCGCGGGCCAGCAGCCATTCGGCCAGCGCGGCGTGGGCGACATACGAGCCGGGGTGGGCCTCCATCCACCCGTTGAACCGCTCGCTCAGGGCCGGGTCGGGCTTTTGAAAGACGCCGAAGGCCCGCTTCAGCTCCGTCTCGCCCGCCTCACCCCGCTCGAACTGACGTTGCAGGGGGCCCAGGGACGTTTCGAGGTCGGCGTACCGGGCATCGCGGAGGTGACCGAGGAGGTCTGGCGCGGAAAGGTTCATCTGAGGGCCATGCTAAGGAGAGGCCCTTACAAATCACCTTCTCACCCCACCACGAATCTCAGCGTCCCGGAGGGCGTCTGCACCCCCTGTGCCAGCGCCGGGACCAGCGTGCTCGTGCTGACCTGCGCGGCGTGGCGCACGTCGTCTCCCAGCCCCAGCGCCGCGAGAGCCTGGCCGTGCCCGCTGCTCGACAGGGCCTCGATGGGGTTGCCCGCGTTCCGGCGCACCGTCAGGGCGATGCGGGTGCCGTCGTCGATGGCAAAGCCGCTCATCGCCAGCAGGTACTCGGCCATGACCCCAGCGGCGTACACGTCCTCCAGGCCCACCCGCCCGTCCGTCCCCGCGCAGACGACGGCGATCTCCTCGGTGGCGAGTGCCCGGGCGCGGCGGGCGGCGGCGTGCGCGTTCGTCAGCGCGGCGAGCAGGACGTGTTTGCCCGTCCCGGCGGCGACGTGGGCGGCCCCGGTGCCGTTCGTCGTGTTCATCACGACCGTCTTGCCCGTGAAGTTCTGCGCCCCGGCCTCGACCGGGCTGTTGCCGAAGTCGAAGCCGGGAATGGGGAGCCCGCCCCGCTCCCCGCCGAGGAGGATGCCGGGAACACTCTCCCGCAGGGCGAAGGCGACCTCCGGCGTGGCGGTCAGGAGCAGCGCGTCTGCCCCACGTTCGAGGTACTGCACGGCGGTCGTCGTCGCCCGCAGCACGTCCACCACCAGCACGACGTCCGGGTAACTCCCGTGCGGAAGCAGATCCACCCGCAGCCTCACGCCAGCGCCTTCCGCAGCCGTTGCAGCCCCGCCGCCGCCCCGTCCGGGCCGAAGACGCTGCTGCCCGCGACGAGGACGGTCGCCCCCGCGTCGGCGAGCGGGCGGGCATTCTCGGGGGTGACCCCCCCGTCCACCTCCAGCTCGGCCTCGCTGCCGATCTCGTCCAGCCAGCGGCGCAGGGTCCGAATGCGCTCGACGCTCGCCGGGATGAACTTCTGCCCCCCGAAGCCCGGATTCACGCTCATCACCAGCACGAGGTCCACGTCCCCGAGGACGGGGCGCACCGCCTCCAGCGGGGTGCCGGGGTTCAGCGTCACGCCCGCCCGTTTCCCGAGTTCGCGGATGGTCTGCACGGCGCGGTGCAGATGCGGGGTGGCCTCGACGTGGACCGTCATGCCGTCCGCGCCCGCCTCGGCGAAGTCGCGCAGGAAGCGTTCGGGCCGCTCGATCATCAGGTGAACGTCGAGGAAGAGACTCGTCGCCCGCCGCGCCGCCGCCAGGATCGGCAGCCCGAAGGAGATGTTGGGCACGAACAGGCCGTCCATCACGTCTACATGCGCGTAGTCGGCGCTGGCGATGGTCGCCAATTCCTCGCCGAGGCGTGTGAAATCGCAGGCGAGGAGGCTGGGGGCGAGCTTGACGCCTCCCGCGCGTGCCGAAAATTGGGAGGAGGCTGTCACGCCCCACATTCTAAAGGACGCGGGCATGGATGAGAAGTTTATGTGTTGTGGCCGCGGGTGCGCCCTCTCCGGGGGCCCGGTGTCCCACATCCTCAGCCACCAAACGCCCGTTTGCCCCACGCGTGGCATCATGACCCCATACCCCTACGGAGGCCGCATGACCGCACCGCACGACCTGTCCGCCTGGAAGGCCCTCGCCCGCAAGGACCTGCGCGGCGCGGACCCCGAGACGCTGAATCGCCCCACCCCCGAGGGCCTCACCCTCAAGGCCCTCTACACCGCCGCCGACGTGGAGGGCCTCGACCCCGGCCTGCCCGGCCTGCCGCCCTTTACCCGTGGCCCGCGCGCCACCATGTACGCCGCCCGCCCCTGGACCATCCGCCAGTACGCGGGCTTCTCCACCGCCGAGGAGAGCAACGCCTTCTACCGCCGCAACCTCGCCGCCGGGCAAAAGGGTCTGTCCGTCGCCTTCGACCTCGCCACCCACCGCGGCTACGACTCCGACCACCCACGCGTCGTCGGGGACGTGGGCAAGGCGGGTGTGGCGATTGATTCCGTCGAGGACATGAAAGTGCTGTTCGACGGCATCCCCCTGTCCGAGATGTCCGTCTCCATGACGATGAACGGGGCGGTGCTGCCGATCCTGGCCGGGTACGTCGTGGCGGGGCAGGAGCAGGGGGCGACGCTCGATCAGCTCTCGGGCACCATCCAGAACGACATCCTCAAAGAGTTCATGGTGCGGAACACGTACATCTACCCGCCCGGGCCGAGTATGCGCGTCGTCGCCGACATCATCGAGTTCACGGCGCGGGAGATGCCGCGCTTCAACTCCATCTCGATCAGCGGCTATCACCTTCAGGAGGCGGGGGCGAATGCGGCGCTCGAACTCGCCTACACCCTCGCGGACGGGCTGGAGTACGTGCGGGCGGCGCTCGCCAAGGGGCTCGACATCGACGAGTTCGCCCCCCGGCTGAGCTTTTTCTTCGCCATCGGGATGAACTTCTACACCGAGGTCGCCAAGCTGCGGGCGGCCCGGTTGCTGTGGTCGGAGCTGATGGGGCAGTTCAATCCCAAAAATCCGATGAGCCGCGCCCTGCGGACCCACTGCCAGACCTCGGGCTGGTCGCTCACCGAGCAGGACCCGTACAACAACGTCGTCCGCACGGCCATCGAGGCGATGGCGGCGGTCTTCGGCGGCACCCAGAGCCTGCACACCAACGCCTTCGACGAGGCAATTGGCCTGCCCACCGACTTCTCGGCCCGCATCGCGCGCAACACGCAGCTCGTGATTCAGGAGGAGACGGGCATCCCCCACGTCATCGACCCCTGGGGCGGCAGTTACATGATGGAGCGCCTGACCGCCGACCTCGCGGAGGAGGCCCGCAAGCTGATCGCGGAGGTCGAGGGGCTGGGCGGCATGGCGAAGGCCGTCGAGTCGGGCACGCCCAAGCTGCGGATCGAGGAGTCGGCGGCGCGCAAACAGGCCCGCATCGACCGGGGCGAGGACGTGATCGTGGGGGTCAACAAGTATCGCCCCGAGGTCGAGACGCACGTGGACGTGCTGAACATCGACAACGCCTCCGTGCGCGAGGGCCAGATTCGCCGCCTGGAGGCGCTGCGGGCGAGCCGCGATCAGGGCGCCGTGGACCGGACGCTGGCCGCCCTGACCGAGTGCGCCCAAACCGGAGAGGGCAACCTCCTCGCCCTGAGCATCGAGGCGATGCGTGCCCGGGCTACCGTGGGCGAGGTCAGCGCCGCGCTGGAGAGCGTGTGGGGCCGCCACCGGGCCGAGGTGCGGACCTTGAGCGGCGTGTACGCCCAGGGCTACGCGGGGGACGAGGGCTTTTCCGCCCTGCAAACGGAAATCGAAGAGTTCGCCGCCGCCGAGGGCCGCCGTCCCCGGATGCTCGTCGTGAAGATGGGGCAAGACGGCCACGACCGGGGCGCGAAGGTGATCGCCACGGGCTTCGCGGACCTCGGCTTCGACGTGGACGTGGGCCCCCTCTTCCAGACGCCCGAGGAGGCCGCGCGGCAGGCGGTCGAGAACGACGTGCACGTCATCGGCGTGAGCAGCCAGGCGGCGGGGCACGGGACGCTGATCCCGGCCCTGATCGGGGCGCTGCGGGCGCAGGGGGCGGACGACATCCTCGTGATCGCGGGCGGGGTGATTCCTCAACAGGATTACGCGGCCTTGAGGGCGGCGGGGGTGGCGGGCATCTTCGGGCCGGGCACGCCGATCCTGACCTCGGCGCGGGAGGTCTTGCGGCTGCTGCGGGAACGGCACCATGAGATGCCGTTGCCGTTGACGCCGTGACTTGAAAGCAGGCCGCACCGCCCCACTCAGGGAAAGGAGAGCCATGACTTCCAGCCGCCTAGCCGCGATCCTCGCTCCCTTGCTGCTCGCCACCACACTCCCCCTCGCCTCGGCCCAGGCGCTTCCCCGACAGTCGACAGCCCTCCAGCAGGCCCGCGTCCAGGCCGCCCGCGAGACGGCGCAGGTGCGGCTGCTGGAGCGCACGGGCCTGCTCCATCCCCTGCGGGTCTCGCGGCGGTGCAGCGACCGCGCGGGCCGGGTGCGCCTGACGGTGCTCGCCGACGTGCGGAACACGCCGCGCCTCGTGCGGTATCGCCGTGCCTTGCCGGGCAACCACGTGCAGTTCACGGGGTATTACGACGCCGCCGGAAGGCTGCGCTACGCGACGGCCCGCGCCTCGGGACCCTCGGGCGTGCGGTACAACCTCGTCGCCGAGTACGACGCGCGGGGTCGCCTGCTGCGCGAGACGGGCATCCGCCGCCCCGGCTACGTCACCGAGTTGCGGCGGCAGCCGAACCTCCGCGTGGAGGCCCTGCACCGGGGCCTTTGCCCGGGCTGAGACGCCTTCGTCACCCCGGCAGCGGCACCGCCTCCAGGTCCCCGCGCGTGGGGGCGTAGGCGCCGGGGCGGGTACAGGCGGCGGCGGCGGCCCGTAGGCCCGTCCGCAGGTGGTCGGTCCACAGGGCTTCGGGGCGTTCGGTGGCGCTCACGAGGAGCCCCGCGCACAGGGCGTCCCCGGCCCCCACCGTGTCGGCCACCCGAACGGGCGCGGCGGGCAGGTCGGCGCGTCCGGCGGAGTGGTAGAGGGTCGCCCCCTGCGCCCCGCGCGTGATCACGATGGGGCAGCGGGCATTCATGCCGCGTAACTCGCGCAGGGCGTCGTCTTCTGCGCGGCCCGGGAAGAAGAAGGCGAGGTCCTCGTCGCTGAGCTTCATCAGGTCGGACAGCCCCGCCACGCGCCGGAAGACCGCCGGGTAGTCCGGGTGGCGGTGGGTGATCCGCGCGTTGGGGTCGAAGCTGACCCTCACCCCCGCCGCCTTCGCCCCCTGGATGACGCCGAGCAGGGTATCGGCGAGGGGCCAGCGGCTCAGGCTGATCCCGCCCACGTGCAGCCAGCGGGCCGAGTCCAGCCAACCCTGGGGCAACTGCGCCGGATCGAAGTGCAGGTCGGCGCTGTTCTCGCCCAGAAAGCGGTAGGCGGGCGGGGTGAGCTGGTACACCACCGCGAGCAGGGTGGGCGCGGGCACCCGCTGGAGAAAGCGCAGGTCGAGCCCCGCCTCCCCGCTCGCCGACGTGAGGTCGTCCCCGAAGTTGTCCTGCCCGACCGCCCCCGCGAAGGCACTGAAGATGCCCAGCCGCGCGCAGGCCCGCGCGACGTTCCACCCGGCCCCGCCGGGATGGGCCACCCAGCGGTTGTCTCCGGCGGTCACGAGGTCGGTCAGCGCCTCCCCGGCGCTCACGATCAGGGGCAGTTGGGCAGGGCTCGTCATCGGGTTCAGAGTAAACCAGCCGGTCCGGGCAGGTTGGCCTGGCCTCCGCCCAAGCGCGACCTTGGACAAAGGTAGGACAACGCAGGTCCGACAAAGTGGCGGGAGGCCCTGCTTTGCCCCCTCCCGTGTCCGAGACTGCCGGGGTGACCGCCCCCGTTCCCGCCTTCTCCCACCCCTTCCGGGCCTACACCCCCGCCTCGTACACCTTCCCGCTGCCGGAAGGCCACCGCTTCCCGGCCTACAAGTACGCGGGCGTTCGCGACCGGCTGGCGGGACTGCTCCCGGTGCTGGAGACGCCCGCCCTGCGCTGGGCCGACGCCGCCCGCGTCCACGACCCCGAGTGGCTGCGGCGCTGGCGGCGGGGGGAGGTGAGCCCGGCCGAGCAGCGCGCCTTCGGGCTGCCCTGGAGCCCCGGGGTGGTCGAGCGGGCGCGGCGGGCGGCGGGGGGCAGCCTCGCGGCCCTGCACGACGCGCTGGGGTGCGGCTGGGGCGCCAACCTCGCGGGCGGCACCCACCACGCCTTCGCCGACCGCGCCGAGGGGTTTTGCCTCGTCAATGACGCGGCGATCCTCACCCGCCTCGCGCTGGGCGAGGGGTGGGCCCAGCGGGTCGCTGTGCTCGACCTCGACGTGCATCAGGGCAACGGCACGGCGGCCCTCCTGGCCGGCGAGGAACGGGCCTTCACGCTCAGCGTTCACGGCGAGCGCAACTACCCCTTCCGCAAGGAAAAGAGCAGCCTCGACCTCGGCCTGCCCGACGGGGTGACCGACGCCGAGTATCTGCGGGTGCTGCGGGAGTCGGCCCTCCCCGCCCTGGACGCCTTTCGCCCCGACCTGCTGCTCTACCTCGCGGGGGCGGACGTGCTCGCCGGGGACCGCTTCGGACGCTTCGCCCTGACCCTGGACGGCGTGCGCGAGCGCAACCAGAGCGTCCTGACCTGGGCGCGCGGGGCGGACGTGCCCGTCGTGACCATGATGGCGGGCGGCTACAACCGCGACCACGCCCTCACCGTCGAGGCCCACGCCAGCGTCGTGCTTGACGGCCTGGAGGTGTTCGGCTGAGTGAGGAGGCCGCGCCCCTTTTCCTCGCGCCCCAATCGTTTGTGCGTGAAGAAAAGGTGAGAGCAGCGTTTCCCGGCAGGAGCTGAAGCGGGGTACCTTTAGGCGAAACGGCCGGTGGGGATCGTTTCCAACGTCCTCGTCCAGCCCACCCCCGGGCCTCCGTCTGATCGCAGCCTTATCTGGGACTTCACAATGTTCAGCCGAACGTTCAAAGGTTGGACAAACCTTGTACAGTCGGGACGTTTCGGAATCCGGTGGTTCGCCGCTCTGTCCAGCCCTGTCTCAAGGAGTCGTCATGACGTTGTACAGCACCCCCCCGGCCAGTTCAGACCTTCGCAGCAGGCCCCTGCGCCGTGGCGACACGCTGTACTACGCGGGTGACCCGGCCCCCACCCTCTACCGCCTCGACAGCGGCTTGCTCCGCGCCGTGCGTCTGACGCCCCAGGGCCGCAACCTGACCGTGCGCCACGTGCTGCCGGGCGACATCTTCGGTGAGGAGACGCTGCATGGCCTGGCCCGCAGCCACCAGATGATCGCCCTGACCGACGCCAGCCTCACGCCCATCCACATCCAGCACCTCAGCGCCGCCGAGCTGTGGGAGGTCACCCGCAGCCTCAGCGCCCAGCTCCAGCGGGTGATGAACGACGGCGTGCACATTCAGGACGGCGAACTGCGCGAGCGCATCGCCCGCTACCTGCTGAGCCTCGCCGACTCCAGCCTGGGCGGCGCCCACGAGGGCGGCCTGCGCTACGTCCGGGCCACCCACGAGCTGATCGCCGAGGGCACCGGCGCCACCCGCGAGAGCGTCTCCAAACTCATCGGCGAGATGCGCGACGACGGGTTGCTGACCCCCGCCTACCGCTGCCTGACCCTGACCGACGAGGCGCGGCTGCGCGAACTGAGCGGGTATCACGGCTGAGGAGGGGAGAGGGGCGGGCGTCCGGTGCGAAAGGCCGGGCGCTTTTTTTGGAGCGTGGGAGGTGGACTGTGGAGGGGTGGCCTTTTTCCACGATCTACGCTCCACGGTCCACGACCCCGACCGTAGAATGCCCCCCATGCGGATTCGCCTTGACCCCTGGCCGGTGGACATCGAGGGCGGGCAACTCGGCCTGCAACACTTCGAGGGGGACCTCATCGACATCGAGACGCCGCGCTGGGCGGCGGTGGCCGCCAAACCCATTCCCGGGCGGCTGCACACGGTCCACGTCGTGGACGGCAAACGCCGGATGGAGTCGCGCGTCTTCATCGAGGACGAGTCAGGAGAGGCGGGCATGGGCGGCTTCGGGGCCTACGTGGTCGGCGCGGTGCGGATGTGCCCGCACGGGTCGCGGCCCGCCGAGCTGACGGACGTGCGGGCCCGGCGCCTCCTGGCCCACGCGCCGGGGCTGCGGGTGGACCCCTACCGCCTCTCGCCGCGCGACCCGCACACGGGGACGCTGCAATACACCCCCATCGTCACCGAGAGCGCCGATCCCCTCGCGCCCCTGCACAAGTTGCAACAGGTCATGCTGGCCGAGGAGCAGAACCTCTCCCACGGCCTCGCCTCCCAGGTGCCCTTCTCCGAGGAGGATGACCGGGAGGCCCTGACCTCGCTGACGATTCAGGACGGCACCCTGCGCTCCAAGAACCTCGGCGGCGCCGTCGTCGGCTGCGTGAAGACGATGCAGACCCAGTACCTGCCCGCCGACCGGGCCTCCCTGCTCTCAGAACTGCGGCCCGGCGAGCGGACCCCCATCCTGCACATGAAGTACGCCAACAGCCCCTATACCCGTTTCATCTGGTACGTCCGGCTGTGCGAGGCGGCCTTCTACCAGCACCCCATGTCCGGCGTGATGCGGCTGGAGATGTACGCGCCCGACGAGCCCGACTTCCTGCCCCCCATCGTGCGCGAGGTGGCGAATGTCAGCGGGAATCTCCTGTGCCGCCTCGCCAGCCGGGCGCACAAGGACCCCCGCGCCCCCCAGAACCTGATCCCGACCGCCGCCCTGGAAAGTGCCATGACCCGCGCGATGGGCAGCGCCGACCTCGTGACCCGCCGCCTGCGGGCGCACATCGCCCGGGAACTCGGGGTGGTCGCGTGACATTGGATGGCGAGCGCCTGGGCCGCGTCCTGGGCACCGAGGACGTGACGCCCACCGTCTTCTGGTTCGCCGTGGCGCCGGGGGCGAGCGTGGGGCTGGACGATCTCGTGGTGGTGCGGACCCTCAAACCGGACGGGCGGGAGGTGCGCTTCTATGGCCTCGTCGATAACGTCCGCAAGCGGCACGAGGGCGTCACCTTCGAGTCGGACGTGGAGGACGTGGTGGCGGGGGTGCTGCCCGCCTCGGTGAGCTACGCGGCGCGGGTGCTCGTCACGCGGGTGGACCCCGAGCACTTCATCCCGCCCCAGCCTGGCGACGAGGTGCGGCACGCGCACGGCTCGGACCTCGACATGGCCCTCAGCGCCGACAAGATGAAGGAAGCGGCCTTCCCGGCGGGCCTCCTCGCGGATGGGCAGCCCCTGCCGCTGAACTTCCGCTTCGTGAACGGCGAGAGCGGCGGCCACATCAACATCAGCGGCATCTCGGGCGTGGCAACGAAGACGAGTTACGCCCTCTTCCTGCTGCACTCGATCTTCCGCAGCGGCGTGATGGATCGGGTGGCGCGGGCGGGCGGCGGACACACGGCGGGGACGGCGGGCGGCAAGGCGATCATCTTCAACGTGAAGGGCGAGGATCTCCTCTTCCTCGACCAGCCCAACGGCAAGGTGCAGGAACGCGAGGCCGAGGCCCAGGTCGCCAAAGGTCTGGACGCCGACCGTTACACGTTGCTGGGGCTGCCCATGTCCCCCTTCCGGGACACACAGTTCCTCGCGCCGCCACGCCCCGGTGCCTCAGGCAATGCCATCGTGCCCCACACCGACCAGCGGGCGCAGGGCGTGACCCCCTTCGTCTTCACCCTGCGCGAGTTCTGCGAGCGGCGGATGCTGCCCTACGTCTTCTCCGACGCGGGCGCGAGCCTGAACCTGAGCTTCGTGATCGGCAACATCGAGGAAAAACTCGCCCGCCTCGCCGCCGAGGGGGAGGGGGCCGCCCTGCTCGTCGCCGACTGGGACCCCGAGGGAGACGGGGAACTGCCCGACGGCATCACCTTCGACGCGCTGGGCAAGACGCGGCTGGAGACCTTCGACCAGCTCCTCTCCTACGTCGAATACAAGCTGCTGGAGGAGGGGGACGGCGAGGGCGATCCCAAGTGGGTGCTCAAGCAGTCGCCCGGCACTCTCCGCGCCTTCATCCGTCGGCTGCGTGGCGTGCAAAAACACCTCTCGCCCCTGGTGCGCGGCGACCTCAGCGAGGCGCAGGCGCGGCAGTACCGCCCCAACCTCCTCGGCGGGGCGCAACTGAGCGTGGTGGACATCCACAACCTCTCCGGCCCGGCGCAGATGTTCGTGGTGGGCGTGCTGCTGCGCGAGGTGTTTGAGCACAAGGAGAAGTACGGGCGGCAGAACACCGTCTTCGTGGTGCTGGACGAGCTGAACAAGTATGCCCCGCGCGATGAGGGTAGCCCCATCAAGGACGTGCTCTTGGAGATCGCCGAGCGGGGCCGTTCCCTGGGCATCATCCTGATCGGCGCCCAGCAGACGGCCTCGGAGGTCGAGCGGCGCATCGTGTCGAACGCGGCGATCCGGGTGGTGGGGCGCCTCGATCTCGCGGAGGCCGAGCGGCCCGAGTACCGCTTCCTGCCGCAGAGCTTCCGGGCGCGGGCGGGCATCCTCCAGCCGGGGACCATGCTCGTCTCGCAGCCCGACGTGCCCAACCCGGTCCTCGTGAGTTACCCCTTCCCCGCCTGGGCCACCCGCCGCGACGAGGTGGCCGAGGAGGTGGGGCAGAGCGTGGAGGAGGTGGGCGAGGACTGGCTGGGCCTGTAGTGGATGACGACAGGAATTTGCCGTCTATTTCCTGAGGACGCCCGGCCCGTTCACCCCCTCTGCAAGCAGCTCTACGAGTCAAGGGGAGGAGGAAAAGAAGCAACCCCCATCATGCCTTTGGTCATCTACCAGCCTTTAAAAACTGGTGGGGAGGGCACCCCCAGCAGGCCTCATGTGCGCCGGGGGGCAGCCTGCCCGCCCCCTACAGTCGCCCCATGCTTGGAAAAAGCCTCTTCCCGCTTGCCCTCTCGCTGCTGCTTACGCCCGCCCACGCCCAGGGCCTCGACCGCTCGGCGCGGCAGGGCATCGACGCCCACGCCTTCAGCTTCTCGGGCCGTCATTGCAGCGGTGGCATCGAGGCCAAACCCGGTGCGGAAGCCACGCCGGGCCAGTTCAAGATCGGGGCCCTGATCATGGACGAGGCGATGAAGGAAACCGCCGCCAAGGACAGGGCGGTGCAGTACCGCTCCAGCTTCAACGACAAGGACCTCTACCGCGCCACCGTGAGCACTCCCAAGGGCTCGATGTTCGTCATGATGTACCTGAGCGGCGGCAAGACGTTCGTGTACAGGTGCGACCTGAAGTGATCCACCCGCAGCGATGAAGCTTTTCCGGGTGAGTTCATGCCCTGCTCTTGCCCAGCCGTCCCCGCCTTGAGGTCGAATACGCCTATGACGGACAAGAGAGAGCAGGGACGGGACGAGCAGGCGCAGGACGGGGAGACGATGACCCGTCACGGCAAGTGGACCCCCGAGGTCTCCGAGGCCGCCGACCGCGAGTTGCGCGAGCTGGCGCGGAAATCGCCCGAAGCGGGGTTGGAGCCTGCGACGGAGAGCGTCGACAAGTCCGACCTCAGCCTGCCGAGGGAGCGGCATGGGGGAGACCACTGATCGACGACCCGCCCGGCTGGACACGCGCCCCTTTTTCCCGGGCCCGACCCCCTAGACTGGGCCCAACAGGAGGTCAGCGTGACCGTACAGGGTGAACTCAAGCAGGCGAACGCGAGCAAGTGGCTCCAGGCCGAGCTGCAATACGACTCCGGCGTCTACAACAAGCATCAGGTCGTGATGGTGCGCGGGCAGGGCGCGACCGTCTGGGACGAGCAGGGGCGCTCGTACATCGACTGCGTGGCCGGGTACGGGGTGGCGAACATCGGCCACAGCCACCCGGACGTGGTGCGGGCGATCAAGGAGCAGGCCGAGAGGCTCATCGTGATGCCCCAGACCCTCCCCAACGACAAACGCGCCGAGTTCCTGAGTGAACTCGTGAGCGTCCTGCCGCAGGGCCTGGAGCGCGTCTTCCTGTGCAACTCCGGCACCGAGGCGATGGAGGCCGCCAAGAAGTTCGCCATCACCGCGACCGGTCGCCAGCGCTTCGTGAGCATGCGCCGCGGCTTCTCGGGCCGCACGCTGGGCGCCCTCGCCTTCACCTGGGAGCCCAAGTACCGTGAGCCCTTCGGCGACGCGGTGGACAACCGCAACGTCGACTTCATCACCTACGGGAACGTCGAGGAACTGCGCGCGGCGGTGACGGACCAGACGGCCGCCGTCATCCTCGAACCCGTGCAGGGCGAGGGCGGCGTGCGGCCCGCGTCCCCCGAGTTCATCCAGGAGGCCCGGCGCCTCACCCGCGAGAAGGGCGCCCTCCTGATCCTCGACGAGATTCAGACCGGGTTTTGCCGCACGGGCAAGATGTTCGCCTGCGAGCACTCGGGCGTGATTCCCGACGGCATGACCCTGGCGAAGGCGATGGCGGGCGGCGTGCCGGTGGGGGCTTTCGCCATGACCGCCGAGGTGGCCGACCGGATGCCCAAGGGCGGCCACGGCACGACCTTCGGCGGCAACCCGCTGGCGATGGCCGCCGGGGTCGCCGCCCTGCGCGCGATGAAGCGCGAGGGCATGGCCGAGCAGGCCCGTGAGAAAGGCGCGTACTTCATGGAAAAACTCCGCGCCATCCGCTCCCCCAAGATCCGCGAGGTGCGCGGCCTGGGCCTGATGATCGGCGTGGAACTCAAGGAGAAGAGTGCCCCCTACATCACCGCCCTCGAACACGAGGAGGGCGTGCTGACCCTCGCCGCCACGCCCCTGGTCGTGCGCTTCCTGCCGCCCGTGACGATCAGCAAGGAGCAGATCGATGGGGTTGTCGCCGCCTTCGAGCGGGTGCTGAACGGTGTCAATCCGCGTGAGGGTCGCCAGGCCGAGCTCGCCGGGGTACGCGAGGAGAAGCAGACGGAATAGGGAGCGTGGGAGGGCGGCGCCACGACCGAAAGGAAGGAAGAGCCGGGGCGGCAAGCCTCGGCTCTTCCTCGTCATCCGGGGCCGCTTACCCCTCCAGCATCTCCCGCAGCCGCCCCACGTTCAGCTCCCGCGCCGGGGCGTCCAGCGCCACCTCGCCCCCACGCAGGGCCACCACCCGCTGCCCGAGCGCCAGCGCCTCTTCCAGGTTGTGCGTGACGAAGACGACGGTGACTTTCCTCGCCCACCAGATACTCAGCAACTCGTCGGCGAGGACCGTGCGGGTGCGGTCGTCGAGGGCGCTGAAGGGCTCGTCGAGGAGCAGCAGGCTCGGCTGCACGGCCAGCGCCCGGGCCAGGGAGACCCGCTGGCGCTGCCCGCCGGAAAGCTGGTGGACGCGGCGGGGGCCGTACCCGGCCAGCCCCACGAGGCGCAGCGTCTCCTGCACCCGGGCGTCCCGCTGGGCGCGGGGAAAGCGCCGCCGCTCCAGCCCGAAGGCGACGTTGCCCGCCACCGTGCGCCACGGAAAGAGGGCGGGTTCCTGCTGCACCAGCGTCAGGCGCGGGTCGGGCCCGGTAACGGGCGTGTCGCCCAGCAGAATCCGTCCGGCCTGGGGCCGCAGGAAACCCGCCAGCAGCGAGAGCAGGGTGCTCTTGCCGCTGCCCGAGGGACCGACCACGCACAGGAATTCGCCGGGCTGGACGTGCAGGCTCAGGGGGCCGAGTCCCGCGCGGCCCCGCCCGTAGCGGTAGGTCACCCCATCCAGAGTCAGGCTGACCCCCTGGGTGGGGGGGCTGACCGTCTCGGCGGGGGGGGGCATCGTGGCGGTCATTGTGGCACCTCCAGCCCGTAGTCGCGGCGCACACGGGTCTCCAGCACGCGCAGCAGGGCGTCGAACACCCCGCCGATCACGCCGATGGTCAGGATGGTGGCGATCACGAGCGCGATGTTCGCCGTGTTGCGCCCGATCTCCAGTTGCGCGCCCAGGCTCGCGCTCGCGCTGACGAGCAGCTCCGCTCCCACCAGCGCCCGCCACGCGAAGCTCCAGGCGGTCCTCAGCCCCGTCAGGATGCTGGGCACCGCGCTCGGCAGCAGCACGCCCGTCGTGAGGTCCAGTCCCCGTGCTCCCAGCGTCCGGCCCGCGATCCGCAGCGCCGGGGGCACGTTCATCAGCGCGCCCGAGACGGCGAGCGCGACCGGGATGAAGCCCTCCAGAATGACCACGAACAGCACCGCCCGCTCGTTCAACCCGAAAAAGAGGATGGCAAAGGGCACGAACGCGATGGAGGGCACGCTCTGGATGCCGGTCAGGTAAGCGCCGAGGGTATCGCGCAGGGGCCGCCACGCGCCCATCAACAGGCCGACCACCCCGCCGAGGAGCACGGCAATCGCGTAGCCGACGAGCACCCGCCGCAGGCTGTTGCCGATTCCCGCGAGCAGCTTGCCGTCCTGCGGCCCGGTGCCCCACAGGCCGTAGCTGATCTCGGTCCCCACGGCGCGCGGGCTGGGGAAGACGTAGGGCGGGTAGAGCCGGAGCACGTCCGTGACGAGCCACCACAGGGCGAGGAGCAGCGCGAGGCCGAGGAGCTGCCAGCCGAGCACGCGCCAGCGCGAAGGGCGGCGCACCGGAGTGGGGGTGTCGAGCGTGGTCGTCACGGCCTCACCGCTTGAACCCCGGGTTGAGGAAGGGGGCGAGGTTGACGGTGCCCCGCGCGTACCCGGCCTCCACGTTGAGGGCCGCGTATTCGTTCAGGGCGCCCGCATCGAGCGCCGTCGTGAAGCGGGTGCGGTTCATCGCCCGCTGGAGGACGCGCGGGTCGAGCTTCTGCCCGGTCAGCTTCTCCAGCTCCCTGTTGACGGCGGCGGCGGCGGCAGCGGGCTTGCCTGTCAGAAACGCCACCGCCTCCCCGTGCGCCTTGAGAAAGGCCGTGACGACGGCCGGGTTGGCCTGCGCGAACTTCGTGTTCACGATCACCACCGTGGAAGGGTACGCGCCCCCGCGCCACACCGTCTTCTCGGTGCCCACGAGGATGTTCCCCTGCGCTTCCAGCGCCGCGCCCCACGGCTCGGGCACCAGCGTGGCGTCCACCCGCCTGCCCGCGAAGGCCGCCAGCACGTCGGCGGGCGGGATGGGCGTGATGTTCACGGTGCCGCCGTCCGTCTGCGCCTTGAGCCCCTGTTCCTTGAGAATGTGCCGCAGGCTGATGTCCTGCGTGTTCCCCAGGCTGGGCACCGCCACCCGCTTCCCGGCGAGGTCCTTGTACGTCCTGATCCCGCTGTCCTTGCGCGCGATGAGCACCGCCCCCGCCTCGCTCGCCCCCGCGACGATCTGGAGGGGCATTCCCCGCACCGCCGCGTTGATCGCCGGACCTGGGCCGACGTAGGCGATGTCGATCTGTCCCGCCGCAAAGGCTTCGGTGAGGGTGGTCCCCGAGACGAATTCCTTGGGTTCCAGTTTCACATTCCCGAGCGCCTTCTGGAAGGTGCCGCGCTCTAACCCCACCAGGGCGGGCGCGTGGGTCAGGTTGGGAAAATAGCCGAGCCGCAGGGTGGTCGCGCCCTGGGCGGCGGCGCTGGGGATGAGGAGGGCGAGGCTCAGGGCCAGCAGCGTCGGTCTCGGGGTCATTTGTCCCTCCTGTGGAGTGGGTTTTCGCCGTGAACACGCTCCCGGTGAGGGGCGCGCGCCGGTCAGGGGGAGGCCGGATCAAAGTTGTTGGGTGTAGGCCTCACGCAGCACCTCGGCCACCTCGGGGCGGGTGAACTCGGGGGGCAACTTCTCGCCCGCGCGCAGCTTCTCGCGCACCTTGGTGCCGCTCAGGACGAGGTGATGCTCACTGCCGTGGGGGCAGGTGCGGGGGCTGACGAGCTGGCCGCACGTCTTGCAGTAGAAGGTGTGCTCGAACTTGAGAATCTGGATGCCCAGCTCCTCGCGGGTGAAGTTCCCGAAGATGTCCTGCGCGTCGTAGGTCCCGTAGTAGTTCCCTACCCCCGCGTGGTCGCGCCCCACGATGAAGTGGGTCACCCCGTAGTTGCGGCGCGAGAGGGCGTGCAAGATCGCCTCGCGCGGCCCGGCGTAGCGCATGGCGGCCGGATACACGCTCAGCAGCGTGCGGGCCTGCGGGTAGTAGCGGTCGAGCAGCACCTCGTACGCCTGCACGCGGGTGGAGGCGGGCACGTCGTCGCCCTTCGTCGTGCCGACGAGCGGGTGCAGCAGCAGCCCGTCCACGAGTTCCAGCGTGACCTTGTGCAGGTACTCGTGCGCGCGGTGGATCGGGTTGCGGGTCTGGAAGGCGACCGACGTGCGCCAGCCGCGCGCCTCGATCACCTCGCGCACCTCGGCGGGCGTGCGGTGATGCAGGGGGAAGGCGCCGCGCGGCACCTCGAAGAGGGTCACCGGCCCGGCCAGGTTCACGTCCCCCTGCGCGTACAGCGCCGCCACGCCGGGGTGCGCGGAGTCCTCCGTTCGGTAGACCTCCCGCGCCTCAAACGACTTGCGCGCCTCGTACCGCTCCTCCACGTCCAGCGTGCCGACCGCCTCGCCGCCGCGCGTCAGCACCACGCGGCCCGTGTACCGCCCCGCCTCCTCACGAGCGACCGGTAGCGTGATCGGGATGCTCCAGGGCGTGCCGTCCGAGAGGCGCATGTGCTCGATCACGCTCAGGTAGTCGGCCTCGCCCAGGAAGCCCGTCAGCGGCGAGTACGCGCCCGTCGCCAGCATCTCCAGGTCCGAATACGAGCGGTCGGAGAGTTCCAGCCGGGGCAGGCCCCCCAGCTCGGCGGGGTCGAAGTCGTGCCCGGCCCGCCGCACGCGGTTGACGAGGGTGCCGCCCAGGGGAGCAGGCAGAAGGATGGGGGAAGGGTTGGGGAGGGTCGTCATGCTTCGGCCTTTCAAACGATCAGTGGATGAAGTTGGTCAACTTTTGGGCGAAAAGGGTGGGGTGCTAGAGTTTGCTCTCCCCGACCCACAGCCCGCATTCGGTCTTGCCCCGGCCCGCCCAGCGTCCGGCGCGGGCGTCCTCGCCGGGGCGCACGGCCCGGGTGCAGGTCCAGCAGCCGATGCTCAGGAAGCCGTCGAAGTACAACGGGTTGACCGGGAGGCAGTGCTCGGTCGCGTACGCCTCCAGCCGCTCGCGCGTCCAGTGGGCGAGGGGGTTGACCTTCACGCGCGCCCCGCCCGTCTCGACAAAGGGGATGTCGGCGCGGGTACTCGCCTGGTCGCGGCTGCGGGCGTTCAGCAGGGCCGACGGCCCCTTCTCGCGCAGGTAAGCCTGGAGGGGCGCCACCTTGCGCACCGCGCAGCACCCGTCGGGATCCGAGGCGTACAGGTCGGGCGGCGTCTGCCCGTCCTCGGGATGCGAGCCCGCGTTCAGGGTCACGAAGGTCGTCTCGGGATAACGCGCGGCCAGGCGGTCCCGTGTTTGCAGCGTCTCGGGGAAGTGGTAGCCCGTGTCCACGAACACGACCTCGCCCCGGTAGCCCGCCCGCGCCGCGAGGTCGAGCAGCACGACGCCGTTGAGGTTGAAAGCACTCGGCATCAGCAGGTCGGGGTGGGCTTCGAGCGCCCAGCGGATCACGTCGAGCGGGTCCGTGTCGGGCGTGAAGTCGGGGGCGGTGGGGTCAGCGTGTCCGGCAGCTTCACGGGGAGCGCGCGGCTCGGTGGTGAGAGGCACGCCCCCCTGCTCGGGAGTGCGCACCTCGGGCCGGTCGTTCAGCGCGGTCACGCCCCATATCCCAGGTGTTGGAGGAGTCGGCCCAGGCCCTCCTCCACGCTGATGTGGTCGGTCCGCAGGTGGAGGTCGGGCGCCGCAGGAGCCTCGTAGGGGTCGGACACGCCCGTGAAGTGCGGGATTTCCCCGGCCAGTGCCCTGAGGTACAGGCCCTTCACGTCGCGCTCGGTCACGACTTCCAGCGGCGCGTCCACGAACACCTCGGTCGGGTTGGGCAGCGTGGACAGCACTTCGCGCCGGGTGTCCGCGTAGGGGCTGATCGCGCTCACGAGCACCGTGACTCCGTGCCTGGCGAGCAGCCCCGCCACGAAGGCAATGCGGCGGACATTGGTGTCCCGGTCCTGCTTGGAAAAACCCAGCCCCTTGCTCAGGTTCTCGCGCACCGCGTCGCCGTCGAGGAGTTCGACGGGAACACCGCGTGCCTTGAGTTCGTCGTACAGCGCCGAGGCCAACGTGCTCTTGCCCGCCCCGGACAGACCGGTGAACCACACCACCCGGCCTGTGCCGACCTCGGGACGGTTCAGCGTCGCGGTCATGCGGTCACGACCTCACGGTCCGGCTTGAGGATCGCGTCGGGGGCGAAGCGTTCGTGGCCCACCCGGTCGGCGTACTCCACGAAGCTTTCATTGGGGAGCTTACCATTCTGGAAGTCGCTGAGCACCGCCTCCGTGTACTCGTTCAGCCGCACGGCGGGCACGATGCCCTTGAGCTTGTCGCCCGTGCGCTGCGCCTGCCCGATGCTGCCCGCGAGGTGAACGTTGTACACCTCTTCCTCGCCGCGCAGAGCGCCCATGAAGCCGAGGTCGGCGACCTGATAGCGCGTGCAGGCGTTCGAGCACCCCGTCAGGTTGATCGTGAAGGGCACGTCAAGCCCCGCGAACTTCGCCTCGATATGGTCCACGAGGTTCGCGGTCCGCGCCTTCGTCTCGGTCAAGGCCAGGCGGCAGAACTGGGTGCCCGTGCAGGCGATGGTCGTGCCGCGCAGGGTGGTCTTCGGTGCGAGGTCGATGGTCTCGAGCTCGGCGGTCAGCGCCGCGATGTCCTCGCTGCGGACGTGCGGAATCATCATGTTCTGGAAGGCGGTGGTGCGCAGCACGCCCTTGCCGTAGCGGTCGGCGAGGTCGGCGAGCTTGCGCGCCTTGTACGGGTCGATCCGGCCCACGGTGGTCGCCACGACGACGTAGTTCAGGCCGTCAGCTTGCGGGTTCACGCCCAGCACGTCGTTGCCGCCGAAGCGGGCGACGGGCGCGGCGGGGCCGTCCGTGAGCTTGCGGCCCAGATATTCCGTCTCTACGATCTCGCGGAACTTCTCGACGCCGATGTCCTTGATCAGGAACTTCAGGCGGCTCTTCTTGCGGTTGACCCGGTAACCGTGGTCGCGGTAGGCCCCGGCGATGGCCCGCCCGACCTCCACCACTTCCTCGGGTTTGATGAACACGCCCAGCCGTTTGGCGAGGTGCGCCACCGCGCCCAGGCCGCCGCCCACCCACACGTCGAAGCCGACCTCGCCGTTCACCCGGTGCGCCAGGAAGCCCACGTCGTTGATCATGTGGATGCCTTCGAGCTCGGGGGTGGCGGTCAGGCTCATCTTGAACTTGCGGGGCAGGTCCTGAAAGTCGTCGCTGCCGGTCAGCGTGCCCTCCATCGCGTGGGCGATGGGCCGCACGTCGATTACTTCGCGGGCGTCGAGCCCGGCGAGCGGCGAGGCGATCACGGCGCGCACCGTGTCGCCGCACGCGCCCCGGGGATGCAGCCCCAGCGGCTCCAGGCGGTCGAAAATCTCGGGAATCTTGTCGATGGTCAGCCAGTGAAACTGGAAGGCCTGACGGTCGGTCACGTCCAGAAAGCCGCGCCCGTACTCCTCGGCGATGTTGGCGACCTCGCGCAGGGTCGAGGTGGCGAACTCGGCGCTGGGCACGCGCACGCGCATCATCAGGAAGCCGTCCTCCTGGGGCCGCTGCGGGTACACGCCCGCCCACTTCAGCAGGTCGATCCGCTCGGGGTCGATAAAGCCCTGCCGCGCGTACTGCGGGATCAGGTCAAAGATCTGGAAGGGCGGGACTTCTTTTTTGAGAGCTTCGATGTCGCTCATGGGATCTCCGGAAAGGGGAAACGAGAGGTCAGGGTCGGAGCGGGGGTGAACAATACCGGACGCCGGGCTCCAGAAAACTCATGCCCCCCAGGATACCCGAAAGATGACAACTTCGATCAACTTGTCTCGACCGAGGAGACAGACGAGGTGTTGAGCCGGGCTTAAGCGTTCGGCTTGAGCAGGTGGCCCAGGCAGTGCCCGTAGCTCACGCCCTGGCGCGCGTCGGTCACGAGGTCCTGCACGCTGAATTCTTGAAGCACGGCGAGCATCGCGTCGCGCATCCGCTTGTAGACGGTGGCGCGGGCGTGGCAGCGGTCTTCTTCGACGCAGGGCTCGTGCCAGTTGAGGCTGATGCAGGATAAGGGCGCGACCGGGCCGTCGATGGCGCGCACGACCTCGCACAGGCTGATCAGGTGGGGCTTGCGGGCCAGCGCGTAGCCGCCGCCGATGCCCTTTTTGCTCTTGACGATGCCCTTGGCCGTGAGTGCCGCCAGAATCCGCACGAGGTAGGGGCGGTGAACCCCGGTCGCGTCGCTGATCTCCTCGCTGGCGACCCAGCGCGTGGGCTCCTGCATTCCCAGGAAGCCCAGCGCCTGGAAGGCGTACACGTCGGTGGCCGAAAGCCGCATGGGGAAAAGCTATCAGCTCTCAGCGTTCAGCCGTCAGCAAAAGCCCCGCTTCCTGATGGCTGACTGCTGACGGCTGAGAGCTTCCCTCACTCCCCGAACCGCTCCCGCAGGTAGCCCAGCGCCACCGGGTCGAACCTCCCGCCCGGCACCCAGCGTTCCTCCAGGTTCTCGGTGCCGAAAAGGGCCCAGGCGGCGGCCTCGGTCTCCGGGTCCCACTCGCCGCCGGGGAGGGAACTCGCGTAGTCCTCGCGGATCAGCAGCGCCCGCAGCCAGCGCCGCCCGTCCTCGTCGAGTTCGGTAGTCGTCTCGGGCCGCCCGAACAGGAGGTCGGAGATGCCGAGCAGGCGCTCCAGCTCCGCACAGGGGTCGGGGTGGTCGTCGGCGCGCAGGTTCACCCAGTCGTCGGTGAGGCCGCCGTAGCCGCGCCCCGGCCCGACGCACAGCAGGGCTGCCGACTGTCTGCCCCTGCGGTCCCCGCCCGCCGCGTCCCCGGCCCTCAGTGCCCCCAGCAGGCGGCGGGGGAGAGGGTGCCCGTCGCCCGCCTCCCACGCCGCAGCCATCGCGTCCACGACCTCCAGCCCGGTCAGGATGTTGCCCTGGATCGCCACGTCCGGCCCGGTGAAGCCGCCCGCCCAGGCATGGCAGCCCGCGCCGCTGTAGGTGACGCTCCGCCCGTCCGCCCCCACGATCCCGAATTGCCGTTGATGGATGGTGGCGTCCTCTGCCTGGAAGCGTGCGGATACCTCCTCCGGGCTTAGACCCTCGGCGAGGAGCCGCAGCCCGTCCGGCCCGAAGTTGGGGTTGACGTAACTCTGGGTTGCCACCGCGCCCACGCCCGAGCGCGCGAAGGGGACGAGGGCGCCCACCGCCAGGAACTTGCTCGCCACCGCCACGCCGAGGTCTCCGGTGGCGGCGTCGCGGCCCACGATGGAAAAGGTCATGGGGCGAGGGTAACAGGCGCGGGCCCCGGTACGCTGAGCCCATGCTCCTGAAAGCCTGTTTGAACGGGGGCCGTCCCGTGGGAAGTCACCCGGCCCTGCCCGTCACCCCGGCCCAACTTGCAGAGGCGGCGCGGGGGGCGGTGGCGGCGGGCGCCGGGGCCCTCCATCTGCACCCGCGCGCCCAGGGGGGCCGCGAGTCGCTGGAGGCGGAGGTTGTGGCCGCCGCGCTGACCGCCGTGCGCGCCGCCTGCCCCGGCATCCCGGTCGGCATCTCCAGCGGCTTCTGGATTCTGCCGGACGTGGAGAGGCAACTCGCCGCCGCCCGCGCCTGGACCGTGCGCCCCGACTTCGTATCCGTGAATTGGCACGAGCCGCACGCCGTCCCCTTCGCGGAGACGTTGCTGGAATTAGGCGTGGGGGTGGAAGCCGGGCTCTGGACGGTGGAGGCGGCGCGGTCCTTCCTGAGCTGGCCCTCCCGCGACCGGGCGCTGCGGATTCTCGTGGAGGTGATGGACCGGGAGCCGTGGGAGGCGCTGACGGAGGCCGCCGCCATCCTCGCCCTGCTCGACGAGGCCGGGGTCACGCCGCCCCGTCTCCTGCACGGTGCGGGCGTGAGTGCCTGGTCTCTCCTCCACGAGGCCGCCCACCGGGGACTGGACACCCGCATCGGCCTGGAAGATACCCTCACCCTGCCGGACGGCCCTCCCGCCGCCGACAACGCCGACCTCGTGAGGGCCGCGCGGCGCGTGTTAGCCTCGCCCCGATGACTTTTGCCGCCGCCGTCACCGAGCGCACCCGCCACCTGAAGACCCGGCTGTGTGTGGGCCTCGACCCCCGGTTGGGCGCGTACCGGGACGTGGATCACCTGCGTGGGCATACGCTCGACGTGCTGGAGGTGACGGCCCCCCTCGCCGCCTGCGTCAAGCCGCAGCTCGCCTTTTTCGAGGCGCTGGGCCTGTCCGGCTTCGCGCTGCTGGAGGAGGTCTGCGCGGCGGCCCGGCTGCTCGGCCTGCCCGTGATCCTCGACGGCAAGCGCGGGGACATCGGCTCGACGGCGGAAGCCTACGCGCGGGGGTGGCTGAGCGGGGCCCACGCGGGGGACGCGTTGACGGTCAACCCCTTCCTGGGCTTCGGAACCCTAAGCCCATTCGTGGAGACGGCCCGCGGAAACGGCGGCGCGATCTTCGTCCTCGTCAAGACGAGCAATCCCGATCAGGCGGACCTCCAGGGGCAGGGCGTCAGCGAGCGCGTGGCGGTGGAGGTCGCCCGCCTGGGGGAGCAGGACGAAGAAGGTGAATACGCGGGCGTCGGGGCGGTGGTCGGCGCCACCCACCCACAGGACCTCGCCCTCTTCCGCGCGCTGATGCCCCGCGCCCTCTTGCTGCTGCCTGGTCTGGGGGCGCAGGGGGGGACCGCCGCCGAACTCGCCCCGGCCTTCCACCCGGGGGGAACGGGGGCGCTGGCGAGCGCGAGCCGGGCCGTGGGGTACGCGGACGGGCTGGACGTGGCGGCGAGCCGGGAGGCGGCGCGGCGGCTGCGCGACGAGCTGAACGCGGCGCTGGGGTGACCTACCGCAATCGGTCGTCCTCCGGGTGGACGGCGAAGACGCCACCCCACGGCCGGTAGCGGCTGAGCAGGCGGTCGGTCCTGACCTCGCCGCCCCTCATCTGCACGCGGCGGGTGATCTCCACCCTCATCCCGGAGGCGGGCATGTCGACCCGCCGCGTCTCGCCGGGCGCGAGGCCGGGATCGGCCAGGAAGGTCGGCGGGAGGGCCGCCCGGCGGTCGCTGACACGGGGTTCCGAAACCTGGACCTGCCGGTCGGGGGGGCCGCCGAACAGGTCCACGCGCAGGGTCTCTCTCTTCAGGTCCCACGAAACCTGCATCAGCAGCGGCCCGCCCGTGTCGTTGCGAAAGCGCAGGTTCTTGCTCGGCGCGTACACGGTGGCCTCGAAGCCCACGGGGTCGTAGTAGGCGACCTGATGGGAGTGCGCGTGCCGCTCGACGACCTGGAGCCCGGCCAGGTACGCCGCGCGGAAGACGGTCGTGCTGACCTGGCAGAGGCCGCCGCCGTCCTCCAGGGCCAGGGTGCCGCCCGCGATCACGTAGCCGGGCACGAAGCCGCGCGCCCGGGTGATCGCGCCCGTTCGGGCATTGAAGTCGTAGACGGCGCCCGGCTCCACCCACCCCCCGTGCAACCTGCCGCCTCCGACGCGGACGTTGTGTACCCGGAAGTCCGGGCTGCCCGCGAAGCTCGACTCGCCCGCCGCGAGGTGATGGGTCACCCCCCGTTCCCGCAGCGTACGCACGCTCCGTGCGGGAGGGGTGAGGCCGACCTCGACTTCCACCGTCCGCCCTCCTTCCCGCAGGGCGCCGAGCAGCGCGCGCTCCGTCACGTCCCTCCGGACCTTCCACCCGGTCTGGGCCCGCGCGGTCCAGACGCCGCCCACGTTGCGAAACACCGCGTCGCGCGGCTCCCGAGCGTCGATCCGGGCATACACCGCCTCCAACGCGGCCCCCAGAGGCGCCGACGACCCCCGCTCCCGCACCTGCCTGACCTGCTCCGGGGTGAGGGTCAGGACATAGCTTTTCTGAATGAGGGGCCGCTCGACTTTCCCGCCCCGCAGGACGGGCTCGGGGGCGCTGACCTGAAGGGTGAGCGGCAGGGGAGGGGCCGGGCGCGGCGGTCGGCCCGTCGCCGGGGCCAGGCCCGTCGAGCCCACGGCACCCGCCACCCCACTCAGCAGCAGGAGCCGCAGCGTGAGTCCGAAGGGGAACGGGTCCCGGCGGGCAGGGCTGGTCACGGATTCGGCCTCCTGTTCATCTTCCTAGACGAAAGGGGAAACAGGCAAGGCGCACCTGCTTCCCCCCGCCTGACCTCCCCTGGCCCTAACTGGGCGGCAGCAGCACCGTGTCGATCACGTGGATCACGCCGTTGCTCGCGGGCACGTCGGCCTGGGTCACGGTCGCGTCGTTGATCCGCACCGTGCCGCCGCTCGCGCTGACCGTGAGCGTGCCGCCCTGCGCGGTCGTCGCGCTGCTCAGCCCGGCCACCTGCGCCGAGGTCACCCGCCCCGGCACGACGTGATAGAGCAGCACGGCCCGGAGCTGCGCGGGATTGTTCAGCAGGGCCTGAAGCTGATCGGCGGGCACCTTGGCGAACGCCGCGTTCGTCGGCGCGAAAACCGTAAACGGCCCGGGCCCCGCCAGGGTCTGCGTCAGCCCCGCCGCCTGCACCGCCGAGAGCAGCGTGCTGAAGTTGGGATCGTTCGACACCACCGCCGCGATGGTATTTCCGGCTGGCACATTGGCGCCGCCGCCCGCTGTGGCGGTCCCTGAAAGAAGAAGGGCGGCGCTCATTGCTACGAGACGCGTTCTCATGGGTTCCTCCCCGAACACGAGAGAAGGGGGTCGCCGTCATGAAGGCCCACACCTTCATTTCCTAGAACGGCCCGTCAGACACCCGAGTTTCGCCCCTCTTTCGTTGCTGATCAGCGTAAGAAGAAAGGTGACCAGAATAGGTATCTGTCCGTACAGTTGCGCTTGAGCGGAAAGCCCGCTTCCTTTCATGGACATCATGGGTGGGTGATGAGTCGTGAGGTGGCTGGGGAAGGGGGCGTGTGGAGGATCAGGCGTTCAGCCGCCGTCCAGCGCCAGATCGCCCGTGTTCCCCTCGATGATGGGAGGGACTTCGAACCTTACCGCGAAGGGTTGGCCGATGTTTCCAAGGAGGTTCGTTCCCCGCTCGAAAGCGCATTCCCTGATCTCGACAAGACCGTGAAACCAGTTGTCGAAGAAGTTGACGAAGCCCCGGAAAGTGCAGCCCGCCAACCGGAAACGGACGGAAGGTTCGTTGTGGCCGCCGCACTCGAAAGAGACCTCGGTGAGGAAGGTGCAATTGATGAACTCCGCCCCTCGCAAGAAGTAGGCGGCGTAAAAGTTGGCGGTTCGAAACGTGCAGTCCTCGAACACCACGGGGGCAGAGAACTGGAGCAGGAGGGCGCTCAGCCCCTCCAGATGGCAGCGCCTGAGGAGAACAGGGACGCTGGTCTTGTCCTCACTGAGCTGACGCAGCCGCACTTCGTCCGCAATGGTCGCGTCCTCGATGGGGCGTCCCTCCCCGAGCTGGGCGAGCGCGTCCTCAGCGGTCAACACGCGCCTCACGCCCTGTCCTCCCCCTCCCCGTGCGCCTCCCGCAGCTTGCGCCACCGCTCGGCCACCCGCGCCTCCCAGCCCTCGCCCGTGGGTTCGTAGAGGTCGAGCCGCACGCCGTCGGGGAGGTAGTTCTGCCGGAAGCTGCCCTCGGGGTTGTCGAAGTAGTAGGCGTAGCCGGTGCCGTACCCCTGTTGCCGCATCAGGGCGGTGGGCGCGTTGCGCAGGTGCAGCGGCACGGGCAGTGTCTCGCTCTCCCGCACGGCGTCCAGAGCCTTTTTCCAGGCCACGTACACGGAGTTGCTCTTGGGGGCCAGGGCGAGGTACACGACCGCCTGCGCGAGCGCGAGGTCCCCCTCCGGGCTGCCCAGGAATTCCGCCGTGTCGCGGGCGGCGACGGCCAGCCTGAGCGCCTGCGGGTCGGCCAGCCCGATGTCCTCGGCGGCCATGCGGACGATGCGGCGGGCGACGTACAGGGTGTCCGCGCCGCCCTCGATCATCCGGGCGAGCCAGTAGAGCGAAGCGTCCACGTGGTTGCCCCGCACGCTCTTGTGCAGCGCCGAGATCAGGTTGTAGAAGTCCTCCCCGTTCTTGTCCATCGCCGGGAGGTGGCGCCCGAACGCCTCGCGCGCCGCCGCCTCGGTGACGGGCTCGGCGAGGGTGGAGGCGACCTCCAGCGTGCTCAGCGCCCGCCGCGCGTCCCCGTCGGCCAGCCGGGCGATCAGGTCGAGGGCCCCCGGCTCGGCGCTCACCCCCGGCAGCCCGCGCGGGTCCGAGAGCGCCCGCCCCAGCAGGCCGCGCAGGTCCTCTTGCGTCAGGGCTTCGAGCACCAGCGTCCGCGCCCGGGAGCGCAGGGCCGGGTTGACCTCGAAGCTCGGGTTCTCGGTCGTCGCGCCGATCAGGGTGAGCAGGCCGGATTCGACGTGGGGAAGCAGGGCGTCTTGCTGCGCCTTGTTGAAGCGGTGGATTTCGTCGAGGAAGAGGATGGTCCGCTGGCCCCGGCCCCGCACCCGCTCGGCCTCCGTCACCGCCTCGCGCACGTCCTTCACGCCCGCCGTCACTGCGGAAAGGGGGATGAAGTGGGCGCCCACTTCCCCGGCGATCAGCCGCGCCAGCGTCGTCTTGCCCACGCCCGGCGGCCCCCAGAGGATCAGCGAGCCCAGCCGCCCGGAGTCCAGCACCCGGGTCAGCGGTTTGCCCGGCCCGAGCAGGTGCGTCTGCCCCACGACCTCCGCCACGGAGCGCGGGCGCAGGCGTTCGGCCAGGGGAGCGGGCGGGTCGAAGAGGGTCACGGGGGGAGGATAGCGGGGGTGGGGAGGGGCAAGGGGGAAGGCCGCCAGCTTCGGACCCCCGGCTGCCGCGCCGCCCACGGCCGCGGGCCTTATCCTCCCCTTATGGACATCGCCGAGCGCTATATCCGCCTCGCCCACGCCATCGACGCGCACCGGGAGGGCTTCGTGGACGGGTACGGCGGGCCGCAGGACTGGGCCGACCGTACCCGGCGCGACCCCGCCGAACTGCGCGCCTGGGCCGGGGCCCTGTTGGAAGGGGTGGAGGGCGTGGAGGACGATGCGCGCCGGGCCTTCCTGACCGTGCAGGCGCGGGCGCTGGACACCATGACGCGGCTGATCGCAGGAGAGGTGCTGCCCTACGCGGACGAGGTGCGGGGGCTGTTCGACATCGAGCCCAGGCGGGCGGAGGTGGAGAACCTGGAGCGGGCGCTATCGGCACTCGACGCTGCCCTGCCCGGCTCAGGCTCCCTGATCGAGCGAGAGGAGGCGCTGCGTTCGCGGGTGGCAATTCCTAGAGACGACATCCTGAGGGTGGCCGGGCCCATCCTCTCGCAGCTCCGCGAGCGCACGCGGGAACGTTTCGGCCTCCCCGGCGGCGAGAACTTCACCATCGGCCTCGTCCAGGACAAGCCGTGGTCGGGGTACAACTGGCCGCTCGGCAATCTCCAGAGCCGCATCGACCTCAACACCGACCTCCCCGTGCTGCTGCCGAACCTGCCCGACCTCCTCGCCCACGAGGGCTACCCCGGCCACCACACCGAACACGCGACGAAGGAGGCGCGGCTGGTCAGGGAACGCGGCTGGCTCGAACACTCCATCCAACTCCTGAACGCCCCCGAGTGCGTGGTCAGCGAGGGCATCGCCACGAACGCCCTTCGCGCCCTGATGGACCGGGGAGAGGTGGAGGCGTGGCTGACGGGCGAACTGGCGGGGGTGGCGGGCCTGGACCCGGACGACGTGACCGCCTTCCTGGACGCCAGCCGCGCCCGTGAGGGACTGAAGGGCGTGAGCGGCACGGCGGCGCTGATGCTGTACGAGGACGGGGCGACCGAGGCCGAGGTGCTCGACTTCCTGCGGCGCTACGGCCCCGCGAACGAGGGGAGGGCCCGCCAGAGCCTGCGCTTCATCTCGCAGCCCACCTTCCGGGCGTACATCTTCACCTACAGCGTGGGCGGCGACCTCGTGAAAGGGGTGCTGGACCGCGAGGGCACGCCGGGCTTTGCGCGATTGCTGAGGGAACCCGTCACGCCGGGACAACTGCGGGAAGGGACGCCGGACGCGGCACAATGACGGAATGGACCTTCAGGCGCAGATCGAACACGCGGACTTCCCCGAGGGCGCCCAGGTTCACACCTTCACCGAGGGGCCGGGGCGTGTCTTCCGAGTCACCGATTCGGGCGAACGCGGCTTTGAAATCCTCCTGACCGACGACGCCGTGAGGATGTACGGCGAGGGCCCGACGGTGGCGCTGGTCCTGGGGCGCCTGCGCGAGCGGGCCGGGGAGGGGCTGCCCCCCGCCCGCGCTCCCGGCGAGTACGAGCGGCAGGTCTTCGTGGGGGACTGAAGGGGGCGGTACGCAGTGCGCGGGACGCGGGAACGGCTCACTTCTCCTGCGTCCCGCGCACCGCTTCCCGCGAACCTCCCCCGAACACGTCCGCGAGGGCCGCCCGCGCCGCCCAGTATCCGGGCATTCCGTGAATGCCGCCGCCGGGGGGCGTGGAACTGCTGCACAGGTACATCCCGGGCACGGGCGTGCGGTAGGGGGTCGGGGTGGGCACGGGCCGGGCGAGCAGTCCCCACAGGTCGCCCCGCCCGCCGTTCACGTCGCCTCCCCGATACACCGGGCTGAACGCCTCCAGTTGCCGTGCGTTGGTGAGCTTGCGCGCGAGGATCAGGTCCCGAAAGCCGGGGGCCGCCCGCTCGATCTGCGCCTCGACCGCCTCCGCGTAACTGTCCGACGTGCCGGGCGGCGTGTGGGCGTAGGCCCAGAAGGTGTGTCCGTCCGTCGGCGCCCGCGTGCGGTCGAAGAGAGTGTGCTGCGCGGCGAGGATGTAGGGTCGTTCCGGTGCCCGGCCCCGCGCCACGCTCGCCTCGGCTGAAACGATGTCCTCCAACGTGCCGCCCAGATGCACGGTTCCCGCCCGCGCCAGCGCCGGGTCACGCCAGGGGACGGGCCCGCCCAGCGCGTAGTCGAGTTTGAGGATGCCCGGGCCGTAACGGTAACGCCGCACCCAGGCGCGGTAGGCGGGCGTGGCCCGGTCCCCCAGCAGGCCCAGCAGCATGCCGGGGCTGGAGTCCACGAGGACGGCGCGGGCGGGCGGCACATCCCGCATGGAGCGCACCTCCACCCCCGTCTCGATCTCGCCGCCCAGAAATTTCAGGTAGGCGGCGAGGGCGTCCGCGAGGCTCTGCGCCCCCCCACGTGGAAAGGGCCACCCCACCGCGTGCGCCAGCGTGCCGAGCAGGAGGGCCGCCGCCCCCGTCCCCGGCGTGGAGAGGGGCAGGTTGACGTGGGCCGCCAGCCCTGCCCAGGCCGCCCGGGCTTCGGGGGTTCGCAGGAGCCGCGCCGTCAGGGTCGAGGGGGGCACGCCCCGCAGCCCGAAGCGGGCGAGCGTGAAGGGGTGCTTGGGAAGCCGGGGCAGGGGCCTGAGCACATCCTCCAGTACCCCCTCCCAATTCGCCACCAAGGGCCCGAACAGCGCCCGCCATGCCCCCTCGTCCTTCCCGAAACTGGCCGCCGCCCTCTCCAACTCGCGCTCCACGACTACGCCCGTCCCGTCCGGCATGACGTGGGCGTAGGGGGCGTCCGGCCACACCCACTCCAGCCCGAAGGCGTGCAGGGGCCAGTCCCGGAAGGCGGGCGAGGCGTAGCCCAGCGGGTGAATCGCGCTGCCCACGTCGTGGATGAAGCCCGGCAGGGTGAGGGGGGCGCTGCTCAGCCCGCCGCCCACCCCCGCGTGCCGCTCCAGCACCCTGACCCGCAGCCCCGCCCGCGCGAGCGTGACCGCCGCCGCCAGCCCGTTCGGCCCCGCCCCCACGACCACCGCGTCCAGCCTCCCGGAAGGCGTCATGGAGTCAGGGTAAGGGGAGGAAGTGGGCAGAGAAAGCGGCGGACGGGCCGTTCTCCGTCCACCGCGCACTGCCTGAAGGCCTACCGCTCCGGCAGCCAGCGCCGCAGCAGCCGGGGCACCCCCTCCGCCGCGACGACCACCAGCAGCGCGTACCGCAGCCCCCGCACGAGGCCGATGTCCCGGATGCCCTGCGGCAGCAGCGCCAGCCCGAAGAACACGGCGAAGACGATCAGCAGCCCGACCACGCCGACGATCACCCGTCCCGCCACGTCACGCGGGGGGGCGAAGGTGGGGCGCACGAACCAGAATCCGGCCAGGAGCCCCAGCGCCGTGCCGTATTCGCGCGGCGTTCCGGCGGGCAGGAGGGCGGTGAGGGCGAGGAAGATCAGGGGAATCAGCCACCGCAGCGCCCCCTCCTGCGGGAAGAAGCCCCGCACGGCGAGCGCCGCGAAGATCACGCCCAGCAGCAGGCCGACGATCACGTCGATGGCATAGTGGACGTTGAGCGCGAGCCGCGAGCCGGAGATCAGCGCGATCAGCACGAGGGCGAGAATCCACACCCCTCTGCGCCCCACCTGCGCCGCGATTCCGCCCCACAGGGTCGCCGCCATCTGCGCATGCCCGCTGGGCAGGCCGGGCCCCCCCGCCGTCCTCCGCGCCGCTTCGCTCGCCAGGCCGGGATCGTTCGTGAAGGGGCGTCCCAGGTCGAAGCCGAACTTCAGCGCCGTGTTCACGAGGTAGGAGAGGGCGAAGGCAACGCCCAGGTCGCGGCCCCCGCGCGGGTTGACCAGCCAGGTGTACAGGGCGAGCGCCACGATGAACACCTCGTCGCGCCCCAGGTTCGTGACGGCCAGCCAGAAGGGTTCCATGACGGATATTGTGACGCTTCCCCCGTTTGATGGTGCGGGCGGGGGTGCGGTCTACACTGGGGGCATGACCGTCCAGACCCACGGCGTGCCCCACGCGGCGCGGCACAACTCCGAGTACGCGCTGGAGTTGCGCGGCATCACCAAACGCTTTCCGCTGGTGCTCGCCAACGACAACATCAGCATGGCGGTGCGCTGGGGTTCGGTGCACGCCCTGTGCGGCGAGAACGGCGCGGGCAAGAGCACCCTGATGAAGATCGTCTACGGCGCCCAGCCGCCCACCTCCGGCGAGATCGTCGTGGACGGCGAGGTCGTGAACTTCACCGACCCCGCCCAGGCCATCTCGCGCGGCATCGGCATGGTCTTTCAGCACTTCATGCTCGTGGATACCCTCAGCGTCACCGAGAACGTGATTCTGGGCGCCGAGCCCCGCGCCGGCACCTCCATCGACTACGCGGGGGCGCGGCGGCGGGTGGCCGAACTCATCAAGCAGTTCAACTTCGACCTGCGGCCCGACGCGCTCGTGGGAGACCTTCCCGTCGGCCTCCAGCAGAAGGTCGAGATTCTCAAGACGCTCTACCGCGGCGCCCGCATCCTGATCCTCGACGAGCCCACCGCCGTCCTCACGCCGAGCGAGACGGACGAGCTGTTCGATTTCCTCAAAAACCAGTACGCGGCGAGCGGCAATGCGGTGATCTTTATCAGCCACAAGCTCCACGAGGTGCTGCACATCAGCGACACCATCAGCGTGATCCGCGACGGCAAGATGATCGGCACCATCCCCGCCCAGGGCGCCACCACCGAGACCCTCGCCCGGATGATGGTGGGCCGCGATGTGAGCCTCAAGGTGCAGAAAGCCCCCGCCCAGCCGGGCCCGGTCGCCCTCGACGTGCGGAACGTGACCGTGAAGGGCGCGCACGGCAACGCGGTCGATGGCGTCTCCTTCCAGGTGCGGGCGGGCGAGATCGTCGGCATCGCGGGGGTGGAGGGCAACGGCCAGAGCGAACTCGTGGAGGCGATCACGGGGCTCACACCGGTGGGCTCGGGCGAGATCACCTATCTGGGCAAACACGCGCGGGGCGTGCGCGAGGTCGAGGAGAGCGGCCTGTCGCACATCCCGGAAGACCGCAACGAGCGCGGGCTGGTGCTCGACATGACGACCGCCGAGAATTACATCCTGGGCGAGCACGACCGTCCCCCCTTCGCCGGGCCGCTGGGGTTTCTCAACCTCGACAAGATCAACGAGACGGCCCGCGAACTCAGCGAGCGGTATGACGTGCGCCCGCGCAGCGCCAGCCTCCAGGCGGGGCGCTACAGCGGCGGCAACGCGCAAAAGATCATCGTCGCCCGCGAGATGCGCAAGGGGCCCAAGATTCTGGTCGCCTCGCAGCCCACGCGTGGGGTGGACATCGGCGCCATCGAGTTCATCCACGGCCGCATCGTGGAGGCGCGCGACCAGGGCCTCGCGGTGCTGCTGATCAGCGCCGATCTCGGGGAGGTCATGAACCTCGCCGACCGCATCCTCGTGATGTACGAGGGCCGCGTCGTGGGCGAGGTGGACGCCGCGACCGCCACGGAGACGCAACTCGGGCTGCTGATGACGGGCAGCGGGAACACGAGCGGGCGCAGCGGTGAGGTCAGCGAGACGCAGCAGACGGGCGAACGCTGAACGGGGGAGGAAAAAGGACGGAGGCCGCCTCGCTGTGGGGCGGCCTCGTTGCCTGGGGAGGGGCGGTTTAGACGTCCTCGTTGGTGGTGCGGACAACCGTGCAGCTCGGGTAGACCTCGACGTTGCCGTTGGCGATCAGGCGGCTGTTGAAGCTGTACGTGGCGCTCCCGGTGTTGACGCTCAGGGCCGCGTGGAAGCTGCCCGCCTGCTGGCTGGTGGCGGAGACGACCTTCACCTTGTCCCGCACAGGGCTCACGATGATGGACTGGGGCAGGAAGCCGCCCGTTGCGGGGTTGGCGTCGAAGGTCAGGCGGTAGCTGCCGTTGCCGACGGCGGCGAGTTGCTGGCCGGTGGCCTGGGCATTGTAGTTGCCGTCGTACTGGCTGGTGCTGTTGCCACGCAGCCCGACATCGACCGTCTGCACGTTGCCGGACACGTTGAAATAGACCGAGACCTGGGTGCTCGCCACCACGTTGTTCACGTTGTCGCAGGCGACGAAGGGGCCCGTCTCGCTGTTCAGGCGGTATTCCGTCTGAACCGCCGTCACGCGGCCCGACCCGCTTCCGTCCGGCGCGGTCCCACTCCCGCAACTCGCCAGCAACGCGCTCAGGCCGACTGCTCCCAACAGCATCTTTTTCATAGGCCTCACTGTGGCGGCCCAAACTGATTCCGGCGTGATGTGCTCCTTGAAGATTCGTGAGGCGATTACAAATGAGGCGGAGCCCGGGGCGGTCACGCTGCCTCAGGCTCTGCCCCTTGCGGACACGATTTACGCCATCTGCAAGGGACTGCTCAGCCCCGCTGCCTCGGGACTCAGGCGCGGCAGCTCGGGCAACTCGCGGCCCTGCGCGTCCACCACCTTGCCGTAGAGCATGTGTGGGGTGGCGTGTTCGATGCGGACGAGGTGAATGCCCGCGCCCGTCACGCCGATGGCCTTGGGCACCACGGTCGGGTGGTTGCCGCGCGTGTGGCCTTCGAGGAAGCCGGAGTCGTGGGCGTCGCCGCGCAGCAAAACTTCCTGGAGGGTGCCCACCTTCGCCGCGTTCTTGCGCGCACTCCACTCCTTCTGCCTCACGATCAGGCGTTGCAGGCGTTCGGTCTTGACCTCGCGCGGCAGGTCCTGAAAGTGCCGGTAGCTCGGGGTGCCGGGGCGCGGCGAGTAGATGAACATGTACGCGCTGTCGTACCCCACCTCGTCGTAGAGGCTCAGCGTCTCCCCAAAGTCCTCCTCGGTCTCGCCGGGGAAGCCCACGATGAGGTCGGTCGCCAGCACCACGTCCGGCAGATGCTTCTTGATCTCGGCGATGTGCCCGAGGTACTTCTCGCGGGTGTACTCGCGGGCCATGCGGCGCAGCACCCGGTCGGAGCCGCTTTGCACGGGCAGGTGCACGAACTCGCACACGGCGGGCGTCTCGGCCATCGCGGCGGCCACGTCCTCGGTGAAGTTCATGGGGTGGCTCGTCGTGAACTTGACCCGGCGCACGCCGCTTCGCCCCACCATCCGCAGCAGGTCGGCGAAGGAGGGATACCCGGCCAGCCGGGCGCCCTGGTCCACCCCGTAGGCGTTCACGTTCTGCCCGAGCAGCGTGACCTCCTGCACCCCCGCCTGGAGCTGCATGTCCAGCTCGCGCAGGATGGAATCGGGATGGCGGCTCACCTGCGGCCCGCGCGTGGTGGGCACGATGCAGTAGGTGCAGTGGTGGTCGCAGCCGCGCATGATCGTGAGGTGCGCTTGCAGCCTCCCGGCGGGCGGCGGGGGGATGTGGTCGTGCAGCTCGTCCTTGAACTGGAGCCCCCAGAACCGCTCGCTCCCCTCCAAAGCCTTGCCGATATCCAGCAGGCTCCCCGGCCCGAGCAGCACGTCCACCTCGAACTTGCGGGCGATCTGCTGGCCCTCTTCGAGCTGGGCGAGGCAGCCCATCATGCCGACGACGAGGGGCCGCTGGGCCTTCTGCTTGCGCAGGTCGCCGAGGAGGCTCCTCACCTTGTCCACGGGTTTGCCGCGCACCGCGCAGGTGTTGATCAGGACGAAATCCGCCTCGTCCACGCTGCCGACCAGATCGGCGCCAAAGCTCACGAGCTGCGACTCGACGAGGTGCGTGTCGTATTCGTTCATCTGACACCCGTAGGTGATCAGGTGTGCCTTCATGCTGTGCCTCCCGGGCCTGACGGAGGGATTCCGGGGCCCTTGCGACGTGACCGGAGGGACCGGACCACGAACGGGAGGAAGTCTAGCGCCCCGGCTCAGGGCACGGTGGGAACGGGCGTCACGGGCGCAGGGGTGACGGGCGCCTGGGCAGGCATAGCCTCCCCGGTCTGCTTGTCCAGCGTCACGTTGTACCCGAGCAGCTCGCGCCCCAGCAGCACGGTCCTCAGCACGCCGCTGAACTTGTTCCCCTGAATCTGGCCGCGCAGGGTGCCGCGGTACTTGTTGCCCTCCTCGAAAAGACCCACGTCGAGGCCGCCGCCGCCCTGCACCCGCTGGAACTTGCCGCTCACCGCGTAGGCCTTGCGGCTTTCCAGGTTCGTCATCACGCCGCTCGCCTTGCCCTCGCGCTCCTGCACGCTCAGCACGAGGCGGTAGGGCACCCGGCCCGTGCCCCCCACGCCGATGCCCTCGTAGGTACCGTTCACCGCGCGTTCCAGCGGTGTGGTCGGGCTGATGAATGCTCCGAGGGCGCAGCCGGTCAGGGCAGGGAGGAGAACGGCGGGCAGGAGGCGGACCGGGACGTTCGAGACCATGCCGGAGATTATGCGTCGCCTCTGAAGCGGGTCTGACAGGAGAGCTCTCGCCTCACGGGCTGCCCGGTTCCTTCAGCGGGTACGTCGTGCTGTTCACCGCCTGCACGCGCCCCTCCGGCTGGCCGTACGTCGCGTTGATCAATCCCGTGCGGTGCTCGCGAAACCAGTCACGCAGAGGGGCGGAATTGGGGAAGACCTGCGAAGTCAGCACGGCCTCCGCCCGCGTGCTCTGCCCGGCCAGGATCATGTTCGTGTAGTAGCCGCCCAGCCTGGATTTCAGGAGGGTCAGGTCGCGGGCCTCGGGTGAGGGGAGGCCCTGTAGACCGTCTTGCAACTCGCGCAGGAGGCGCGCCGCCTCCTGCGCGGGCACGTAGGCGTAGGCGCGGGTGCGGTCGGCGAGACGCACGCCGTCCCAGCCCAGGACGGTCAGGAGGGCCGGGGTCGCGGCGAAGGGCCAGTCGTAGTAGGCGAGGGTGTTGCTGTAGAGCAGCACCTCTTTCGTGCCGTCGCGGTTCAGGTCGGAAAAGAGGGTCCCGAAGTCGCCCCCGTCGATGATGGCGAGGTTCTCGACCCGGCCCGTGTCCTGGGTGAAGACGTAATTCGTGAAGCAGCAGTGCGCGCCGCCCGAGAAAGCGGTCAGCACGAGTTCGGGGCTCCCGCCGGGGCGCAGGGGTTGCAACTCGGCCCTCACGTCCCACCCGCTGACCGTGAGCACGGTGCGGGCGCCGTTCCTGACCACCGCCCGCGCCTGCGCGTCGGCGTCGAGGGTTCCAGCCGGGCGGGGCGTGACCGTCACCGTCATCGGCCCCCACGTCAGCGTCCGGGGTCCCTCTTGCGCGCCCGCGAGGGGAAGGAGGGAGAGCACCACCGTCAGGAACGCTCGCGCCCGGGTCATGCCGTCCATCCTAGTCCTCCAGGGTCAGCGCCAATCCCAGCAGGCGGTCGTCCTCCCCGTGCCTGCCCACGAGCTGCACGCCGACGAAGGGCGCGGAGGTAGGCAGCGCGACGGTCGGGGCGCCGAGCAGGCTGAAGGGCGCGGTGAGGCGCAACACGGCGCGGCGCAGGGGGGTGCGGCCCTCGCGGAGGTCCACGTCCTCCTGCCCGATGAGGGGGGGCGGGGTGGGCACGGCGGGCGCGAGGAGCACGTCATAGCGGGCGAGGAGGGTGTCCAACTGAGCGCGGTAGGCTGCCCGTCGGTCAAAGGCCGTCTCCACCTCCGCCGGAGTCAACGCCTGCCCCTGCCGCAAGAGTCCGAGCGTGAAGGGGGTGAAGCCGGGGTCGCTCTGTTCGAGGGCCTGAGCGTGGACCCGCGCGGCCTCGCTGAGCACGATGGGCGAGTAGGCGTCGAGAACCTCGGGGAATTGCACGTCTTCCAGTCTCGCGCCCAGGCTCTCCAACTGTGCCGCGAAACCCTGTACCGCCTCCCTCACCATGTCGTCCACCCAGCCGTCCGGGAGCCACAGGCCGACCCGCACGCCCGCCCACCCCCGCCGCACGACCTCCCGCCCCGTCAGCGCCCCGTGAACCCGCGCGAGGGTCCGCACGTCCCGGGCGAGCGGTCCCGCGTGGTCGCACGTCCAGCTCAGGGGCAACACGCCCCCCGTGCTCCACGCCGGGTGGTCCTTCGTCGGCTTGTACCCGACAGCGCCACACCACGCCGCCGGAACGCGGATGGAGCCGCCCGTGTCCGTGCCAAGGGCAAAATCGACCTGCCCCAGCGCCACACTCACCGCCGCGCCGCTGCTGCTGCCCCCCGGCACCCGCTCCGGGTCGAAGGGGTGCGTGGTGCCCCCGAAGCCGTTCATGCCCGTGATCCCGAGGGCGATCTCGTGCAGGTGCGTCTTGCCGACCGCCGAGGCGCCCAATTCGAGCAGCCGCCGCACGAGGACGCTTTCGCCCGGATCGGGCACGGGAGCGCGCGTGCTCGCCGTGAGCGGCCACCCCGGCATCCCGTACAGGTCCTTGACGCTGAAGGTGAGCCCCGCGAGCGGCCCGTCCACGGCACCGGCCAGGGGAGAGGCCGGGCGGTACGCCCACGCACGCTGAGGGTCGGAAAAGTCGGGGAGGGTCACACGACCCAGGGTAAAGGGTTCCTGCTGACGGCTGAAAGCTGACCGCTGACTGCTCCCCTCAGAAGGGCAGGATCGCCGCCTGCTGCCATACCCCCTGCGCCAGCGTGAACGGCCCGAAGCTCGGGCGCCCCAGCACGCCGAGGTCGGCGGTGAAGGTGCCGTCCACCCGGTAGGCGACCTGGGTGCCGCGCGCCACCTTCAGGAACGACCCGGCGGTCTGGAGGGTGACGGGAATGCCGAGGTTGGCGTCCTGCACCGTGCTTCCCCGCGCGGGAAGGTTCACGTTCGGCAGGTCCACCCGCCCCACGTCCGCCCCGTCGATGAAGAGCCGGGCGTTGAAGTTGGCGAGGCGCACGGGCACGGGGTTGGGGTTCCCCACCCGCACCCGCAGGGCGAGGTTCGCCTGGGCCGGGCTGCCCCCGCCCGGCAGCGCGAGGCTGGTCAGCCGGACCTGCTCGACCTCGAAGGTGGGCACCTGGATCACCCGCTGGGTCGGGGCGCACGCCCCCAGCAGCGGGACGAGGAGGGGGGTGAGCAAAAGCCGTTTCATGCGCGTCACCTTACCCGCTTCCGCCCCGCCGTGCCTGACGCCCCGCAAACGGGCTACGCTGCCCCCCATGACCAGGATGATGACGGCCCTCGCCCTCGCCGCGCTGTCGGGCGGGGCGGGTGCCCTGAACCTCGACTTCGGTGTGACGTACCGCAGCGGCGGCGCCTCCGTGTGGGACGGCGGGCTCGTGCGCTTCGGCGTGAGCGACATCGCCCTGGGACGGGGCACCCTCGCGGCGGGCGTGTCGAACCGGGCGCTGGAGGTCGGTGTCACGCAGGGCCTCAGCGTCCCCCTGCTCGGGGCCGTGGCGGCGACCGCCGACGCCGCCGTGACCTGGGGCGGAGGCGTGCGGCTGGCCTCGCGGGTGAACGTGACCCTGGGCCCGGTCGCCCTGAATGCGGGCGGCGCCTTTTTCACGGCGGGGGCGACGGCGGTGGACCCCCTCGCCGCGTGGACCCAGGCCCCCACCGACCTCAGGGAACGCGGCGCGAACGCGGACGTGACGGCCCGCTACCGGGTCAGCCGCACCCTGATCGCCGTGGCGGGGGGCGAGTTCGGCGCACAGCCCCAGGCGCTGGCGGGCGTGGAGTGGCGGCGCGACCTCACCCGCCCCCTGCCCCCCGCCGAGGGGGATGACCCGGAGGCCGGGCCCGCGACCGAGCGCACGGGCAGCGTCACCCTGCGGCTGGGTGCGCGAGCAGGCCGGGACGTGCTGGGCCTGGCGGGCGGCGTGAGCTACAGCGCGGAGTCGGGTGTCACGCTCGCCCTCGATGCCCTCGCGGGGACGGGCGCGGGCGGGGCGGCGACCTGGGGTGTGACGGGCAGCCTGAGTGCCCCGGACCTGCTCGGCGAGGGCAGCCTCGCGCAGGTGTACGTCGCCTACGAGCCGTGGCGGACGGCGAGCGCGCCGCTGCGGGTGGGGACGGAGGTGCGGGTGCCCACCGGCAGCGGCACCCTCAGCGTGGACGTGCGGGGGGGGCGGCTTCCCGGTGGCCCGGCGGGGTTCGGGGCGCGGGTGGGCTACACCTTCCCGCTGGGCGGCCCTCCCGAGGAGCCGGGGGAGGAGCCCTGAGCGTGCCCGCGCGGGCGGTAAACCCCCCGTCAGCGTCCGCGCGCCCTTCTCATCGGGGGGGGTGGAAGACTTCCAGGGTGAAGAAAGCCCTCTCCCTGCTGACCCTCGCCGCGCTCGTGTCGGGCGCGGGTGCCCAGACCGCCCAGGACATCCTGAACCGCGTGGACGCCGCCCAGAAGGCCGCCAGGGACGTCACCTTCCGCCTGAGCGGAACGGCCACCCTCGAGACGGCCCCCCAGAAGATCGACCTCACCGTCAAGAGCATCCCCGCCCAGGGGGTCGCCCGGCTGCAATTCACGGCCCCCGACGCCTTCGCCGACAACGTGGTCGTGGCGGACAAGAACGAGATCCGCCAGTACCTCTTCCTGACCAATCAGATCACGGTGACGCCCACGAAAGCCGCCGCCGCGAACTCGGGCCTGGGCGGGCTGGACTTCACCGGCCTTACCAACGCGGCCACGCTGCTGAATACCTACAACGTGCGCCTTCTCGGCACGTCCACCGTGGCGGGCAAGAAGGTCTACCAGCTCGAGGCGACCCCCAAGGGCACCGAGAGCACCGACCGCGCCCGCGTGTGGATCACCGAGGCGGGCTGGCGCCCCACCCGCGTGCAGCTCGTCGGGAGCGGCAACAAGGTTCTCGCCGACCTGAACGTCACGAATTACCGCGTGAACAGCGGCCTGACCGTCTCCGGGCTCAAGACCCTGCCCAAAGACGCCCAGATCATCCGGCAGTAGCAAGAAGGGCGCGGGATGGCAAGGGGGAAGCGGGGACCCGCCTGCTTCCCCCGCTCCCTTTGTCCCCGGTCCCACACGAGGGTCCAGGTCAGACCGGGCAAACACCCCCGCCCAGGTGGCAGGGGTGGTTGGTCGGTGCGCCTGGTGGGGCCGCGGGTCAGCTCAGGACGCGGCGGGCGCCGATGTAGCGGCTGGCCCAGTAGGCGTTGGTGAACAGGGGCTCGATGACGGTGCGGCCCTTGAAGCTGTTCGCGTTCGCCATCAGACCGTCGCCGATGTAGATGCCCACATGGCTGGCGGCGCGCCCGGTGGTGTTGAAAAACACCAGGTCCCCGGCCCGCAGGTTGCGGCGACTCACGCTGGCCCCCATCCGCCACTGGGCGGCGGCGGTGCGCGGCAGCCGGATCCCGAGCTGGGAAAAGACCCGCATCGTGAAACCCGAGCAGTCCAGGCCCCGCCCGCCCGTTCCCCCCAGCGCGTAGCGGATGCCCAGGAAGCGGGTGGCCGCCGTGCGGACGAACGCGTTGCCCCCTCCGGGGGCGGGCTGCTGGACACGGGGCGCCGCAGGAGTGGGCACGGCCGCGACCTTCGGTTGCGCGGGCGCGGCGGGCCGGGCCGGGCGCGCGGTCAGCGGGGCGGCCCCCTCCTCCGCGCCGCCGACCTCCAGCGTCTGGCCGACCTGGAGGGTGGGGCTGGGCAGCCCGTTGAGCTGCATCACCTGCACGGGCTCCATGCCGTACTTCTCGGCGACGCTGTACAGCGTGTCACCGGCCTTGACCGTGTAGGTGGCGGCGAGGGAGGCCCCGCTCGTCAGGGCACCGGCAATCAGGAGGGTTCGGAGCGCATTCATCGACGGGGAGAGTTTAACCCGGCTTTATTTTATTTGCCCTTCATTCTTGGACGAAGGGGCTCTCTTTATGCGCCTATACGGCTTTTATACTCTCTGATCCCTTCATCAGAAACGCGAAAAGATCGGCTCCGGCTCAGTTTTCTCAGGAGTGGGCTCATCGCCCCTCCCCGTGCGGGACTGGCGTCGTAGACGGGCTCGACTGTGTTCCGATTCGGGTTACGAATCTCATGTTCCTCATGATTGGGCCCCGGGCCCCCGGTGGGGTGGGGTAAGGCGGCCCTCACCGATCCCCGGCCTATACTCAGCGCCAGCAGTGCGGCCCCAGCCGACCCTTTCCCGCCGGAGGAGTCATGAAAGAACAGATGACCACCGACCAGCTCTTGCAGGGCCTGAAACATTACCGCCGCATCGCCCGCCAGGACATGCTGCGCGCGCCCGAGACGCCCTATCCGCAGGCCTTTCTCACCCACGCGGAGAGCCGCCGCGAGGTGTACGTCGACCTCAGCACCTATGCCGGGGAGCACGCGCCCGACGAGGTGACCCTCTACGCCCTCGACCTGTACCGGCGCCTGCCCTTCGTGACGGGCACGCCCGAGCCCGAATATCCCGAGATCAAGGGCCGCGAGAATGCCCTGGAAAACTACTTCCTGCTCGTCGGCCTCGACCCCAAGACCCGGCGCGAGGCCCGCAGCAAGCGGCCCAAACTCGGCACCGTCCAGGGCGTTCCCGCCGAGACGAGCGAGACCCCGGCGGCGGGCGGCTGAGACGCCCCACCGCCCCACCCCCAACCGTGCCCCCGTCGCCGCCGCGCCTGCCCGGGCGGCGGTACGCTGTGGCCCATGCTTTCTCGGACTTCGCTGGCGGCAGGCGTGACGGGCGCGGACGTGGCGGCCCTCGGGGCGCTCGAAGCCCGTGCCAAGGGCTGTACCGCCTGCAAGCTGCGCCCCGGCTGCACCCAGGTCGTCGTCGCGGACGGCACCCCGGCGGCGCCCCTCCTGATCGTGGGCGAGGGCCCCGGCGGCGACGAGGACCGGGTGGGCCTGCCCTTTGTGGGCCGCGCCGGGCAACTCCTCGACAAGATTCTGGGGGCCGTGGGGCTCACCCGGCAGGACGCCTACATCACCAACGTCGTGAAGTGCCGCCCGCCCGGCAACCGCACCCCCGAGCCCGACGAGATCGCCGCCTGCACTGGGCTGTGGCTCGGACCGCAACTTTCGCTGCTGCGCCCGCGCGTGATCCTCACCCTGGGGAACACGCCGACCCAGTTCCTGCTGGGCACCCGGCTGGGCATCACCAAGACGCGCGGCATGTGGCACCCCTACCGCCACGACGACGGGGCGGGCGGCGCATACGAGGCCCTCCTCATGCCGATGTTCCACCCCGCCTACCTCCTGCGCCAGGACACCCGTGCCCCCGGTGGTCCCAAGAGCCTGACCTGGCGCGACATCCGCGAGGCCGCCGCCGTGCTGCGCGGCGAGAAGGAGCCGGAGGGGCTGGCGACGGCCCAGCCGAAGCCTGAGAACAGCCAACCTACGTTGTTCTGAGCGGGCTCACCTCCGGGTCGGGTACGCTGGGGCATGGATCAAGGGCGGACGGAAGACGACCGGGCGGCGGCCGTCCTCACGGCGGAGCTGCTGCTGGAGATTCGTGATCTGCTCCGGGACATCCGGTCGAGGCTGGCGGGGGAAGGAGCGGCGGACCTCCCGGGGGTTGACCTCTCCGGGGAATTGCGGCGGGTGCGGGCACGGCTGGAGGAGGCGGACCCACCCGAGTCCCTGCCGGGCGATGTGGTGGCTGCCGAGCCGGAGTCCGACCGCTCGGTGATCTCCGAGAGCTAGTCTAGGGAGCTTGCATTTCTGCCGCTAGACGAGCAAGCTTTCTTTTAGCATATGTCTCCTCTTGAAGAAGCAGAAATTTTGAATTCTGTTGATGAAAAACGACATCGTATTGGTCTTTCTGCCCTTAGTATTCCCGAGCAGGTGCTGACCCTACTAAGTCAAGCACGTTTTAAGTTTGAATTATCAGGATTTAATGAATTTTTCGTGTCGCCACTGACTGCTAATTTAGTTAACGAGACGATCTGGGTCTTCGAGCAGATTGGTGCGTATGAACTTGCACAGAAGCTCCAGTGTCTTGCTAATTTCTATGTGGATGAAGATAGTGACAAAAAGACGCACCACAGCGTAGAATATGAGATTCAGGGCAACCAATTCCTCGACGGGTTAAATAGCCTAGATTTCTATCTATCACGTTACATGGAAACCCATAAGGCCGAGCTTGCGTACAATTGAACGGGAGCCAACATTACGCAAGTTGACCACCAGGCTCTACACTGCCCCCATGCCCAACCTCGAATTCGTTGGACTCGTCAACTCCCTGCAAGCGACCGCCGAGGCCGCCCTCGGGGACCTCAACGCCGCCACTGCCAGCGCCGCCCGCGACGGCCTGCTGGATGAAAGCCGGGCCCGGCAGACCGCCGAACGCTCCCTGCGCCTCCTGACCATGCTCGCCGACAAGACGCGCGGCAACCTCGACTTCACGGAAGCCGAGCTGCTGACGGACGCCATCGGCAGCCTGCGCGCCCGGCTGGGGAACTGAGGGGGTGCGTGCCGTCCTCCAGCGGGTCACGCGGGCCCGCTGCACCGTAGAGGGGCAGGTCACGGGCGAGACCGGCCCCGGTTTGCTGATCCTGCTCGGGGTCGCGCCCGGGGACACGTCCGACACCGCCCGCACCCTCGCCGCCAGGATCGTCAAACTGCGCGTCTTCGGCGACGAGGCCGGGAAGATGAACCGCAGCCTGCTCGACGTGGGGGGCGGGGTGCTCAGCGTCAGCCAGTTCACCCTCTACGCCGACACCCGCCGGGGCACCCGACCGGGCTTCTCCGGGGCCGCCCTACCCGAGCAGGCCCGCGCCCTGTACGCCGAGTTCAACGCCGCCCTGCGGGGGCACGGCGTCCCGGTGGGGGAGGGGGTCTTCGGCGCCCACATGAGCCTCGACCTGACGAACGACGGCCCGGTGACGCTGGTGCTGGACACGGCGGAGGGATAAGTCGTCTTCCCCGAGCCTCCCGGGTGTCGGGTTGAGAGCCCCCGGCCATCCCTGTTTTTCCCGGCGATTGGAAGCTGGCGACCGCGCCCTGCCCATCCCGCCCCCCGCTTTTCCCCGTGTGGGAGCGCACTCCCCGCCCCCACCACGGTAGACCTTGTGCCCCGGGTGCGGCTATTCTGCCCCCCATGACCCGCCCCCTCCTGCTCGCCGCCGCCCTCCTGCTGGGCGTGGCGGGCGCGTACACCGTCAAACCCGGCGACACCCTCTACAGCATCGCGCGGGCGCACGGCACGACCGTCGCCGAGATCACGCGCCTCAACGGGCTGAAAAACACCTCCCTGGAGGTCGGGCAGACCCTCAGGCTGCCGGGCGAGACGGCCCCGCAGACCCCGGCGCCCGCGGCCCCGCCCCCTTCGACGGCGGCGCCCGCGCCCACGCCCCTCCCCGAGCCCGTGCCCGTGGGGACGGCCCAGGTCGCGGGTCTGACGGTGACGGCCCCGACCAGCCTGCGGATGGGAGACGCCTTTGTGCTGCGGCTGAGCGGCCCACGCGCGGGGCAGGCGACGGTACGCTTTCCCAGCGAGGTCGGCGAGGACGTGCGCCGCCCGGACGAGTGGCTGACCCCCACGGGCGCGGCGGGCGAGTACGTGGTGCTGGGGCGTGTGGTGCTCGGCAAGACCACCCCGGTCGTGTACGAGATCAAGGTCGGCGGCGATCAGGTCCGCGGCAGCATCCCGGTCACCGGGCTCACCCAGACGATCCAGTACCTCAACCTGCCGCCCTCCATCAGCGGCAAGCTTCAGGACCCGGGGCGCAAGGCGGAAGAGGCCATCGTCGAACGGGCGTACACCCGCCGCACTCCCCAGGCGTGGGCACGGCCCTTCCAGCCCGCCGTGAACGTCCGCGCCCAGAGCAGCGCCTTCGGGCAGCCGCGCACCTACGTGGCGGGTGGGCCCGTCCAGTACCACTACGGCACCGACTACCCCGCCCCCACCGGCACCGCCGTGACCGCCGTGAACGACGGCACGGTCGTCGTGGCGGGCAAGTACCCTGTGCGCGGCGGCCTCGTGATCATCGACCACGGGGCGGGCCTGACGAGCCTGTACTTCCACCAGAGCCGGGTGACCGCCAGGGTGGGGCAGAAGGTCCGGCGCGGCGACAAGATCGGCGAGGTGGGCTCGACCGGCCTGAGCGACGGCGCACACCTGCACCTCGAGATGCGTGTACGCGGCGAGGCCACCAATCCCGCCGGTTGGGTCAACCGCATCTGGCCGAGGTGAGGGGAAGAGCCGTCAGCGGTCAGCCGTCAGCTTTTTGTTCTGGCTGATCGCTGACGGCTGATTGCTGATAGCTTCTTCCCCATGCCCGACCTGTCCACCCTGGAGCAACTGAACACGCTGGGCGAGGGGCTGCTGCCCGGATTGATCGGCATCCGCTTCACCCACGCGGAAAGGGGCCTGCTGCGCAGCGAGTTCACCGTGCGCCCCGAACTCCTCGCGCCCAACACCTTCCTGCACGCGGCCTCCATTGTGGCCCTCGCCGACACGACCTGCGGCTACGGCACGCGGATGCTGCTTCCCGAGGGCGCGAACGGCTTCACCACCATCGAACTCAAGAGCAACCACCTCTCCACCGCCCGCGAGGGGCTCGTCACCTGCGAGGCCCGCGCCGTCCACGCCGGGCGCACCACCCAGGTCTGGGACGCGGAGGTGAGGAGCGATCAGGGCAAGGTGATGGCCCTCTTCCGGTGTACGCAGGCAGTGCTGTATCCGAAGGGGTAAGGGATTCGGTGAGATGTGAAGAGTGGGTGAAGTGCCCCTCCCGCCCCGCCCCCGGCTTCCTGCTTTCGTCTTTCTCCACTGACCACTCCCGACTCACCCTATGCCCTCCGCCCGCCCCTTCCTCCACCACCCCGATCCCCTGACCCGTGAGGTCGCGCGGGGGTACGCGGGGGGCGCCTTCCTGATGGACAACGGGAGCGGCGTGGCGTGGTACGCCGTCGAGCGGCGCGCACTCGTGCCCCTCACGGAGGCCGAGGGCCTGCACGTCGCGCGGCGGCTGCGGCGGGAACTGGACCGCTTCGAGGTGCGGGTGGACACCGCCTTTCCCGACGTGGTGGAGGGGTGCCGGGGCCACCTGCCGGGCGCTCCCGAGCGCGACGGCGAGTGGATCAGCCCGCCCCTCGCCCACATGTACACCCACCTGCACGGCACCGGGCTGGCGCACTCCTTCGAGGTGTGGCGGGACGGTGAACTGGCGGGCGGCGTGCTCGGTCTCGCGCTCGGCGGCGCCTTCATCGCGGAGAGCAAGTTCCACCGCGTCACGAACGCGAGCAAGGCGGCGCTCGTCCACCTCGCCGCGCACCTGCACGCGCGGGGCTTTTCGCTCCTCGACGCGCAGATTCAGAACCCACACCTCGCCCGGCTGGGCGTGTCCGAGGTCAGCGGGGGGGTGTACCGGGAAAAGCTCTTCCGGGCGCTGGGACAGGACGTGAGCCTGTAGAGCCTTCGACGCCAAAGCGGTGTCATGCTGAGGGGGAGCGAAGCGTCTCCAACCGGCTGGGTGAGACCCTTCGCTCTGCTCAGGGTGACAAGTTCAATTCTGTCGGCTGCTCTCAAATCCTGAGATGACGGCAAAGCGGCCCACCCTTCCTTCCCGGTGGGCCGCTCCCCTCGTGCGCGCTTACCGCACCTTCGTCCCGGTCGGCAGGTCGAGCCGCGTGCCCACCAGATCGAGGTTCCCGTGCTCGTCCTCGGCGGCGAGGATCATGCCCTGGCTCTCGATGCCGCGCAACTTGGCGGGCTTGAGGTTGGCGACGAGGACGACCCGGCGGCCCACGAGGTCTTCGGGCGCGAACCACTTGCGGATGCCGCTGACCACCGTGCGCGTCTCCTCTCCCATCCGCACGGTGAGCTTGAGGAGCTTGTCGGCCTTCTCGACCGCCTCGGCATGGACCACCTCGGCGATGCGGAGGTCCACCCGCGCGAAGTCGTCAATGGAGATCAGGGGCTCGGGGGCGGCGGGGGTGGGGCTGGGCGTGGGGGCGGGCTGGGGCCTGTCATTCGGCTGGGTCACGGTCTTCTTCTCCTTCTTGGGGGCGGGTGGGGGAGGGGCGGCCTCCTCTGTCTCCCGCGCCTCGGGCTTGGGGAAAAGGACCCTGCCACCGATGACGCGGGTTCCGGCGGGGGTCAGACCCCAGGCACCCGTGAGCGCGTACGACTGTCCGCCGAGGCCGAGTTGTTGGCGCAGCTCTCTGGCCTTGCCGGGGATGACCGCCTCCAGCGCCACGCTCGCCACCCGCAACCCCTCGGCGGCGGTGTAGAGCACGGTATCCAGGCGCCGGGCCGTCTCCTCCGACTTGGCGAGGTTCCACGGGGCACTCTCGGCGATGTAGCGGTTGAGGTCACGCACGAAGTTCATGGCCGCCTCAATCGCCATGTTCACCTTCAGCCCCTGCACCAGCCCCATCACCTCGCCGGGGAGGGCCAGCGCCGCCGCCTCGATCCCGTGCTCGCGCCCACCCGGCTCGTGCGCCTGCGGGATCACGCCGCCCCTGTACTTCTGAATCATGCTGACCGTGCGCGAGAGCAGGTTGCCCAGGTCGTTCGCCAGGTCGGAATTCAGCCGCGAGACGAGGATGCCCTCGCCGTACGGGCTGTCCGCGCTGAGGGTCGCTTCCCGCAGCAGGGTGTAGCGGATCGCGTCCACCGGGTACTCGGCGACGAGCTGTTCGGGATCAATCGCGTTCCCCAGCGACTTGCCCATCTTGCGCCCGTCCTCCGCGAGGATGTGGCTGTGGACGACGAGCTTGCGGTAGATCGGGAGCCCCGCCGCCCGCAGCATCGTGGGCCAGAAGACCGCGTGCGGCTTGAGGATATCCTTGCCGATCACGTGCCACGCGAGGCCGATGGTCTCCTCGCCCATCCCGCGGCTGACGGGGCCGGAGACGTAGTTGAGCAGCGCGTCGAACCACACGTAGGTCACGTGGTCGGGGTCCCAGGGCAACTCGATGCCCCACGGCACGCGCGACTTCGGGCGGCTGATGCTCAGGTCGCCGATGGGCTCGCGCAGCATCTCCAGCACCTCGTTGCGGTATCCGGCGGGCTGGATGAACTCGGGGTGCTGCTGGATGTGCCCCAGCAGCCACGCCTGGTACTTCTCCATCCGGAAGAAGTAGTTCGCCTCACGCCGCAGCTCGGGCGGGTCCTTGTCGCCGGGGTAACGGCGCACGCCGTCCGGCCCCTCCACGAGTTCCTTTTCGGTCACGTACCGCTCGGCGCCCACCGAGTACAGGCCCTCGTACTCGGCAAAGTAGATGTCGCCCGCGTCGTACACGCGCTGGAGGATGTCCTGCACGTACCGCTTGTGGCGGCCCTCCGTCGTGCGGATGAAGTCGTCGTAGCTGATCTCCAGCCGGTCCCACAGGCCCTTGAAGGCGCGCAAGCTCAGGTCGTCCACAAACGCCTGCGGGGTCTGCCCGGCCTTGGCGGCGGCCTTGGCGATCTTCTCGCCGTGCTCGTCGGTGCCGGTCAGGAAGGTCACCTCGAACCCGGCGAGACGGTGGTAACGCGCGATGGCGTCGGCCAGGATCTTCTCGTAGACGTGCCCGATGTGGGGGGCGCCGTTCGCGTAGTCGATGGCGGTCGTGATGTAGAACTCTCGCTCGGGCTGTCTCGTCATGTGCCGCTTCTCCTCGCCCGGCACGCCTTCCTGATGGGAGAAGGGGCCAGGCAACCGTTCCAAGATACGCAAAACTCTTCCGCCGATTCAGGATGGGGGTTGCGCCTGGGCGAAGGGAAGGGGCGGGGCGCTCTCCTTGCCGCACCCCGCCCCTCCCGATCCACGTCAGGCGCGCGGGGGCATTCGCATGGGCATGGTCCACTCGCGGGTGACGGGCATGGAGGCAGTCTACCCACTCGGCGGGGGCGTGTCATCGGCCTCTTTGCCCAGGGAAGGCGGCCTCCGCGTGTCTTCACATGAGGGATGGGTGGGTCACCTTTCCCCCGTTCTCGCCTCCCACGGCCCCCTACAATCGCGGGCGTGATTGCTTACCTGAGTGGCGTGGTGCGCGAGGTGCGCGACTCCAGCGCCGTGATCGTCGCCGGGGGGGTGGGGTACGAGGTCTTCTGCCCCGCCTCGACCCTGGGAAAACTGGCGGTGGAGGCCCCGGCGGAACTGAACATCCGGCACGTCATCCGCGAGGACGCCCAGCTCCTCTTCGGCTTTTCTGACGCCGACAGCCTGCGCCTCTTCGACCTGCTGACCGGCGTGAGCGGCGTGGGCCCCAAGCTCGGGCTCGCCCTGCTCTCCGCCATGCCCGTGAGCGCCGTCGCCCAGGGGCTCCTGACCGGAGACGTGAAGCTGCTTTCCAGCGTCTCGGGGGTGGGGAAGAAGACCGCCGAGCGCCTCGTCCTCGAACTCCAGAACAAGGTGCCCGACCACCTCGCGGCGCCCGTCACGCCGGGCGGGGTGAAGGTGGCCCCGGTCACGGGCACGGCGGGCCGCGACGCCATCGAGGCGCTGCTCGCGCTGGGCTTCCGGGAGGGGCAGGTGCGGAGCGTGGTGGCCGAACTCCTCGCCGCCGACCCCGCGCAGTCGGCCGACGCCCTGATCCGCAAGGGCCTGGGGCGGCTGCGCTGATGCCGGGGTTGCAGGATGGTCCGCAGGGTCATCCCGACAGCCTGCAACTCGACGCCCGCTCACCCGACGGTGCTCCTGAGGGGGGCGCCCCGGAAGCCGGGGACAGCTCGGGCGAGCAGCGCGTCACCTGGCTGGAGCTGTTTTTCGACCTGATCTTCGTCACGGCCTTCGACCAGCTCGCCAAACGGCTGGGGGACGCGCCCACCGGGTACAACCTGCTCGTGTTCGTGCTGATGTTCGCGGCGGTGTGGTGGGCCTGGGCGGGCAACACGACCTTCGCGGCCCGCTACGGCAACGACAGCCGGGCCTACCGCCTGGGCACGCTGGTGCAGCTCCTGACCCTGGGCACGCTCTGCCTGACCCTGCGCGGCGACCTCAGCGACACCGGGATGGCCTTCGGGCTCGCCTACACGGCCAACCGCCTCGTGCTGGTGGCGATGTACCTCCTGACCCTCCGCAGCCACCCGGAGGGGGCCGCCTTCGCGCGCGGGCAGGCGCTGGGCTTCGGCGCAGCGGCGGTGTTCTGGTTCGCCAGCGCCTTTTTGCAGGGCACGGCGGAACTGCTGGCCTGGGGGGTGGCGCTCGCCATCGACGTGCTCACGCCCATCCTGGGCCGGGACCGCCAGCGCCGCGCCATGCCGCACCAGGAGCACCTGCCCGAACGGGTGGGCCTCCTCCAGATCATCGCGCTCGGCGGCATCGTGACCGAGGTCGTGGCGGGCAGCCGACAACAGGAACTGCGCTGGGCCGACCAGGCCCCCGCCTTTCTCGCTCTGTTGACCGCCGTGGCGCTGTGGCGGCTGTATTTCGAGCAGGCCCGCGCCCTGCCCGTGCTCGCCGCGCACCGCGCCGGGCGGGTGGGGTCGCTCCTCGCGTGGCTCTATGGTCACCTGCCTTTCACCCTCAGCATCGTGATGCTCGCGGTGGGCTTCGGCCACGGCATCGCCGACGAGGAAAGTGCCCGCGACGCCATCGACCGCCAGTTCGTCGCCTGGCCCCTCGTCCTGGTGAGCCTCACCCTGCTTTTCCTGCGCTGGAACGCCGCGCGCGTCACCGGCCACCGCTTCCCCGACCTCAGCGCCGTCACCATCGGGCTGATCGCCCCGGTGGGCGTCGCCATCGCCTTCCTGCCGCTCGGCACCCTCGCCACCCACGCCGTCGCCTGCGCGGTGATCCTCCTGGCCGCCGTCGTCACCGCCCTCGACCCCTCGACCCGCCGTCTGGGCAAGATCGAGGAGGCGCTGGGAGCGAGCGGCACGCCGGTCTGAGGTGAGGCGGGGAAGGGGTGGCGGTGCCGTCACCCCAGAAGTCCGCGGGTTGCCCGCCGGGGAAAGGGAGAGTTCATCCTCCTGGCGGGAGAGTCGCTCGCCTGCCCCCTCACCCCGGCCCTCTCCCGCAAGGGGAGAGGGAGAAAAGAAGCTGAAGCTGTTGCTCTTTAAAACCGTCAATCGGGACGCCCGATGAGTACCCGGGACTGAACGCCCCTGGCCCACCACCACGTCGGCTCGCGCAGCGAGACGGTGGGCGAGCCGATGGGACGCGACAAGATCAGACCTTGCGTTCAGAAGAACCCGACCACCCGCGCCGTCCGTATGCCCTTGCCCAGCGCAGCGCCGCTCCCCCTGCCCCCCTGGGGGGAGGGGGCTGGGGGGTGGGGGTAAACCGTCGCAAGTTGCCCGGCCCCTCTGCATCCCTCCCTACAGCCCCGCCTCACGCCCCGTGTTGCACTGACCCCATGACCACCCAGGGCGGCACGCTGATCATCGGAGCGACGGGCGGAATCGGAGCGGCAACCGCACGGGCTTTCGCGGTCTCCTCACCCCTCACCCTGGCCGGGCGAAACGGCGAGAAACTCCAGCCCCTCGCCACAGAGCTGGGAGCGACCGCGCTCCCCCTGGACGTGGGCTTCGAGAGCCACGTCCGCACCCTGTTCGAGAGCCTGGACGGCCTGGAGACGGTCGTCTATGCGGCGGGCGCCGCCCTGCCCCATCCCCTCGCCGAGGCGGACGCGGCGAAGGTGCGGGCGGTGTGGAACGCCAACTATTTCGGGGTGCTGTGGACGCTGAAATACGGCCTGCCCCGTCTCGCGCCGGGAGGGCGGCTTTACGTGATCGGCGCCCGCCCCGAACTCGTCACCGCCCGCGGCTTTTCCCAGTACGCCGCGAGCAAGGCCGCCGTCGCCCGCGCCCTGGACATCGCCCGGCTGGAAACCCGGGGCAAGACCCTGACCCTGGTGCTGCCGCCCGCCGTGGACACGCCCCTCTGGACGCAGGTGGGAAGGGCGCCGCGCGGAGCCCTCGCCCCCGAGGCCGTCGCCGCCGCCCTGCTCGCCGACCGGGCGGGGCTGGGGGTGGACGAGTTGCGGGTGGGGTGAGGGTTCCAGACGAGCCCCCTTTCCGCCTCCCGCGCGAGGCTACGATGCTGGGCATGACCGACATCGCGCCCGCCCGCCCCACCACGGTGGACCCCGACGCCCACCTCCCCCTCAACCGCCACCGATTGATCGCCCCCGGCCCGGTCGAGGTCGAGCCGCGCGTCCTCCTCGAACTCGCCCGGCCGCAGATGCACCACCGCGCGCCCGAGGGAGTCGAGAAGTTGCAGGAGGCCCGCGCCAAGCTCGCCCGCCTCCTCGGCGCCCCCTACGACGCCGTGATCACCACGAGCAGCGGCACCGGGGCCTTCGAGGGGGCGCTCGTCAGCCTCACCCCCGTGGGTGCGAAGGTCGTCAACGCCCAGGCGGGCAAATTCTCCGAACGCTGGGGCGAGATGGCGCGGCGGCTCGGCTACGACACGACCGTCGTGGCCCGGCCCTGGGGCGACGTGCTCGACCCCGGCGAGGTCGCCGACGCCGCGAAGGGCGCCCACACCCTCCTGATCACCCACTCCGAGACGAGCACGGGCGCCCTGCACGACCTGGAGGCGATCACGCGCGCCGCCAAAGCGCAGAACCCCGACCTCATCGTCATCGCCGACTGCGTGACGAGCTACGGGGTGGCCGAACTCCGGCCCGCCGAGTGGGGGGTGGACGCCATCGTGAGCGGGAGCCAGAAGGGCACCGCCACACCCCCCGGCCTGGGCTTCGTCCTCTTCAGCCCCGAGGTGCAGGGGCGGATGATTCAGGACACGCCCAGGGGCTTCTACCTCGACCTCACCCGCGAGCTCAAGGGGCAGAAGGCCGGGAACACGCCCCAGACCCCCGCCATCAACCTGATCTACGCCCTGTCCCTGTCCCTCGACCGCCTGCTCGCCGTGCCCCTGGACGTGTTGTGGGCCGAGAAGCGCAGGCAGGCGGACGCCCTGACCGCCGCCGGGACGGCCCTCGGCGCCCCCGCTTGGGCTCCGCGCACCACGCCCGCCGTCGCCGTGCTGCGGCCTCCCCAGGGCCTCACCGGGTGGCAGGTCAGCGCCCGCCTCGCCGAGATGGGCCAGCGCGCCCTGCCCGGCCAGGCCCCGCACGAGGACACGGTGTTCCGCGTCTCCACCCTGGGCTACGCCGACCGCTACGACGCGCTGGGCATCGCGGGCATGTTGGAGGACTGCTTTGCCAGCCTGGGGCTGCGCTTCGAGCGGGGAGTGGCGGTGCGGGCGGCTTGGGGAGCGCTGGCATAGGGAAAAAGCCTTTGTTTTGAGCTCCTCCCCTTGAGGGGGAAGGTCGGGACTCGGAGAGCTGCACCGCAGAGGGGGTGACCGGGCAGGGCATCCAAGAACTCTCGCCGACCTCCTGAAGCTCCTCCAATCAACAACCCCTACCGCCCCTCCCGCGCGTCCGCCAGCAACTCGCCCGCGATGGCGAGCGCGGCGGGCCCGAGCGGGCTGCGGGTCACGCCGAGGAGGATGCCCAGCTTGTCCCGCCGGGCGCTGGAGAGGTACGTCCAGCGTTCCAGATCGGCGCGGTGGGTCCGGGCGGTCTCGTCGCGCAGGTAGCGCACGGCCCCGTCGTAGTACCCGACCTGGAAGGCGGCGCGGGCGCGTTTTTCCTGCTCCAGCAGCCCCAGGCCACGCGTGGCGAGCAGCACCCGCCGGGCCTCGTCCTCGCCGCCGAAGCCGTAGAGGTTCTCCAGGCGGTAGACGGCCTTGGGAAAACGCAGCCCGGCGGCGGCCCGCCACGCGTGCGGCAGGCGAATCTCGAACTCGGGCCAGGCGTGCGTGTGGGTCAGCAGCGCCGGGTACAGCAGCGAGAGGGCCACGTCGCGCGCCTCGGCGAGGGCGAGCAGTTGCTCCTGTGGGCCGTGGCCGGGCCCGGTGTACTGGCGGCGGGCGGTGTCCAGCCGGGCGGCGGCGCGGCCCAGCAAGTCCTCGCGGTGCGCGGCGAGCTGGGCGGGATTGAGGGTCCAGAGGGTGCGCTGAATGCGCCCGTAGTGGCCCGTCGGGTCGTACACGACGCGGCTGGTGGCGAGCAGGGCGAGGGGCGCTTCCTCGCGCGCCACGTCCCACTCGCGCCACCCCTCCAGCTTCTCGAAGGGGAATCGCTCGACCGTCACCCCGGCGCGCGTCTCGGTCTGGGGCGAGAGCAGGCCGCGCTCGAAGGTCACCAGGGTCGGCAGGCTGCCCACCCACGCGACCTCCGTGCCGTGGCTCCCCGCCTGGGCGACCGCCCTGACCTTGCGGTCGGCGACGAGTCGGCTCTGTACTTTGTCGGGGTCCTGCACGCGCGCCTCCGCCCCCAGCATAACGGCCCACCCCACGGGTCCACGGGGGCGCGGGGCCGGGTGAAGGTCAGGGCAAGGGAGACGGCGACGCCCGCCCGTGCGTGGGGACGGGCGGAACCGGCGCCTCCGCCCGTTCGAGCACCCGCCGCAGGTGTTCGAGGTGTGCGGTCCGCGACTCGCCTTTGTCCTCGATGTGGGGCTGGATGCCGTGCGTGTACCCCAGCGCCCGGTAGACCTCACCGACCAGCCGGGCGTCTTGCATGAGAAGCCGCCCCTCGGGCAGGGGCAGGAGGTCGGCCCACTCCGCCAGGTACGCGGTCTGTACCGCCTCCCGCACTCCGGGGGAGGCGCCCTCCGGGGCGAGGTAGAGGGGGTCCGCGTCGAGGAAGGGGTGGGTCACGCTCACGTCCGACCAGTCGATCAGGGTCCAGCGCCCCCCGGCATTCCGCACGGCGTTGTCCCGGTGCAGGTCCCCGTGCCCGACCACCTCCGGCAGCGGCGAGGCGAGCAGGCGCACGCAGGCCTCCTGCAAGCGGCCCTCCAGCACCCACAGCCGGGCGGCCTCGGCGGGACTCAGGCCGCCTTCCTCGCCGAGCAGCAGCACGTCTTCGCGCAGCAGTTCGGGAAGCAGCGCCGCCACCCACGCCGGGCCGTGGTCGGGCATTCCGCGTGAGCGCAGTTCGGGCAAGGCCGTCACGCTCGCCCGCTGCACCCGCGCGAGGTGGGCGGCGAGGCCGGTGCCGTCGTCCCTCTCACCCGGCACGTCTCCCGCGTGCCCCAGCAGCAGCAGCCCCCGCCCCTCGTCGGCGGCGAGGACGGGTGGGGCCGCTCCCGGAATCTCGCCCGAGAGCACGCAGGTCGCCGTGACCTCCCGCGCGAAGAAGGCGGGCACGGCCTTGAGGTACACGGGGTCCCCGCCCCCCTCCAGCCCCACCCGCCACAGGGCGCTGATGCCCCAGTGTTTGACCGGCTCGGGCATCCGGGCGCGGGTCAGGCCCTGCTCCCCCAATTCCTCGTCAAGCCACGCCAGCGCGCCCGCCGCCCAGCCGACCCGGGCGAAGGGAGGCCTGTGCGGCGGGGCGGGGGAGAGGGCGGCCTCGGCCCAGCCCCGCTCGGCGTCCGGCAACTCGCCCGGCAAAACCCAGGCCGCGCCCCTCAGCCCGCACGGCGCGTCGAGGTGCCACACCGCCTCGCGCACGAGGGTGCCGTCCGGGTCCTCCCCCAGCCGGGCGAAATGCAGCCGCCGCAACGGGGCCAGCCAGGGGGAGAGCGCCGGGAAGGCGTTCGTCAGGCCGCGCCCCACGAAGGTGTTCTCCGCCACCACCGCCGCGGGCAGGGCGCCGCCCACCGCCGCGACCCGCCGCCCGTCCGGGTGTGTGACCACCGCGCGGAGGGTGGCCCGAATGCTTCGCGTCATGTCCGCAGTGTGCGACGCGGGACCGCTCGTGCGCCTGCGCCGGGTGGCTTAGCGCGGCGAAAAGGGAGGAGGCCCGCCCGCGCCCCCTCCCCCAGCTCTCCCGTCTTACCCGCCCGCCCCGAGCCGTCCCAGCCACACGCCCACGCCGAACACGACCGCGCCGCCCACCACGACCTGAAAGACCGTCTGCCCGAGCGGGCTGCGCATGTACCGCCAGCGGATCAGGGCGATGGCGAGCAGCTCGGCGATCACGACCACGTACGCCAGCGTCAGCGCCGCGCGCAGGTCGGGCAGCAGGAAGGGGAAGGTGTGCAGCATCCCGCCCAGGATGGTGGCGAGCCCCGTGATCAGCCCGCGCCCCAGCGGCGTGCCCCGGCCGCTCACCTTCCCGTCGTCGGAAAGCGCCTCGGCCAGCCCCATGCTGATGCCCGCCCCGATGCTGGCCGCCAGCCCGACGAAAAAGGCGTCGATGGGTTTGCCCGTCAGCCCCGCCGTCGCAAAGATCGGCGCCAGGGTGCTCACGCTGCCGTCCATCAACCCCAGGAGCGCAGGCTGGACCTTTTGCAGCACGAAGGCGTGTTCCTGATGCGTGGGCGTGAGCGTGGCGGCGGCGGGGGCAGAGGGCTGGACGGGCGACATGGGGACATTCTACCCTTAATAGGAATAATTCTCAATAAGCCCCATTCGGATGGGAGAACTCGGGATGAGGCCGGGAGAGACTGGTCCCCGGACCGTCAACTCGGCCGGTCAGCCCAGGACGCCGGAAAACCGGGTATGTCCTGGGCGGGAGGGCAGACTTCTGGGGGAGAAGGTGAGGGCCGGGACGCCCCGGTTACCCCTTCGTTTCCAGCAACAGTTTGGGGCGGAACTTCAGCCCGTCCGCCGCGACGAGGTGGGCGGGAACGGCGCCGACATGACGCAGGGACCGCTCCGGGTTCACCCCGTGCAGATGCCCGTAGACGACCAGATTGGGCCGGGCCGCCTCGATCACAGCGGTAAGGGGATTGGGGGGATAGGGCGGGCTGGCGGGCGGGTAGTGCAGCATCAGGATGAGGGCGTCGCCAGGGTGCCGGAGCCGTGCGGCGGCCTGGGTGCTGAGCCGCAGCCGCTCGGCCTCGCGGTTGAGCAGCCGCTCGTCATCCTCGCCCAGGGGCTCGTAGCCGGGGGTGAGCCAGCCGCGCGAGCCGCACACGACCACCTTGCCCACCCGCACGGCGTCGTTCTGCACGGCGAGCATCCCGGGGGGCAGGGCGGCGCGCAGCTTGGCGGCGCTCGTCCACCAGTAGTCGTGATTTCCCCGCAGCAAGACCTTGGTGCCCGGCAGCTCCGCGACCCGGTCGAGGTCCACCAGGGCGTCGGGAAGCCGCATCGCCCAGGAGAGGTCGCCCGGCAGCAGCACGAGGTCCTCCCCTCGCACGACCTCGCGCCACTCCCGGAAGATCGCGTCGGGGTGCCCCGCCCAGTTCGGCCCGAAGACCGTCATCGGCTTGGGCGTGACGGTGGCGAGGTGCAGGTCGGCGATGGCGTAGACGCGCATGGGTCAGGCTCCGGGCGGGGAAGGGGGCGGCGAGGTCTGGGGAAGCCAAGGCGAAAGCCTCCCGCAGGGGGAGGCTTCCAGCGTGGTCGGGGCGAGAGGATTCGAACCTCCGACCCCGTCGTCCCGAACGACGTGCGCTACCAGGCTGCGCTACGCCCCGCCCTACCACGGCTCCAGTCAGCCGGGCACAGAAGGCCCGCTTTTGGTGCGTCGGGTAGTCTACGCGGCGCCCCTGGGGGTGTCAAGCGAGGCTCCGCCGTTTTCGGGTGGGCGTGGACGCCGGGCGGGGAAGAGGATGCAGACGGGATTCGCCCTGACAGCGCCGAGGGTAAGACTCACCGTTGCACTCAGGGTGACAGGGCTCGGCCACTCGCCCTTACACAACATCTGAGTGCGTGTTTGAAAAGCGCGGCAGCGTTTCTCACGCTCAGAACGAGAACTGTCTTTTAGCCCCTCCCCCCTTGCGGGGGAGGCTGGGAGGGGGGTGGACGGCAACGCCGTCCCAAACAGCACTCAACCCGGAGGGTGTGTCTCGGTGGCACTCTTCTGGAACACGCTCTGAGGGTCAATCCAGCTCCTCGAATTCCACCTCGGGCTCGTCCTCGCCGCTCCCCTCCTCCGGGTGCGCCGCCGACACCTCCCGGATCGCCGCCCAGATCACCGCTCCCGGAAAGCCGCGCCGGGCCAGGAAGGCGTAGGCTGTCGCCCTCGGGTCACGCCTGCGGGCGAAGCTGGGCCAGCGGCGCTCCAGGATCGCCCGCGCGTCGGCCTGTTCCTCCTCCGGGTCGCGGGTGGCGAGCGTCTCCTCGATCAGGCCTTCCCCCACCCCCCGGCGCTTGAGGGTCTGCCGGACACGGAAACCGCCCACCCCCCGGCGGTGACCCTCCGCGCGGGCGACGCCCTCGTCGCTCTGGTAGCCCAGCTCCTGCACGCGGGCGAGGACCTCGGCGGCCAGCGTCTCGTCGTCGGTGCGCCGCAGGAGGCGGGCGCGCAGTTCCGTCTCGGTGAGCGCCCGGCCCGACAGCGCCCGGAAGGCGTAGGCGAGGAGGTCGTCACGCGCCTTCTGCCGGTCCCCTGCCCCCCTGTTCTCGCCCGCCGTCACGCGTCCAGTATGCCGCTTGCGCCCACTCCCCGCACCCGCTAAGATGCCCAGGTTGCCTTCCTGTCGGTGGGTGACCTCTGCCCGGTCAAAGGCCGGGCGGAAGGCGCCGAGGCCTCCCCACGGGGAGACGGGCGCGTCGCGTTCCTCCCTGACACAGGAGTGGGAACCGCCCCGCGGGACGCGGGAGAACAAGGAGAACTCACATGGCCCTTCGTCACAAGTCCGCCCAGAAGCGTCACCGCCAGAGCCTCAAGCGCCGGTTGATCAACCGCAGCCGCAAGAGCACGATCAAGACTTTCACCAAGAAGGCCGTCGCCGCCGCGCAGACGGGCGCCGAGAACGCCGGAGAACTCCAGCGCAAGGCCGAGAGCCTGCTCGACAAGGCCGCCAAGGGCAGCACCCTCCACAAGAACACCGCCGCCCGCAAGAAGAGCCGCCTTGCCCGCGCCATCAACAAGGCCAACGCCGCCAAGCAGCAGGCGTAAGCGAGCGTCACCGGGCAAAGGGGCCATCTCCGCGTGAGGTGGCCCCTTTGCCCGTTCAGCCCGGCGTGGTCTCCCGCACGAACGTGATGAGGTCGGTGTTCACGGGCTCCAGCCCCGCCTGCCGCATGGTCAGCGCGATCTGCCCCCGGTGGTACGCCCCGTGCGCGAACACGTGGTGCAGGATGTCGCCCACCGACGTGTGGAAGACCCGCCCCGTGCTGTTGGGGTAGGTCACCACCTCGTCCAGGCGCGCGTCGGTCAGGGTTTCGAGAAGGTCACGGTACGCCTGCCCGTTCAGCGTCAGGCGTTCCCCGCACGCCTCCAAATCTGCGTCCGGCCAGATCGGCGTGCCCCCGGCGTCCTCGCCGCGCAGCCGCCGCAACCAGACGTGTTCGGCGGCGAGGACGTGGGCGAGCAGCCGCACGGCTTCAGGGGGAGGGGTGGGGGCCTGCCGCAACGCCTCCAGCACCCGGCGGTCGCCCCAGTCCGTGTGCGCCAGCGAGCGGGAGAGGAACCCGAGGGCGGTCATCTTCGGCCGCCTACTGCCGGGCTTCCTTGAGGTCCAGGGTGCCCGAGTAGCGGTCGAACTCCACGGTGAGGCGGTAGACGCCCATCTCGCCGCTGCCGAGGAGGTTCAGGGACCACTCGCCCTTGGGGCAGGTCTGCCCGGCGACCTGGGTGCCGCTGGGGTCGAGGAGGCGCAAGACGGCCTTGCCGCTGCGGACCGAGCAGGTGCCGCGCACGCCCACGCTCTTGTCGGCCTCGTACAGGTCGAAGGCGTACCTGTTCTCGCCGTGCGCGTTGAGGAGGTGGGTGGGCGTCAGCGTCACGTAGCCGAAACGCAGCCCCACGGTGAAGTACAGCAGCGCGACGGCGACCGCCAGGGCGACGAACAGGAAGCGCACCCCCGTACTTTACTCCTTCTTCACGAAGCCTGCCTCAGCCCGCCCGTTGGGGGGGAGAGCGGGAAAAAAGACACGGGTGAGGCGGGCCACCCCCTCCCGCAGCCGCTCGGGCGGCAGGTGCGCGAAGGCGAGCAGCACGGCGGGGGGCCGGGCGTGGTGCGCGAGCGGTGCGGCGGGAGAGAGGGCCACCCCGGCCGAGGCCGCCCGCCGAATCGCCTCCTCCTCCGAGAGGGGCGCGGGCAGGGTGACGTGGACGTGCAGCCCGGCGCGGGCGGGCGTGACCTCCCACCCCGGGAGCCCGGAGGCCAGGGCCGCGAGCAGGACCTCGTGGCGGCGGCGGATGGCCGACCGCGCCCCCCGCAGGTGCCGCGCGTACGCCCCCGAGGCGAGCACGTCCGCGAGCGCCAGGGCGTCGAGCGTGGCGGGGGCGCGGTCGGTCAGGGGCCGGGTGCCCGCCAGCACGCGCGTGACGGGCTCGGGCGCGACGAGGTAACCGCTGCGGGTGACGGGGGCGAGGCTCTTGCTGAAGCTGCCGAGCAAGATCACCCGGTCGGGGGCGAGCCCCTGCATCGCCGCCGGGGACCGCCCGCCGTGGTGGAGGTCGGCGGCGTAATCGTCCTCCAGGATGAAGGCCCCCGCCCGCCGCGCCCAGGCCACCACCTCCGATTGCCGCCCGGCGGGCAGCGTGACCGTCGTGGGGTACTGGGCCCCCGGGGTCAGGTAGAGCAGGGTGGCCTGCCGGGGCAGCGCCGCCGGGTCAAGGCCCGCCGCGTCCACCGGCACCGGGCAGAGAGTCGCCCCCGTCGCCCCGAGCGCCGCCCGCGCGCCCGGGTAGGTGGGGTCCTCGACGGCGGCCACCCGCCCCTCCTCCAGAAAGACCCGCGCCAGCGCGTCGAGCGAGGCCTGGGTGCCCCCCGTCAGCATCACCATGTCGGGGGTGACGCGGGCGCCGCGCTCGGCGTTCAGGTAGGCGGCCAGGGCCCGGCGCGTCTCGGGGGGGCCGAGGAGGGTGCCGAGGTCGTCGGTCGGGCCGCCCTCCCCGCGTTCCCCGGCGGCGCGGGCCTGGCGGGTCAGGGCCTGCGCCCACGCGCCCGCCGGGTAGAGGTCGGGGACGGGCTGCCCGACCCGGAAGTCCACCGCGTACCCGCCGCCCGCGTCCGGCACCCGCCCGGCGAGGGCCCGCGCCGCCCACGCGCTGAGGGGCAGGGGGGCGGCGGAGGGGTCCTCCCGGAGGGGCGCGGCACCCGGCACGGCGACCCGGGTGCCGCTGCGGGCGCTGCTGTGCACGTACCCCTCCACGGCAAGCTGCGCGAGGGCGTCCACCACCGTGTTGCGCGAGACGCCCAGCCGAGCGGCGAGGGCGCGGTGTCCCGGCAACCGCGTGCCCTGAGCCAGGGTTCCTTCCAGCATCGCCTCGCGCAGCGTCCGGGCCACCCGCGCGTGCAGCGCCTCGCCCGGAAGCGCGGGCCGCAATGCGGGGACGGTCCGCGTCAACGGCGTGTCCCCGGGGTCCTCAACGCCCGAACTCCCGGGCAAGCCACGCCGGGTCGCCGCCCTCGGCGGAGAGGGCCTGCCCGGCCAGATCGAGGAAGCGGCCCCGCGCCGCCTCCGCCTCCTCGCGGGTCAGGCCGTGCGCGGCGGGGTCGCGCAGGAGGTCGCGCAGCAGGGGAAAGACGGGCGTGTCCGGGTGGACTGCACCCCGCACGGTCACGTCCGCCCGCCACTTCAGCAGGTAGTCGAGCGCGTAGGGACCGGGTTCGAGGACGCAGCCGCCGGGGTAGGGAATGCGCCTGGGCGCGGGAAAGGTCACGGCGGGGCTCCGGGTGGGGGTCGTCATGCGGACAGGATGCACCCGCCCGGCGGGGGGAGCCAGGGGGGCGGCCTCTCCCGACTTCGCTCATGTGCGGCTCATGGCCCGGGCCTGCACTATCATGGCCCCACCATGAGCGAGGCGTTGGTGCAGGCGTATCGGGACGCCCTGCCGGAATACGAGCGGCTGAGGGACGCGGCGGTCGCCCACACCACCCGGCTGCTCGCGGGGGCGGGGCTGAACATCCACCACGTGACGGGCCGGGTCAAGCGCCCCGCGAGCCTCGCCGACAAGCTGCGGCGCAAGGCGGGGCGCTACCCCTCGCTCGCCGACGTGACCGACCTCGTGGCCGTGCGCGTGATCACCTACTTCGAAAGCGACGTGAACGTGGTCGCCCGCCTCGTCGAGGAGCACCACGCGGTGGACTGGGACCACTCCATCGACAAGTCGAAGATGCACGACCCCGACCGCTTCGGGTACATGGGCGTGCACTACGTCGTGAGTCCGCCGCCCGACGTGCCCGAGTTCGCGGGCCTGCCGGTGGTGGGGTCGGGGGCGAGGTTCGAGGTGCAGATCCGCTCGATCCTCCAGCACGCCTGGGCGGAGATCGAACACGACCTCGGCTACAAGAACCGCGAGGCCGTCCCGCGTGAGGTCCGGCGCCGCTTTTACCGCCTCGCGGGCCTCTTGGAGATGGCCGACGAGGAATTCATGGCCCTGCACCGCTTATCGCGCGACTATGCCGCCACGCTGCAGGGGCGCATCGCCGAGGGCCCCGACGGCGTGTACATCGACGCGCAGAGCATGACCTATCTCCTCGGCACCTCCCCGGTGCGCGACCTCGACCTCGCCGTCGCCGCCGCCCTGCGGGTGCCTCTGCTCGAAAACTGGCCCGACCCCGAGCGGCCCCAGCGCCTCGCCAGCCTGCTGCATTACGTGGGCGTGCGCTCGGTCGGCCAACTCCTCAAGGAACTGCGGCGGCACGAGGGAGAGGTGGAGCGTTTCGCCGCCGCCCTGATGCCCCGCCTGCAAGAGGCCTGGACCCCGGCGGGGGGCGCGCGCCCCGGCACGAGCGTCGTCCACTACGCCCTGCTGCGGGCCTGCGCGAACACGGCCCTCGATCCCCAGGAGGTCGTCAGCCTCCTCGACCTCAGCGGCTCGCGCAACGTCGGCGAGATGGTCCAGACCGTACGGGAGGTCTACGAGCGGGAGATCCTGAACCACGCGGCGGATTAGGGGGAGGGTCGCAAGGTGTTGGCCCAGCCGTGGGCAAAAGGCCAACCCCTCCTACCCCCGCCGCTCCCTGTACCGCCGAATCAGCGTATTCGTGCTGGAGTCGTGCGAGAGCTGCGGCTCACCCTGCGCCTGCAACTCGGGCACGATCTTCCCGGCGAGCACCTTGCCGAGCTCGACGCCCCACTGGTCGAAGGAATTGATGTCCCAGACCGCCCCCTGCACGAAAACCTTGTGCTCGTACAGGGCGACCAGGGCGCCCAGCGTGCGCGGGGTCAGTCGGTCGGCAAGGATCGTGTTCGTGGGCCGGTTCCCCTCGAAGACGCGGTGCGGCGCGAGGTCAGGCGAGACGCCCTCGGCCTCCACCTCCGCCTGCGTCTTGCCGAAGGCGAGGGCCTCGGTCTGCGCGAAGACGTTCGCCATCAGCAGGTCGTGGTGCGGGGGCAGCGGGTTGAGGGTCTGGCACAAGCCGATGAAGTCGCAGGGAATCAGGCTGGTGCCCTGGTGGATGAGCTGGTAGAAGGCGTGCTGCCCGTTCGTGCCCGGCTGGCCCCAGACGACGGGGCCGGTCTGGTAGTCCACGGTGCGCCCGTCGAGCGTGACGTGCTTGCCGTTGCTCTCCATGTCGAGCTGCTGGAGGTACGCCGGGAAGTACATCAGGTATTGGTCGTAGGGCAAGACGGCGTGTGTCTGAGCATCGAAGAAGTCGCGGTACCACAGCCCGATCAACCCCGTCAGCATGGGCAGATTCCGCTCGGGCGGCGCGGTGCGGAAGTGCTCGTCCATGTCGTGCAGCCCGGCCAGGAACTCGCGGAAGCCGTCGGGGCCGACCGCGATCATCAGGCTTAGGCCGATGGCGCTGCCGACGCTGTAGCGGCCCCCCACCCAGTCCCAGAAGCCGAACATGTTCTCGGTGTCGATGCCGAACCCCGACACCCCCTCCGCGTTCGTGCTCACCGCGACGAAGTGCCGGGCGACCGCCGCGTCGTCCCCGAGCGCGTCCAGCAGCCATGCCCGCGCGCTCGTCGCGTTCGCCATCGTCTCCTGGGTGGTGAAGGTCTTGCTGGAGACGACGAACAGCGTCTCGGCGGGATCGAGGTCGCGCGTCTTCTCGGTCAGGTCGGTGCCGTCCACGTTGGAGACGAAACGCAGGGTGAGGTCGCGCCGCGCGTAGAACTTCAGCGCCTCGTAGGCCATCACGGGCCCCAGGTCCGAGCCGCCGATGCCGATGTTCACGACGTTGCGGATGGGCCGCCCGGTGAAGCCCAGCCACCCGCCCGAACGCACCGAGTCGGCGAAGGCGGCCATGCGGTCCAGCACCTCGTGAATCTCGGGGACGACGTTGTGGCCGTCCACCAGCACCTCTGAACCCCGGGGAGCGCGCAGGGCCGTGTGCAGGACCGCCCGGTTCTCGGTCACGTTGATGCGCTCGCCCGCGAACATGGCGTCCCGCCGCGCCTCCACCCCCGCCGCCCGCGCGAGGTCGAAGAGCAGGCGCAGGGTCTCGTCGGTGACCCGGTTCTTGGAATAGTCGAGGTAGAGACCCGCCCCCTCGGCACTCAGTCGCTCGCCGCGCGCGGGGTCGCTGGCGAAGAGGTCGCGCAGATGCAGGCCCGCGACCTCGCGGAAGTGGTCTTGCAGCGCCTTCCAGGCCGGGAGCTGCGTCAGGGAACCGGCGGCGGCAGGGGAGGTCATGCGCCGAGCATACCAATGGGCCCGGCGTGGGCGGCTTGAGGGTTTCTCAGCCCTTGGGGTCCGGCAGGGCGTCCGCCACGTCCCCCAGACTCACGCCGGGGGCGAGGGCGCCGTGGATCAGCAGGCTGAAGCGGTCTTGCCAGTCGCGCAGCACCTCGCGCTGGTCGCGGTAGCCGCCGTGCAGCAGGGCGAGGAGGCAGGCGTCCACGAGCAGGGCGCTGAGCAGGTGGGTGTTCACCTCGCCCCGCAGCGCCCCCCGGTCTCGCATGGCGATGAGGACGGGCTCGACGAGGGCGACGAGGGTGAGGGCCGTGCGGACGCCCTCGCCGGGCTCCTGCTCGCGCCGCCCGCCCAGGACGGCGTGCCCGACCGCTCCGACGAGGTGCCCGTACCGCACGCCGAGGTCGGCCATCCGGGTGGTGACGTGGGCCCACACCGCCTGGGGGGCTGCGCCCGCGTGCAGCCGCCGCACCGCCTCGTCGCGGGTGTCGTGCACGGTGCGCTCGAAGTGGGCGAGCAGCATGTGGACCTTGCTGGGGTAGTAACGGTAGAGGTTCGTGCGGCTCACGTAGGCCGCGCGGGCGATGTCCTGCGCGCTCGTGGCGTCCAGACCGCTGCGGGCGAACAGCTCGAAGGCGGCCCGGGCGATCCGTTCGCGCCGCGCCTCGTCCTGCTCGGTCCGGTCTACCTTCACGCCCCCCAGGGTAGCGCCCGGGCCGCCCCCCACGCAGCCCCCACCCTTACGGTTGCATTGGGGGTTGTCGGGAGAAGTCCGCTGTCTGGGCCGGGGCGGCGCCTCCAACCTCCTCACGATACCGGCCCTCATGAACTCTCGCTGTGCGCCATTCGTCTGACAGGCCACCCGGAAGGCGCTTAGAGTGAATTCCCGGAAGCTGCCTACCCTCCGGGAAAAGGACGTGAAGCCGTGCATATCTACCAGCTCTCTGGCCGGAACATGGACGTGACCGACGCGCTGCGCGATTACGTCGAGGAAAAGCTCACGCGCCTGGACCGCTTCAGCGACCAGATCACCGAGGCGCGCGTGACCCTCACCGTGCGGGACGTGCGCGACGCCGCCCGGCGCAACCGCGTCGAGGTGCAGCTCAACGTCCCCAACGGCGTCATCCGCGCCGAGGAGCACCACGCCGACATGTACGCCGCCATCGACCGGGCGTCGGACGTGCTCGAGCGCCAGCTTCGCAAGTTCAAGACCCGCTACATGAAGCGGCGCCAAGACGCCCTGCCCGAACCCGCTCCCGCCCCCGCCGAGGGGGAAGCTCAGGTGTCCGACGACGACGTGGAGGATTTCCGGCCCGAGATCGTGCGGCAGAAGAGGTTCGACATGCGCCCCATGAGCCCCGAAGACGCCGTGACCCAGATGGAGGCCCTGAGCCACGACTTCTACGTCTTCAAGAACATGGACACGGGCGGCTGTGCGGTCGTCTACCGCCGCCGTGACGGCAACTACGGGTTGATCGAGCCGAGCTGAGCGCCGCTCGGGACGGGTGGGGAGGGTGGGGCGCGGGCCCCGTCCCCCCACCCCCTCACGTTTCCCTCACACGCCGGGGCGCGGGGGGCCCGCCATCTGCTAGGCTGGGGCGTTCATGATCGCGCACGTGGTCAATCCCGGTTCCAGCAGCGTGAAACTCGCGTGCGCGACCCTCCTGCCCAGCGACAACCCGGCCCTGCCCGGCCAGCTCCGGGTCAGCCTCACCCGCGCGGAGGTGCCGCTGCCCGGTCCACCCGGCGAGGAAGACCTGGCGGCGCTGGTGCGGGCGGTCTTGGAGGCCACCGAAGGGTGGCCCGCCCCCGACGCGCTCGTCGCCCGGGGGGGCTGGCTGGGGCAGGTGCGGGCGGGCACGTACCGGGTCACGCCCGAGCTGGCCTCTTTTGCCGCCTCGGCGGGCCGGGACGCGGCGGGGCTCGGGGGCGCCCTCGCGCTCGCCGTCGCGGGGGTGCGGGGGGTGCCCGCCTTCGTGGTGGACCCGCAGAGCGTGAACGAGCTGCTGCCCGAAGCCCGCGTGACCGGGGTGGCGGGCGTGACCCGGGAGGCCCGCTTCCACGCCCTCAACGCCCGGGTGGTCGCCCGCCGCGCCGCGCACGAGGTCGGCAAGCGGCTGCAAGACGCCCGCGTGGTCGTCGCGCACCTGGGGGCCACGACCAGCGTGACGGCCTTCGACGGCGGGCGGGCGGTCGACACGACGGGCACCGGCCCCGACGGCGGCCCGCTGGGGGCGCTCCAGGCCGGGCCGCTGCCCACGGGCGCCCTGCTCGACCTCGCCCGGGAGCGGACGGGCGCCGAGGTGCGCCGTCTCCTCGCCGCCGAGAGCGGCTTCCTGGCGCTGACGGGCACGGCGGACCTGCGGGAGCTGGAGGCGCGCGAGGCGACCGACCCCGAGGTGCAGGCCGCCACCGCCGCCTTCGTGCACGGGGCGTGCAAGGCCGTCGGCGAGCAGTGCGGGGCGCTTCCGGCCCGCCCGGACGCGATTGCCCTGACGGGGGGAATCGCCCGCTGGGACAGCCTGGTGGACCGTATCGAGCGGCGGCTCGCCTGGATCGCCCCGGTGATCGTGATTCCCGGCGAACTCGAACTCGAAGCCCTTGCCGAGGGCGCGGGCCGCGTGCTCCTCGGGCTGGAGCCGCCGCGCGAGTGGACGCCGCCCGCCGTGCCCGCTGCCGGGAGCGGCTGACATGGCCCGCCGCCGCATTCCCCGCGCCGCCCCCGAGCCCATCCGCGCCACGAGCATGTGGCGGGTGGATCAGGTCTTCCTCGCCCGGCGGGGCGTGCGGGTGGAAGTCATCTGCTCCCTGGTGAACGACCGGGGCGGCCTGCGCAACCTCAGCGTGGTCGCCCCCACCGACGACCCCCGCGAGGCCGTGCGGCACGCGGCCCGTTTCGTCGCGGGCAAGGGCAACGTCAGCTCCGCCCGGCAGGCCCGCGTCCGCTGGGCGCGCGAGCAGACCACCACCCTGCAAGACGAACTCATCCGCGACGTGGCCCTGGAGGACGACTTTCAGGACGCCTTCGAGGACACGCTGGCCGAGGTGCGCGACCGGATGCGCTGAGGCACGGCGCAGGCCCGACCTTCCCCGGCCTCACGGCAGAGGGGGCGCCCTGCCACGCAGGGTGAGGGCCTCGTGCTCGCCTTCCGAGGTGTTTGACACAGGAGCACGGTCAGACCGGGCGCGGCGAGAGGTCCCGTCTTCACTGCACCGGACCCTTCGCGGAGGGACAAGTCAGGACGCGCCCTCTTCTTTCGGCCAACGCTTCAGGGCGGGCCCACCGGCCGAAACGAAAAAGCCCCACCTCCCGGTGGGGTCTCTCTTTGGTTGCAGGGACAGGATTTGAACCTGTGACCTCCGGGTTATGAGCCCGACGAGCTACCAGACTGCTCTACCCTGCGTCGCCCTTCGCATCCGGCGTCTCCTCCGGCGCTCAAAGATAGTAGCGTGAGGTCCCGATTCTGTCAACGCCTGCCGCGGATGGGGGGACGGGCCGTCTCCGTACCCCAGCCCACCGCCCGGGAAGGCGCGGGCGCGTAGGCTGGGCCGTGTGACGGCGGGCGACGTGGTTCCGGAGGAGGCCAGCGGGATTCAGGCCCGCAAGCTGCGGCACATCGAGGCCTGCCTGCGGCCCGAGAGCCAGTACGCGGGAGTGACGACCGGGCTGGAGCGGGTGCCCTGGCCGTACCGGGCGCTGCCCGAACTCGACCTCGAGGCGGTGCGGCTGGAGACGACCTTCCTGGGCAAGAGCCTGCGGGCGCCCGTGTTGATCGGCGCGATGACGGGCGGGGCCGAGCGGGCGGCCCTGATCAACCGCCGCCTCGCCACCGCGGCCGCCCGGCTGGGGGTCGGCATGATGCTCGGGTCGCAACGGGTGATGCTCGAACGTCCCGAGGCGGCGGTCAGCTTCCGGGTGCGCGAGGTGGCGCCGGACATCCTCCTCGTCGGCAACCTCGGCGCGGCGCAGTTCGGGCTGGGGTACGGGGCGCGCGAGGCCACGCGGGCGGTGCGCGAGGTCGGGGCCGACGCCCTCGCCATCCACGTCAATCCGCTTCAGGAGGCCCTGCAACCGGGCGGCGATACGCGCTGGGCGGGGTTGACGGCACGGCTCGCGGAGGTCGTGCCCGCGCTGCCCTTCCCGGTGATCCTCAAGGAGGTCGGGCACGGGCTGGACGCGCGGACGGTTCGCGCGGCGGCGGGCCTGGGCTTCGCGGCCCTCGACGTGGCGGGCGCGGGCGGCACGAGCTGGGCGCGGGTCGAGCAGCTCGTCCACTTTGGAAGCGTCCTGAGCCCCGACCTGTGCGAGGTGGGCGTTCCGACCGCACGGGCCCTGCAAGACGCCCGCCAGTCCGCCCCCGACCTGCCGCTGATCGCCTCGGGCGGCATCCGCACGGGCCTCGACGCCGCCCGGGCCCTCGCCCTGGGAGCCCGGGTCGTCGCGGTGGCCCGCCCGCTCCTCGAACCCGCGCTGGAGAGCGCCGAGGCGGTGGAGGCGTGGCTGGCGCGCTTCATCCACGAGCTGCGGGTCGCCCTCTTCGTCGGGGGGTACGCGGGTGTGGAGGAGGTGCGGGGGACGGCGGAACTGGAGACCGCTCCCGGCTCACTGTCCTGAGGGCGTTGTTGCGAAGCTTCCGCACGGGGAGTGGAGGGCGTCGGGATGGCGTTGGCGTTCCCCCTCCCGACCTGCCCACAAGGGGGGAGGGGCAGAAAACAGGCCCATCTTGTCCGTGAGGAACGCCGCCCGGCGGTTCAGAGAGGCTCCGAGGCCGCCGTCTGGCCGGACTGCACCAGCCGCGCGACCCGGGCGCCCACCCCCGTCAGCACCTCGTACTCGACCGTGCCTCCCCAGGCGGCCACGTCGCTGACGGTGATGTCTCCGGCCCCCCAGACCTCCACCCAGTCGCCCGTCTGGACGTCCAGCCCGGTCACGTCCACCATGAACTGGTCCATGCAGATGCGGCCCAGCACGGGGCGGCGCTCGCCTCCGGCGAGGACGTGGGCCTGTCCGGTCGCATTGCGGGGGTAGCCGTCCGCGTAGCCGAAGCCCACCGTGGCGACCGTCGTCTCCCGCGTCGCCCGCCACAGCCCGCCGTAGCTGACGGTCTCGCCGGGGTGGACCGGGTGGACGTGGGTGACGCGGGCGCGCAGGGTCATCACCGGGGTGAGGGGTGCCCGGTCGCGCAGGTGCGCGGGCGCGAAGCCGTAGGCGGCGAGACCGGGGCGCGCGAGCGTGAGGCCGGGCAGCGGCCCGAAGCTCAGCACGCCGCCGCCGTTCGCCGCGTGGGCGAGGACGGGCGGCAACGCCTCCAGCACCCGCCGGAAGCGGGCGAGTTGCTCGTGGGCGAACGACAGGTCGGGCTCGTCGGCGGTGGCGAAGTGGGTGTAGGCCCCCTCCAGCAGGCCGCGCTCGGCGAGGCGGCGGCCCACCGCCACGGCCTCCCCGGGGCGGGCGCCGAGGCGGTTCATGCCGGTGTCGACCTTGAGGTGCGCGCGGGCGTGGGGGGGCAGGGCGTCCGCCTCGGCGAGGGAGGCGACGGGCAGCCGCACGCCGAGGTCGGCGAGAGGGGAGACCTCCTCCGGGGCGGGCGGGGTCAGCAGCAAGGCGGGTTTGCCGAGCCCCAGCGCGGCGAGGGCCACCGCCTCCTGCGGCACCGCCACCCCGAAGCCCCACACGTCGGGGTGGCGGGCGGCGGTCCGGGCCACGGCCTCCAGCCCGTGCCCGTAGGCGCCCGCCTTCACCGGCAGCAGCAGCCGGGCGCCCCCCCGCCGGGCGAGCGCGGTGAGGTTGCCGTTCAGGGCGGCTTCGGAGATCAGGGCCTGGGCGCGGGGCAGCACCCCCCCATGCTAGGCGCCCCGGTGCCTGGGCGAGCGGGCGAGGGCCACGCTGTCTGGACCCCTTCCCCCGGCAGGGGAAAGCCCGCGCGCCCGGCGGGGGCCCGTGTATCCTGGCCGCACGTGACCCTGCGCCGAGCCCTCTCCTGCACCACGTTCGTGACCCTGGCCGCCCTGGCGGGCCCCCTCGCCCCGGCCCAGACCGCCGCGCCCGGCGGCACCCTGCCCCTGGTGTCGGTGGGCCAGGGGTGGCCGCAGGCGCAGGAGACGTACGTGATCCGTGTTCCCGCCGGGGACGCCGGGAAGCCCCTCGGGCTGGAGGTCTACAGCCCGTCTCTCAACCTCGCGGACGCGGAGGGGCGGCGCGGGCCGGGCTACCTCGGGGACGAGGCGGGGCGCCGGGGCGAGCCCTTCGAGACGACCTTCGCCCTCTCGGGGCCCGGCGGCGTGATCGCCGAGCGGCGCTTCACGCCCACCCGCGAGCATACCTGGGAGGGCCTCTTCGCGGGCGGGCTCCCGGCGGGCACCTACACCCTGCGGGTGGGCAGCCGGGGTGACGGCAAGAACGCCTTCGCCCTGCGGGTCGCGGCCCCCTTCGCGCTGGAGGCGACCGCCTTCTCGGCGGGTGCCCGGGGCAACGACCCCTCTCCCGTCCTCGTCGCGCGGCTCAACGTGACCTCGGCGTGGGTGGGGAGGCCCCTCGACCTCTCGAACTACGACCTCGACGGGGGGCGCGAGGTCGAGACCTGGGCCGTGCTGCCCGGCGGGCGGCGGGTCAACCTCACCCCCAGCACGAACGGGAGGACGGCGACCGACCGCTTTACCGTCGCGGCAGATCAACTGGGGGAGTGGCAGGTCTTCCTGCGGGTCTTGCCCACGACCCGCCAGCCCTCCAACGCGCTGCGCTACGCCTTCCGCCTCGGGGGCACGCTCGTCCGGGCGCGGGTGGGCGGCTTCACCCCGCCGAGGGGCGCGCGGCTGACGAACCGCCTCCTCGTGGATGTGGTCGATCCGCAGGGGCGCCCGGTTCCCGGGGCGAGCTACACGGTGGCGGGGGACAATCTCGTGCGGCCCAGCCTCCCCGCCGGGTACGTGCCCGTGGGGAGCACCCTGCTGGAGGGCACGGGCAACGTGGTTTCCCCCACCGAGGTGCGTTACCGCCCCGGCTTCACGCGGGTGCGCTTCGTGGCCCGCTCGCCCCAGGGCTTCCTCACGGTGGAGACGGTCGCCGTGTTCGGCCGCGAGCGGTTGCCCCTCAGCGGCATCTCCTTCCAGGTGGCGGGGAGAACGTTCACCACGCCCGTGAATGTCCCCCTCACGCCCGGCGACTACCCGGTCACGCCGACCCCGCTGCCGGGGAGCACGGTCGTCCCGCCGCCCCCCGCCCAGGTCACCGACAACGGCACGGGCCGGGTCACCATCGAGTACCGGGTGCGCCCCGAGGTCTCGCTCGTCACCTTTCCCGACGTGGTGGACCCCTGCGGGGTGACCCAGCTCACCGCGACCGCCCGCACCGAGTTTCCCTACCGCCTGCCCGTCCGGCTGCGGCTGACCCTCCCGGCGGGCTGGGTGAGCGACAGCCGCCCCGAGCTCTCCGGCAGCCTCAGCGCCGTCTCTCCGCTGCGGGTGCAGGTGCCCGTCCGGGTGTGCCGCACCGACACCGCCGAGGTGACCCTCGACCCCTTCGACCTGCGCAGCACCGGGCAGGCGCGGGTGCACAACCCCGGCGGCGCGAACGTCACCCGCACCGTGCAGGGCGGGGGCCGCGCCAACCTCAGCAAGACCGCCGAGCCCGGCGCGCGCGGCTTCACGGTCACCCTGACCCTCAACGTGGACACCCCCCTCGAAAACCTCCGCGTGATCGACCCCCTGCCCGCCGGGGGAGGCGCGCCCGCCGTGCGCGGCCCCGTCTCCGTGCGGGGCCCCGGCCTCGCCAGCGTCGCTCCCCGGGTCGAGGGCGAGGCCATCGTCCTCGCGCGGGTCGTCCCCGGCACCTACACCCTGACCTACCCCCTCTTCACCGACCTCCCCGCCGACCGGGTGGTCACCGCGCCCGACCTGAGCTGGTAGGGAAGCCTCCCCGCCGGGTGAAGGGGGCCTCCTCATGAGAGGCGGTTTCTGTTATCCTGTCCTCATGATGCGTCTCTGGCCCGTGCCCGTGGTCGCCGCCCTGCTGGGCGCGTGCGGCACGCTGGGAACGCCCGAGCCGACCGCCGGGGACCTGCTCACCGCACCGACCACCTTGCAGGTCGGCGGCCGCAGCCTGCGCGCCGAGGCGACCCCCTCCCTGACGGAGGACACCTTCCGGGTGCGGGTGCGGGTGCAGACCAAACGCGCCCCGATCCCCGACCTCAAGGTCACGGGCGTGTACGTGGTGACGGAAGACGGGGTGTGGAACGCCCCCGTCGCCGCCCGCGACCGCCGCGACTGCGGTCAGGACCGCTGCCTCCAGGGCACCGGGCGCGGCGCCGCTGACGGCCTGCACTCCGGCGAGGGTGTGCAGGTCGTCGTCAGCCTCAAGGACGAGAAGGGCCGGGTGCTGTGGCTGCGCGACGCGCGGGCGAGCATCCAGTGAGCGGTCAGTCCTGAGGCGCGACCACCCCGTCCCGCACCCGCAGCGTGTGGTCGGCTAAGCCCGCCACGTCCCGGTCGTGGGTGATCAGGACGACGGTGCGGCCTGCCCGCGCGGGGGCGAGGAGGAGGTCGAGCACCCGCTCCCCGGTACGGCTGTCGAGGTTGCCGGTGGGCTCGTCCGCGAGGATCACCCGTGGGTCGCGGGCCAGGGCGCGGGCGACCGCCACCCGCTGCGCCTCCCCGCCCGAGAGCTGCGAGGGAAGGTGCCCGCCGCGTGCGCCCAGCCCCACCTCGTCCAGCAGGGCCCGCGCCCGCTCGCGCCGTTCCCGGGGGGGCACGCCCGCCAGCGCCAGGGGAAACTCCACGTTCTCCAGGGCGGTCAGGATGGTCACGAGGTTGTGGCTCTGGAACACGAAGCCGTAGTGCGCTAGCCGGAAGTCCGCCCGCGCGGCTTCCGAGAGCGCGTGCAGGTCGGTGCCGTCCACCGTCACCCGGCCCGTGGTGGGGGTGTCGAAGCCTGCGAGGAGGTTGAGCAGCGTACTTTTCCCGCTGCCGCTGGGCCCGACGACCGCCGTGAGTCCCGGGGGGAAGGCGTGGGTGAAGGGGGCGAGCGCCGTCACCGTGCCCTCACCGCTGGGGTAGACGCGCGACAGGTCCAGGGCCGAGAGGACGGACACGGCGGGGGGGGAGGAGGTCACCGTCATCACACCCGCCCCAGCGCCTCGGTGATGCTCAGGCGGCTCGCGCTGCGGGCGGGGAGCAGACCGGAGACGAGCCCCAGCAGCAGGCTGATCCCGAGTGCCAGCGCGGTGAGCCGGGGCGTGAGGGCCGCCGCGTCGATCCCGGCGAGGCTCTGGGTATAGAGGTTCACCGCCCAGATGCCGCCGAGGCCGAGCAGCAGGCCGCCCACCCCGCCCGCGAGCGCGAGGAGCAGCGACTCGGTGAGGACGAGGGCCCGCACGAAGGTGGGCCGCGCCCCGATGGCGCGCAGGGTGCCGAACTCGCGGGTGCGCTCGAAGACGCCCATCATGACCGTGTTCGCCACCGCCAGCCCGCCCACGATCAGGGCGATGAGGGAGATGCCGAAGCGCACCGCGTCGCTGATCCGCAGCGCCCGCTCCACAAAGGAGAGGAAGTCCGATTGCGTCTGCGCCTCGACGTTCAGCCGCTTCCCCAGGGTGGTCGCCACCGTGCGGGCGCCCCGCGGGTTCGCCAGCTTCAGCGCCACCAGCGACACCCGCCCCTGCGCGCCCTCCGCCCGTTGCAGGGTCGAGAGCGGCAGGAAGATGAAGCTGTCCACCAGCCCCGACTCGGGCGCCAGGACGCCCACCACCCGCACCCGGTTGCGGCGGTTGAGGTTGAGGACCGACCCCGGCTTCAACCGGAGGTTCTGCGCCGCCTTCGCCCCGACGACCGCCACGCCCTGTCCCTCGTCCGCCGGGGTGAGCGCCCGCCCCGCCGCCGGGGTGACCTTGGGAAAGACCGCCTGCACGCCCTGCGCCGCCGGGAGGCCGTAGAGCACCACGCTCTGCGACACGTCGAGGCTGCTGCGCACCGTCATCACGACGGGCGTGACGGTGGTAATGCCCAGCTCCCCGGCGAGGTTCCGGATGTCCCCGACAACCGACTGCGGGAGGTTGGGCTGCGGCGCGAAGCCCTGCGAAAAGCCGCTGAGGCTGACCTGCACGTCGGGGCCGATGCCGCCGAGTTCCGCCGTGAAGACCTTGCGGACGCCCTCGCCGAGGGAGAGGAAGACCACCATGCTCGCCACCGCCACCGTGATGCCGAGCGCGGTGAGGAGCGTGCGCACCGGGCGGCGGGAAAGGCCCCGCCACGCGAGCGCCCAGAGATCGGACCAGTTCACGTGCCCAAGCTACGCTGTCCGGCCCGGGACGAGGGCGGGAAGGGTTGCGGTTGAAGGGGCGAGCCAGGGCGGGGCGCCCGCCGCCCCCGCTAGACTGCCTCCCATGAGCGCTGCCCCCACAAGCGAAGGTGTGCCGGTCGCGCGGCCGGAGGCGCCGTCCGCCCGGTGGTGGTGGGCGCGGGACGTGCCGGGGGGCGGCGGCCAGGAGCACCGTCACCAGCGGCCCGCCCCGCGCTGCCGCTCGTCCTCGCTGGAGGCAGAGGCGGCGGTGGTCATCCGCCTGACGGGACGGACCCTCTCGCCCTTCACCGACATCACGGCGAGTCAGGCGCGGGGCGGGCGGGTGGGCGCGTGACGGCCGAAGGCCTGCCCCTCACCCTGTTGCCCGACCTGGGCGACCTCTTCCGGCTCCACCCGGCCTTCAACGCGGGCACGGTCGCCGAGGTGTTGCGTTTCCTGGGTGCGTCCGAAGTGGGCTGGGCGAGCGGCCCCGACCCCGACCACCCCCTGCGGGACGCCCTGCCCGCCGCCCGCTTTCGCCTCCGGGAGCTGGGGGGAGACGACGGGGCCGCGCAGGCGGAGGCCGACCATGAGCAGTTCGTCTCCTTCCTGAGCCAGTACCCCCAGGGCCGCGAGCGGTTGCGGGCGGCCTCCGCGGCGGAGCGCGAGTTCGCGGCGGTGCTGATGGCCTCCCTGACTCCTCGGCGGGCCCTGAGCGCCGAGGTGCTGGGGGCGGCCCGCACCTACCACGCCGCCGTTCGCGCCGCCCTCGACGAGGGGCCGGGCACGCGCTGGCGGGAGCGGCGGTTGACGGCGCTCGCCACCGCCCTGGAAGGCGAGCGGGGCGTGGTTCTCGTCCCCCTTGACGACCTGCCGGGGCTGCTCGAACGGCTGCCCGCCGCCCAACTTCCCGACCTGCGCGCCTTTGTGCCCGGAGAGACGGGCCGCCTGCGTGCCCTCGCCGACCGGGCCTGGCAACTGCGCGAGGACGACGACCTCGGCGCGCTGCTGGAGGCCCTGGACCGCGAGACGGGCGACCCGGTGACCCCGAAGGCCGAGCTGGACGCCGCCGCCGCGAGTATCCACCTCGCCGTGGGGGACCTGCCCGCCGCCCGCGCCCGGCTCGAACGGGCCGCCCACGCCCTCACGGACGACGGGCCGCGCAGCCTGCCGGGGCTGGTCCTCGCGCGGCTGGGGCAGGTGCGCGACGCGCAGGGGGAGCGGGAGTTGGCCGTGCGGACCTACCGGGCGGTGCTGGCCCTCTCGTACGTGCCCGCCGTCGCGCGGGAGACGGCCCAGGCGGGGGTGCGGGAGGCGTTCCGGCTGGAGGGGGTCGAATAGGCGGGACTCAGCGCACCCGCTCCAGCGGCCATGCCCGCACCTCCAGCCGCTCGGCGTGCAGGAGGTGCGGTTCCCCCTCCAGGGTCACCCCCAGCCCGTCCGCGAGGGTGTTCCCGGTGACCACGGCCTCGGCGCGGCGCAGCGGCCACGCGACGTGATCGACCCGGCCCCGGTAGAGTCGGCCCCGCCCGTCCGTGCTGTAGAGCACCAGGCGGTCGGTGAGCCAGGCGTCGAGGCTCCCCGGTGCCGGGTCCAGGGCCGGGCCCACCGGGCGGTACGCGGCGGCGAAGCGGGCCGGAGCTGTGCCCCGGTGGGTGCGCAGGCTCGCGTAACGGGTGACCCCCTCCCGCGTGTCCGCCCACATCCGCGCGTCGAAATACGGCAGGTGGAAGAGGCGGCGCGCGAGACGCACGGCGAGGGGCTGGGCGGCGTCGAGGCTGTAAAACCACACGCCGGGCACGCCGTCCACGCGGACGTAGGTGCGCAGGTTGAGCTCCGGAAAGGCGCTCACCCCCGGCACGTCGGGGAGGAGGCGGGGCGAGACGCCCGTCATGCGGAAGGGCACGGCGCCCAGCCACGCCCGGCCCTCCCGGGTCTCCACCTCGGCCCCGGCGGGCAGCGTGCGGGCGATGGCCTCCGGGGCCACCGGCCAGTGCAGGAAGCACAGGTCCCGCCACGTCATCCGCAGGACCCAGGGAGCGCGGGTCGGGGGGAGGGCGGGGCGCATGGGCCAGAGCATACGGCCCGGAGGCCCCAGGGGGGCGCCCCGGCAGCAGCGGGCCGGGGCACGTCGGAGGTCGGGCCGTGCAGGTGGGGAGGTCAGCGCTTGCGGCGGCGCAGGCGGTCCATCGCGGCCTCCAGGCTCAGGCGCATCCGCTCCAGGGCCTGCGAGAGGTCGCCGATCTCGTCGTTGCGCCCCACCTGCACCGGGCGGGTGAGGTCGCCCATGCTGATCGCGTCGGCGACCTTCACGAGGCGTTCGATAGGCTGAACGACCCGGCGGGCGCTGCGCACGGCGAAGGAGGCGGCCAGCCCCAGGGCGAGGAGCGACACGGCGAGCACGAGGAGCAGCGTGTTGCGCAGGTTGGCGGCGGCCTGCGTGTTGCCCACGCCCACGGAGATGCGGTAGAGCAGGTTGGGGGAGGTTTCGGTGGCGGCGGCGGTCGTGCGTCCGCCGTCTTGCGTTTCCATCACGCCGAGGCGGCTCACCACATAGCTTGTGCGCGACGACTGCTGGTTTTCCTTGGCGTCGGCGAGGCGGCGCAGCCGCTGGGCCTGGGCCGAGTTCCCCGCGCCGACCTCGCTGAGCTGGGCGAGCTGCTCGCGGTAGGCGTCGGCGGGGCTGCCGCTTGCCACGAAGGTGCCCGTCTCGGGATTTTCTCCCAGGAAGCGGGCGACCCGGCCCTGCAACACGCCGTCGAGCTCGGGGGTCGCGCTGCGGAAGTAGGTCGTGCCGTCCGGAAGTTCCACCCGCACGAAACCCACCTCGGAACGGCGCAGCAGCGTGTCGAGCTGGGCGTTCACGGTCTCCTGGTCGCGGGTGTCGAGGCTGGTGCCGACCGCCACCGCCACCGCCTGCGCGTTTTGCGCCACCAACTGACGCTGGAGCCCCGGCAGGATCGTGGTGAGCAGCCCGAGCGTCACGGCGGTGGAGAGGATGAGCGGCGCGAGCGCCCCGAAGGTGAGCTGCCGGGCGAGGCTGCGCCGGGGCCCCAGGTTCACGCGGGGCTCGTCGGAGATCGCCGTGAGGTACGTCTCCGCCGCGCCCGCCGCCGCCTGGGGCCCCGGCGCCGTGTCGGCCACGGTCAGGGCGCCCGTGAAGTCCGACCAGATGTCGGGGCTCGCCGGGGGCGCGCTCGCCTGCACCTCCCCGGTGGGCGCGGCGGCCGCCGTCGGCACCGGGGCGAACAGGTCGGGCCCCCCGAGGACAGGCGGCGCGAAAGGGTCGGGCGCGAAGGGGTCCGCCGGGACCCGGGCCGAGGCGGCGAGGTCGGCCCAGCTCTCCCCGGCCGGGGGGGCGAGCCCGTCCAGCGCGGAAGCGGTGACGGGCTCCGGCGCGAGGGCCACGCTGCCCTCGGGTTCGGGCGCCGGGCGCCTGGGCAGGGCGGGCGCGGCGGCGAGGTCCTGAAAGGGCCCGGCCAGGACCGCCGTCTCCTCGCGTACCTCCTCCAGGATGGCCGAAACGCCCGCCTCCTGAAAGACGCGCAGCAGCAGCTCGGCGCGGGCGCGCCCGGTGGGCTTCATCAGGCGGCCCGCGCGCCGGGCGGCGAGGCGGCCCGCCTGCTCGGGCGAGAGCCCAAAGCGCGTCACGAGCTGCTCTTCGAGCCCGGCCCGCACCTCCTCGGGCACCGGTTGACGAATCACGACCGTGTACTTCATGGGTTGCCTTTCCTGACCGTCTCGCTGGTCTGCCGCTCCGCCGGGGCGCGGTCGCGGGATGAGACGGGCGCGGGCCTTTCGGGCCGTCCGCAGAGATGAATGGCTTGCCGCCGAACGGGGGACGGGCGGCCAAGAGGGGGAGGCGGGGGTCGCCGCCCGGCGGGGGGGCCCCTCACGCGAGCCCCCGTTCGCGCAGCCCGCGCACGAACGCCTGCACCTGCGCCTCGCCGAGCTGCGCGGCGACCGCCGAGAGCAGGGCCCCCAGGGTCGCCCCGTTCCCCAGGTCGTCGAGGGCGTCCTCAACGAGGAAAGTCCCCATCGGCCCCAGGACCGCCGTGACGCACGCCGTCACCACCCGGGCGGAGGCCTCCGTGACGGGCTGCCCCCGCTGCGAGGCCCGCCCGGCCCAGCGCGCCGCCTGCGCGACCGCCTCCGCGACCTCGGGCGGGGTGACGCGGGCCAGCCGGGCGACCTCGGCCAGCGGGCGCACGCCGTCCACGTGGTGCAGCACCCGCCACACTGCGAAGGGCAGCGGCGTCTCGTCGCCCAGGCCCGGCGGCCAGCTCGGCGTCCCGGCGCCCGCCTCCAGCGTCACGGGGTCTCCAGTCCGGCGGCCGTCCACGCGGGCCGCCCGCGCAGCTCGGCGAGCGGCAGGTCGGCCAGCCGCACCCCCAGCCGCGCGAGCGTGCCCTGGTAGGCGGCGAGCAGGGCGGGCCGCCACTCCCCGGCGGGGAGGTCCAGCTCGACGTGCAGCCGACCGCCCTGCACGGTGACCTCCTGCGCAAAGGGGTCGAGGCAGGGATGCTCGGCGCACAGCCGCACGCACACGGTCCGCCACGCCTCGTCGAGGGGGGTGGTGCGGTGGGTCAGGGCGATCACCTCGGCCCAGAAGTCCGCCAGGATCGCCCCGCCGTTGCCGGGTGGGCTCAGGCGGTGGCACACGGCGCCGGTGGGGGGCAGGGTGCCCCCCACCGGCCGCCCCGCCTGCCAGTGGCTGCACGCCGAGGCGCCCAGCAGCAGGCCGGAAAAGCCCGAGCGTTCCAGCGTGTCCCGCGCGTCCGGCCACGCGCCCGCGAGCGGCTCGGGCGCCTCCTCCCGGCAACTCCAGAACAGGTCGGCGGCGGCGGGGTCCAGCTCCGCCAGGGTCACCCTTGCGCGGGGCAGGGCCGCCGTCACGGCGGTCCAGGCGGTGTCGCCCGCCGCCGTGAAGCCGCCGCGCAGGGTGCCCGCCACCCACACGAAGCGGGCCCACCCCGCCTCCTGCCGCGCCTCGAACACGCCGCTCAGGCCCCCCGCCTGGCGCGCGGCGAGGTCCACGGTCACCTCCGTCCAGGGGTAGTGATCGGTGTGAAGCCGCGTGTACACGGCGCGGTCGAGGGGCAGGGCGGGTGGGGTCGGGGCTGGGTGCATGTCAGGGTCCGTGGGGCAAAAGGCCGGTTGAAACTGGGGACGAGGCGGCGGGCCGTGGTCCGTCACCGAAACTTCACGGCGTGGGGCGAACTTGCCCCCTCATCAGACCTCGCCCGCTCTTACGGCCCGCTTACAGGCCAGCAAAAGCCCCGCCACGGCACGCGGCCGGGCGGGGGAAAGGGTGGTCCGTGAAGTCAGCCGAGTTCGGCGAGCAGGTCCTGAACGCGGGCGCGGAGGTCGCCGCGCGCCTGGGGGGCGCCGAGCTGGTGCAGCCCGCCGTGGTAGGCGTCGGGGTCGCCGAAGAGGCGCGAGAGGGCCTCGAACTCGCGCTGGCTGCGCAGCGAGGCGTCGTCGCGAAAGAAGGTCACGTACTGGTCCTGGAAGGCCCACTCGCTGAGCTGGCCGTCGAGGAACGCCCGCATCAGGCGGCGGTAGGGCTCCACGTTGTCCTCGGTCGCCACCGCGCCCGCGCCCTGGCGGCGGGGCACCTGCGCCTCGAAGACAGGAGAAAGCGTCTGGGCCGTGATGTCCCAGTTGTTGGCCTCGAACTGCGGCTCGCCCTCCCTGAAGAGGATGAACTGCGGGCTGTGGTGCACAATCCCGGTGCGCTCGGCGACGTGGTTGCTCGCCGGGCGCCAGTCCACCACCCGGATAAAGCCTACCGGCAGGTCGTGGCGCGTCAGGAAGGTCTCCAGGACCCCGAAGCCCTGCATCGTCTTGTGGCAGGTGCCCGCCTTGAAGACCGCCGCCAGCGGATACTCCCGCAAGAAGGTGTCCACCTCCTCGGGCGTCGTCAGGGGCACGAGCACCTGCTTCTGTTCGGGTTGCGTCGTGGCTTGCGTCATGCCCCCAGGATACCCCCCGCTTTGAAAAACGAAGTGAGGCGGAACACATGGGGCCGCAGGCTAGACTGAAGCATGTCCGGCGCGAGCGAGTTCGTCAGCTTCCTCCTCGGCGGGGTGACTGTGGGCGCCTTCGTGACCCCCGGGGAGTTGGCCCTGATCGAGTCGGGCGCGGTGGTGGACGTGACCCTGCGCGGGGTGGTCGCCGTCCACGCCGACGTGGGCGAGGCCGTTCCCCTCGGCGACGTGCCCTGCACCTTCATCGGTGGCGAGCCCTCGCCCTTCGTTCCGGCGCGGGAGGAGCCGCTCAACCCAGCGTCCACACCTGCGCCTTGAGGTGGGTGGCGCCGGGGTAGTCCTCGCCGGGGTGGAGGTGAGTGTCCAGATGCGCTCGCCGTCCAGCCTTCGTCAACCCTGACGCCACGAGGCGCTCGAAGGCCGATTCCGACAGCCCCGCGTGGTTGGTCATGGCGAGCAGGCGCCCGCCGGGTGCCGTCACGTCCGCCGCAGAGGCGACGAGGGCCCCGTAGTCAGATTCGGCCCGCCACACGCCGCCCCGGCCCCGCGCGAAGCTCGGCGGGTCGAGGATCACAAGGTCGAAGGTGTCGCCGCGCCGACGCAGCCGGGCAAGCCACTCGAACACGTCCCCGTAGAGGAAATCGGTGGCGGGTGCCGCGAGGCCGCTCAGCGCGTAGTTCTCCTGCCCCCAGGCGAGCACCTTGCGCGAGAGGTCCACGTTCTTGACGACCTCGGCCCTACCCAGCGCGGCATTCAGGCCGAAGCCGCAGGTGTAGGCGAAGGTGTTCAGCACCCGGCCCCCCGGCGGCGCGTGCTCCCGCACCCAGGCGCGCATAGGGCGGGCGTCGGTGAAGAGCCCGATGCTGAGGTCGTCCCCGGGCCGGATCAGGAAGGGCACGCCGTTTTCCAGCGCCACCACGTCGGTCCGTTCTTCCCCCCAGACGGGTTCGGGCGGGGAGAGCCATTCCCGCGCCACGTTCGCCGCGTGCCGGGCCTCCACCGGGCGCCGCTTGAGGTACACGCCCGCCAGCCCAGCCGCGTCGCCGCACGCCGCCGCCAGCCGCGTTTCCTCACCGGGGGTGAGGTCGGCGTAGAGGCTCAGCACGCCCGTGTCCCCCGCCACGTCGAGCGCGAAGAGGCCGTCCGTCTCGGTCGTGTGCGCCGCCCGGTACACGGTCGTCCCCTCGCCGGGCAACTTCGCGCGGCGGGCGAGGAGGGTGGGGAGGTGGGGGAGGGGCACGGGGGGAGTGTAGAGGGTGGAAAAGAGGAGCGGGGGCGCTCGCCCCCGCTCCCACTCACCACGACCCACGGACCACTGACCCCTACGGCCTGCCCCCCAGCACCCACCACACCGCCGCCGTCGCCACCGCCGTGACCACCCAGAAGCGCACGGTGACGTGGGTCTCGGGCCAGCCGCTCAGCTCGAAGTGGTGCTGGATGGGGCTCATCTTGAAGATGCGTTTGCCGCGCAGCCGGAAGGACGCGACCTGCAAGACGACGCTCAGGACGGCGACCACCGGAATGATCGCCGCCAGGGGCAGGAGCCACACGTCCGCGTACAGGACGTAGGCCCCCGCCGCGACGGCCCCGATGGCGTGCGAGCCCATGTCCCCCATGAAGACACGCGCCGGGTGGGCGTTGAACCACAGGAAGCCGAGCAAGACGGCGACGAGCAGCGCACTCACCGGGGAGAGGGCGAGAAGGGGCAGCAGCACGATCATGGCGACGCCCGCGAGCAGGCCGTCGAGCCCGTCGGTGAAGTTAAAGGCGTTCACCGAGCCCACCATGACCAGCGTCAGCAGGATGATGTCGAGCACCCGCCCGAGCGAGGGCAGGACCTCGTGGCTGGCGAGCGGCGCGGCGAAAAAGGCGAAGGCGAGGGCGACGAGGATTTGCAGCGGGAACTTCTCGCGGGCGAGCAGCTCCTTCTTGCCGCCCCCCCGCATCCGCGAGCGAATCTTGAGCAGGTCGTCGATCCCGCCGATCACGCCCATCGCCAGTGCGGTCAGGATCAGCAGGAGTTCGCGCTCGCCACCCCCCCGGCCCGCCAGGGAGAGGGGGAAGAAGACGAGCGCCAGCGCCAGCACGAAGGCGACGCCGCCCGCCGTGGGGGTGCCCTCCTTTTTCAGGTGGGTCTGCGGGCCGTCACGGCGCACAGGCTGGCCCCAGCCGCGCGCCCGGCTCGCCCGGATGAAGAGGCCCACCAAAAACCACGAGAGCAGGGCCGCGACGACCATCACGCGCGACCCCCGAAGACGATCAGGACTGTGAAGAAGGCCAGCATCTCAAACGGGGAGCGTAGCACGTGCGTCCGGAACAGGTGGGGTCAGGCAGGCGGCCCGCGCCCGGCCAGCCAGCACGGCGAAGGCCTCCCGCAATTCGGGCGGCTCACGCACGGAGAGCGCGCACCCCAGCCGCAGCAGCATGGCGGCGAAGGATTCCAGGTGCTCCCGCGTGCAGCGCAGCCGCGTTCCCCCGCAGGCGGGGTCGGGTTCGAGGGCCACCCGCCCGGGGGCGAAGTGCAAGGCCGCCTCCTCGCGGGGCAGGTCCAGCCAGACCTCGATCTCGTAGGGGGCGTGCGCGAAGGGCAGGGTGGCGCGCAGGTAGGCCCGGGCGTCGAAGTCGGGCGGGCGGGTGAAGGCCCCCTCCCCCCCCACGGGCTCCGAGATGCGGTCGAGCCGGAAGCAGCGCAGCGCGTCCCGCCACCGGCAGCGCCCCACCGCGTACCAGCGCCCGTCCAGATGAACGACCCCGTAGACCTCGACCTCCCGCCGGGTCCGCACCCCCTCGTGCGAGCGGTACGCGAAGGTCACGGCCCGCTGGGCCTGAACGGCGCCGAGCAGGCACGACAGCACGGCGGCGTCGGTGGGCACCGTCCAGGGAAAGGCGTCGAGCTGCACCGCGTCCTCCAGCGCCCCCACGCGTTCGCGCAGCGGGCGAGGCAGGGTGCGGCTGAGCTTCGCGCTCGCGCCCGCGACGGCCGGGGCCAGCGCCGTCAGCCCGAGGTGGTGCAGGGCGTGCAGGCCCAGCGCCAGCGCCAGCGCCTCCTCCCCGCTGAACATCAGGGGCGGCAGGCGGAAACCGGGCTTCAGGCGGTACGCGCCGCCCACGCCCCGCGTGGACTCCACCGGGATGCCCAGATCCTGCAAGCGGGCGACATACCGCTGCACCGTGCGCGGGCTGACCTCCAGCCGTCGGCTCAATTCCGCCCCCGTCACCCGCTCGTGGGCCTGGAGGAGTTCGAGCACGGTGAGCACCCGCATCGAGGGGTCGTACATAGGGCCAGTGTGCCACGGCAAGGCGACAGGTCCTGACGGGAATCGGCGTTACGCTGATGACAGAAAGCAGCCCTTCCGGTCGGCTTTCGATGGAGGAACCATGACGCAGCAAGGCACCGTTCCCGCCGTCACCACGCCCTCCCTGATGACGCCCGAGTTCCTGCTCGCCGACTGGCAGGGGCACCGCCGCCTGACCCGCCGGGTGATCGAGGCGTTCCCGGACGATCAGCTCTTCACCTTCACCGCGGCCCCGCCCATGCGCTCTTTTGGCGAGTTGGCGTGGGAGATGCACGGGGTGGCGGCCTACACCCTGGACGGCCTCGTCACCGACGACTGGCGCGAGCCCGACTGGTCGGCCAGGCCCCCGCAGGAGAAGGCGGCGCTGCTCGCCGAGTGGGACGACCTGACGGCGAGGCTGGACGTGGAGCTTCCCACCGTCCCGCCCTCCCGGTACGGCGAGGACAAGGCCCTCTTCTGGGGCACCATGTCCGCGCTCGTCACCGCCCTCTATGCCATCGACAACGAGATTCATCACCGGGGGCAGGGGTACGTGTACCTCCGCGCCCTCGGCATCGAGCCGCCGCCCTTCTACGAGCGCTGAGGGGTGAGGGGGCCAGGGGCTTCGGGACCGGCGCGGGACGGTCGGTGGACCTGGGCCGCCCACTCCCCCCGCGCTCCCCCGACATGGGCGCGGAGGTCAATGGGAGGCGGCCGGACGGGCGAGAGGGAAGCTGGGCAGGAGAGGCGGAGGGCCGGGGAAGTCACGCCCCGGCCCTCGGCGTTTCGCGGTTCGGGCTCAGCCCAGCCGGGCGATCACCGCGTCGGTAAATTCCCGCGTGCCCGCCGTGCCGCCGAGGTCGCGGGTGCGCGGGCCCTCGGTGAGGACGGTGTTCACGGCATGGTCGATCCGCTGCGCCACGTCGTGCGCGCCGAGGTGGTCGAGCATCAAGACGGCGGCGAGGATGGTCGCGGTGGGATTGCTGATCCCCTGCCCGGCGATGTCGGGGGCGCTGCCGTGGACGCTCTCGAAGATGCCGAAGTTGTCGCCGATGTTGCCGCTCGCCGCGATGCCGAGTCCGCCCACCAACCCGGCGGCGAGGTCGGAGAGGATGTCGCCGAACATGTTCGTCATGACCATCACGTCGAACTGGGTGGGGTTGCGCACGAGCTGCATCGCCGCGTTGTCCACGATCATCGTGTTCGTGTTCAGGCCCTCCACGGTCTTCGTGTGGTCGAGGATCGTGTTCAGGAACAGGCCCTGCGTGACGGGCAGCACGTTGGCCTTGTGGACGACCGTGAGCTTCTGGCGCCGCCGCAGGGCGAGGTCGGCGGCGAATTTGCCGATCCGCTCGCTGGCGTCTTTGGTGATCACCGTGTCGGCGATGGCGGTGTCGCCGTAGCGGCGCTCCTGCTCGACGTAGAGGCCCTGGGTGTTCTCGCGCACGATCACGAGGTCCACGTTCTCGTAGGCGCCGGGCACCGGGCGGGTCTTGGTGGGGCGGACGTTCGCGTAGAGGCTGTACTTCTGGCGCAGGTGCCGGATCGCGCCGGAAAAGCCCTTGGGCTTCTCGCCGCTGGGGCTCGTCGCCGCGCCAAAGAGGGTCGCGTGGGTGTTCTCGACGGCGTGGTAGGTGGCCTCCGGGACGCTGGTGCCGTGGTCGAGAAAGTATTCGTACCCGGCCTCGGCGGTCACGTACTCGGCGTCCAGGCCCGCCGCCTCCAGCACGCGCCGGGCGGCAGGAATGACCTCGTGCCCGATGCCGTCGCCCTCGATGAGACAAATGCGGTAAGTCGCCATAGGGAGCAGTCTAGTCGAGCTTTCCCTCACCCATCACACGGAGACGGCCCGCACCACGTCACCCGCCACGTGACGCGCGAGCAGGGGACCGAGGAGGAAGCCCTTGCTCCCCAGCCCGGAGAGCCGCCACGCCCCGTCCGGTGTCCGCCCGGCGGCGAGTCCGGAGAGCCGGGTCCCGCTCCAGCTCCCCGTCACCCGCACGCCGCCGAGGGCGGTGAGCGCCTCCGCCCTGCCGAGGAGCCAGCCCAGCGAGCGCAGGGGGAGGGTGGGCTCCCGCCAGCTCACCGCGGGCGCCTCGAAGGTCGCGCCGAGCACGCCTCCCACGGCGGCAGGGGCGAGGTACGCCCCGAAGCTCATGGGCACGTCCGTCACCGGGCGGTCGAGGGTGAGCAGCGTCCCGGCCCGGTGGGTGGCTGCCTCACCCGCCCAGCCCGCCCCGACGCTGCCGCCGCACCAGACCACGGCGTCGCCAAGGAGGGTCTGACCGTCCTCCAGCGTGACGGAGCGGGCCTCCCACCCCACCGCCCGCCCGCGCACGACCGGGGCTCCCGACAGGGCGAGCAGCCCCCTCGTGAAGGCCGCCCCGTCGAGCCAACCTCCCTCCGGCAGCCACAGGGCGTGCTCCCACCCCGGGGCGAGGGCCACGGGTGCCGCCTGCGGGGAGAGCCAGGCGTGGAGCAGCTCCGGGGGGAGGTGACGCTCGAACTTCCGCCGCGCCCGCGCGTCCGGCACGGGGCGCAGCACGCCCACCCGCCCGTGCGCAACGGGGTGCCCGGCCCCCGTCAACTCGTCCACGAGCGCCCACGTCAGGCGCAGGCCCTCCACCGCGCGTTCGTCCACGGCCCCCGACTGACCGCGCACGGGGTTGAGGAGGGCGGAGGGAACCGTGCTCGCGGCGTGCCGTCCCACGTCCACGACGGTCACCCGCACGCCGAGCCGCGACGCGAAATAGGCGACGGACGCCCCCGCCACTCCTCCCCCGACCACAAGAACGTGGGGCGGGTTCACGGCTTTAAGCCCCGCAGGCACTCGCGTTTGCCGGGAGGACCGGGCCGCCTCTCGACCGTCAGCCCCGCCGCCTCCAGGGATCGCCGCACGTGTCCGGCAGCGCTGTAGGTGGCGAGCACCCCACCCGGGGCGAGGGCCCGGGCCAGCCGTGTCACGAAGGCCGGGGTCCACACCTCCGGATGGCGGGCGGGGGAAAAGCCGTCGAGGTAGAGGGCGGTCGCCCAGTTCTCGGGCAACGGGGCGGTCAGCACGTCCGCGAACTGCACCGTGAGGGTCACGGACTCCACCTGAACGGTCAGCGGGGACTCGTGCCCCCAGCCTTCGAGGAGCGAGAGCCACGCCGGATGGTGACCCGCCTCACCCCCCACCGCCACCTCGCGCAGCACGTCCGCGGGGGCGGGGTCGAACTCGTAGGCGAGGTAGTCGAGCGCCGCGCCGCGTCCTGCCACCCGTGCCAGCGTCGCCCGGACGTTGACGCCCAGCCCGAACCCGACCTCCAGCACGCGGGGGGCCGGGTGCTCGTGCGTCCCCGTCCCCTCCACGAAGACGTGCCGGGCCTGCGCCGCCGCCCCGTGCCGCGAGCCGTACGCCTCCCCGAAGCGGGCGCTGACGGCGGTGCGCGAGCCGTCGGGAGTCAGGATGATCTCGCCTGCGGGGCTGCCTGGGCCGTTCATCGCCGGGACAGGATACGGGCCGGGACCCCATCCGGTCCGGGTGGGCGGCACACAGAAGAGCCGGAGGAGGACGACCGTCCCTCCGGCTCCCGGCCGAGATGAATTAGCGCCCGGAATCGAGGGGGTCGGGCATCAGGCGGTCGCGCGCCAGGCCCTGCGGGTCCTCCACCTCCAGCTCCTCGCGGCGGAGGGTGACGCGCTCGACCTGCTCGTAGGTCTCGCGCTGCTTGGCGATCACCACGTCGCTGAGGGGGAAGGTCTGCCGGTCGATCACGGCGCGTTCCTCGTAGACCGGGATCTCGTAGGTGCGCCCGACCTCCAGCGCCTCGCCGTTCATCAGGACGCGGCCCCCCTGACCCTCCTTGACCGTGATCTCCAGATGTTCGCGCCCCAGCGCGATGGACACCACTTCCTCGCGCTGGGTCAGCACCCGGCGAATCGTCACGGCCGCGAGCGCCTCGGGGACGACCTCGACCACCGCGCGCTCCTCGTGCAGCCGCAGAATCCCCTCGACCCGGCGCAGGTCACGCACCTGCTCGGTGGTGACGGTCCGCTCCGTCGCCTGCCCCTCCGTGCTCTGCGACGAGGACGTGACCTGGGTCCCCTCGTCCGTCAGACGCCCCTCCCGGTTGTGTTCGTCCATACTCGTTCCCGTCCTCCCGTCTGCTCTGAAGTAAGCCTGGAGATGGAAAAAGGCGGGGTTGCCCCCGCCCGCGCCCGAGGCGCCCTCAGCTCCTGCGGTTGTTGCGGTCGGTCTCGGTGGTGGTCGTGGTCGTCGTGGTGCCGCTGTTCATCTCCACGTCGCCCGTCTTGTTGACCTCCAGCACCTCGCGGCCCACGGTCTCGGTGACCTGCTGGGTCTCGGTGACCGTGCGCTTGCCGATCTCGACTTCCTCGACCACGTAGGCCTGCTTGGCGACCTGGGCGCGCTCGGCCTCCAGGTCCACCCGCATCGTCTCGGTGGCCGCACCCAGCACCGCGCCCTCGACCGGGCGGGCGTCCGAGACGGCGTGACGCTCGATCACGACCTCCTCGCGCTGGAGCCCGACGTTGACGGTCTCCTGGTGGGTCTCGACGCGCTTGCCGATCTCGACGCTGCCCGCCTGGAAGCGCTCCTTGTTCACCATCAGGCGCTCTTCGAGGAGTTGCAGGCGGTCGGGCGTGCGGAAGGCCTGGTCGCGGTAGGCGGTCTGGTCCATCCCGGTGGTCTGGGTGGTCGTGCTCGCCGTGCCCATCCCGCGCAGCACGCGCTCGTCACTCTCAAAGGACTGATCGGAGTAGGTCTCGCCGTAGCGGTACTCGCCCATCTCGCGGACCTGATCCTTGGTGAGGTTGTCGAAGTACACGCCGTCGTTGTCGAAGCGGGCGTGGCCCACGGGCACGAGGACTTCCTTGGAGGAAAACCAGCCACCCACGTCCACGATCAGGTAGCGGATGCGGCCCGTGCCGGGGTCCACCAGCGCGTCGCGAACGGTGCCGATCTTGTCGCCGCCCTGGCCGTAGGCCGTGTTGCCGCTGGGGTTGTACACACCTTCGCCGGACAGGCCGTAGCTCTGGTCGCTGGACAGGTCGGACAGACGAATCAGGTTGCCTTGCGTCATGTTGAAGCCTCCACTGTGGGGTCTCGCGGTGCGTGATCCGGGATTCCCGGGACCCACGCAGTCTGCAACCCCCCCTTCCCGCCTTGCTGAGTTCAAACCCAACCCATTCCTGACCGCTGTTTAGGAGGAACTTCACTCGGTAGCCCGGGTTACAAAAGCGGGCCAGCCCCAGGTCCATCGACTCCGGGTTGTCCCCTTGCCGGAGGACGTGCCCGGGCTGGGGGGCGGGTGTATGCTCCGCTCACCTCAACCTCGTTCCCGCCTCCCGGTGGCCGTTCGTCCGTCTTTGTTCTGGCCTGAGAAAGGATTGGGTGGTAGCTGTGCCTGTTCGGATCGTGAGTCTCGCCGCACACAGCGGCGCGGGAAAAACGACGCTCTGCGAGGCCCTGCTGTGCCGAGGCGGGGCCTTGCCACGGATGGGCCGGGTGGAGGACGGCACCACCCAGAGTGACCACACCGAGGCCGAGCGCGCCCACGGTTTTTCGATCACGACGGGCGTGCTGCGCCTCGCGCACCGGGGCACCGACCTCACCCTGCTCGACACGCCCGGCTACGCCGACTTCGTGCGCGAGATTCGCGGCGGCATCCGCGCGGCCGACTCGGCCCTGATCCTGGTGAGCGCCGTGAGCGGCGTCGAGGTCGGCACCGAGCGGGTGTGGGCCACCGCCGACCGCTTCGCCATGCCGAGAGTCGTCGTGATCTCGCAGATGGACCGCGAGCGGGCGAACTTCCACGCGGTCCTCGCCGACCTCCGCGCCAGCCTGCGGGGCCCGGTGGCGGCGGCCTTCCTGCCGGTAGGCGAGGGGCCGCACTTCCGGGCCGTGGCGGACCTGCTGACCGCGAGCGAGGACGACGTGCCCGGCGAGACGAGAGCGGCCCTGCGCGAGGCCAGAGAGGCGCTCGTGGACGCCATCGTGGAGACCGACGACGACCTGATGAACCGCTACCTGGAGGGCGAGGAGCTGGGCGCGGACGAGCTGCGCGGGGCCTTTTTGCGGGCCGTCCACGCGGGCACCCTCTTCCCGGTGATCCCGGTGAGCGCCGTGTCCGGCGTCGGCATCCCCGAACTCCTCGACCTGATGGTGGACGGGCTGCGGAGCGCTTTCGAGCGTGGGCCGCTCACGGGTGTGGACGGGCAGACGCGCGAGCCGACGCCGGACGCTCCCGCGAGCGCGCGGGTGTGGCGGGTCAGCGTGGACCCCTTCGTGGGCAAGCTCGCGTACCTCCGGGTCTGGAGCGGCACGATCCGACCGGGCGACACCCTGAGGAACACCACGCGCGGGGTGGACGTGAAGCCCGCCCACCTCTACGTCGTGAGCGGCAAGGACCTGACCGAGGTGCCCGAACTCTCGGCGGGGATGATCGGCGTGCTGACCAAACTGCCCGACCTGCACACGGGAGATACCCTCGCCGACCCCGCAAATCCCATCGAGTACGATCCCCTCGTCCTCCCCGACCCGGCGCACACGGTCGCCCTCTTCCCGCGGACCCGGCAGGACGAGGACCGCCTGAGCACCGCCGTCGCCCGGCTGCTGGACGAGGACCCCACCCTGGGCTTCGCGCGCGAGGGGCAGACGGGCGAACTCCTGCTCTCCGGCATGGGGGACATGCACACGACCATCGCGGTGGAAAAGCTCACCGCCCTCGGCGTGAACGTGGACACCCGCCCGCCGCAGATTCCCTACCGCGAGACGATCCGCGCGGCCTCCCAGGCGCAGGGCAAGCACAAGAAGCAGTCGGGCGGGCACGGCCAGTACGGCGACTGCCACATCCGGCTGGAGCCCGGCGAGGGCTTCGCCTTCCGCAGCGCGGTGGTGGGCGGCGCGATTCCCGGCAAATACCTCCCCAGCATCGAGAAGGGCGTCGGCGACGCGATGCTCAGGGGGCCGCTGGCGGGCTACCCCATGCAAGACGTTCACGTCGCCGTCACCCACGGCAGCTACCACGACGTCGACTCCAGTGACCTCGCCTTCCGCACCGCCGGGTCGCTCGCCTTCCGCAACGCGGTGGAGGCGGCCAGACCCACCCTCCTCGAACCCGTCATGCTGCTGCGGGTCCGCGCCCCTGCCGGGTTCACGGGCGACCTCCAGACCCGCCGCGCCCGCGTGCAGGGCATGGAGCCCGAGGGCACCGTGATCACCGTGACGGCGGTGGTGCCGCAGTCGGAGTTGCAGACCTACAGCGCCGACCTGCGGAGCCTGACCGGGGACCGGGGGGCCTTCAGCGTCAAGTTCCACGGTTACCAGGACCTCCCCGAGCATCTGGCGAAGAAGGTGATCGAGGCGCGCAAGGCGGCGGCGGGGTAGGGGAGAGGCTTTGAGCCGATTCCTCGTTCTGAAAAGAACCGGCTCGCCCTTCGCCGGGTGATCCTGACGGTGTTTCGCCCTGCTCCCGGCGGGTAGCATCCTCCCCATGACCGCTACCCTTCCCGAAACCGCACGGCCCCGCGTGATCGCCGACCTGCGTTCCGACACCGTGACTACCCCCACCCCCGAGATGCGGGAGGCGATGGCACAGGCCCCCGTCGGGGACGACGTGTACGGGGAGGACCCGACCGTCAATCGGCTTCAGGCGGAGGTCGCCCGCCTGACCGGCTTCGAGGCGGGCCTCTTCATGCCCAGCGGCACGATGACGAATCAGGTCGCCATCGCCCTGCACACCCGCCGGGGCGAGGAGGTCATCTGCGCCGAGGGCTCGCACATCTACGAGTGGGAACTCGGCATGATGGCGACCTTTTCCGGGGTGGTGCCCCGTTTTGTGCCCGCGCCGCTGGGCGTGCCCGACCCGGAGGGGGTGCGCCTCGCCGTGCGGCACTCCGTCCACCAGTCCCCGACCGGGCTGATCAGCCTGGAGAACACCCACAACAAGGCGGGCGGCACCGTGATCCCGCCCGAGACGCTCGCCGCCGTCCGCGCGGTCGCCGACGAGGAGGGCCTGCCCCTGCACCTCGACGGGGCGCGGGTCTTCAACGCCGCCGCCGCGCTCGGCGTCCCCGTCTCGGAGATCACCCGCCACTTCGACACGGTGAGCGTGTGCCTCTCCAAGGGGCTCGGCGCTCCGGTGGGCAGCGTCCTCCTCGGGAGTGCGGCCCAGATGCGGCAGGCCCACCGCTACCGCAAGATGATGGGCGGCGGGATGCGGCAGGCCGGGGTGCTCGCCGCCGCCGCGCTCGTCGCCGTGCAGGGCGGCCCGGCCCGGCTGGCGGAGGACCACCGCCGCACCCGCGTCCTCGCGGAGGCCCTGGTGAACGCGGGATACAGCGTCAACCTCGCCGCCGTGCAGACGAACATCATCTACGTGACCCTCCCGGACGCCGCCGCCCACGCCGCGCGCTGGGCCGGGGCGGGGGTGCTGGCGAGCGCCCTCGGGCCCGACTCGGTGCGCTTCGTGCTGCACCATCAGGTCGGCGACGAGGCGCTGGAGGAGGCGATCCGGGTGCTGACGGCGTGAGGGAGGAGCGCTCAGCGATCAGCCGTCAGCAGGGCGAGGGCGAGCGCGGTGAGGGACAACCGTTGAAAGGGTACCGGGTCACCAACGAGGCTCCGGCCCCTGGCTGACGGCTCAAGACGGACCGTCCCCATCTCACCCTCCTTCCTCCTTCCGAATGAGGTCCCTCCCCTTCGCCCCGCGCTAGGCTGACCGCCATGACGGCCCCGGACGTGCCCACCTCTCCCAGCCCCGACCCGGTTCCCGTCGCGCCCGTGCGGGGCGTGCGCGCCGTGGACGGCAACCGCGCGGCGCTGACGCTTTTGATCGTCCAGAATGTCGTCTCCGCGCTGCTCATCGCGGCCCGGGTGCCCCTGGGGACGGCGCTGCTGGGGGCCTTCGTGGCGACGGCGCTGGTGGGGCTGGTCGCCTTCCGGCCCGCCCTGGGGGCCCTGGTGCGCGACCCGCGCTGGCGCACGCCGCCCTCGTGGGGGCTCGCCGTCGCCGTCTTCGTGGTGGCGTTTTTGGCCTCGCGGGCCTTCGCGCTGGTGTTCGTGGCGCTGTGGCCGCAGGGGGCCGACGCCATTCCGCAGTTCCTGAGCCAGGGCGCGGACCTGTGGGCGCTGCTCCTCGCGGCGGGGCTGCTCGTCCCCTTCGCGGAGGAGGTCGCCTTCCGGGGCCTGATGATGCGCGGGCACGAGCGGGCGGCGGGCTTCACGGTCGCGGCGCTGGCGAGTTCCTTCGCCTTCGCGGTGGCGCACGGGGTCCCGGCGAGCGTGGCGGGCATCCTGCCCCTCGCCTACGCGCTGGCCCGCGTGACCCAGCACACCGGCAGCCTGTGGAACGCGGTGATCGTCCACGCGCTGAACAACACCGTGGCGGTCGTGGCGGGGGCGCTGCTGGCGGGCCGTGACCTCGGCGACACCGGGCAGGCCTCGGAGATGCTGAGGAACCCGGGCGTCGCCGTGCCGCTGGCCGCCCTCGCGGGGCTGTTCGGCCTCGCCGTGCTCGCCGTGCTGCACCTGTGGCTCACGCCGAGGCCCGACCCCCGGGAACGCTCTGCCCCCGGCCCCTGGCTGAGCGGCGCCTACGTCGCCGTCGTGCTCTTCGGCGTGGTCGCGGCGTCCCTCACCCTGCCCGCCGTACAGCAGGCGCTCACGGACGTGCGCGGCATCCTGCGGTAGCGTCGTCCATGCTCGCCCGCCTGCGTGCCCTCGCCCGTCGCCTCGGGGCCGACCTCCTCGCCCTGAGCCTCGCCGCCCGCGACCCCCGCACCCCCTGGCCCGCCCGCGCGCTCGCCCTGCTCGTGCTCGCCTACGCCCTGAGCCCCATCGACCTGATCCCCGACCCCATCCCGGTTCTCGGGCAACTCGACGACCTGATCATCGTGCCCGCCGGGCTGTGGCTGGCCCTGCGGCTGATCCCGACAGAGGTCCTCGCGGATGCCCGCGCGAGGGCCGCCGCGCAGCCCGCCCGGCTGGCCCGCAGCGGGTGGGGCCTGGTCCTCATGCTCGGCCTCTACGCCCTGGCCGCGTGGCTGGTGTGGCGGGGGTGGGCGGGGCACTAACCGCGCGCCGCCCCATCCGGCTACAGTGACCCGGTATGGCCCGCCGTGACCGTCCTCCCCCCCCACCCCCGCCGACCGAAGCGCCGCTCCCCGCCGAGCTGCTGGCCGGACCGGGCGCCTTTTTTCGGAGGCTGGCCGCGAGCGAGCCCCGGGCGTGGCGGTACGTCGCCCCGGTGGGGCTGGCCGCCGTGCTGGCGGGGGGGGTGTACGCGCTGCTCGTGCGGTCCACGGTCGGCCTCGGGGGGAGCGGCGGGGGCCTTCTCGTCCATGCCACGAACGTCTTCGGCAACCTCTTCCTCACGGTCTTCGGGTACGGGCTGCTGGCGGGCCTGGGGTTCCTGGGCGCCGGACGGGAGGGCCGCGCGGCGGAGGTGTACGGCGCCACCTTCGCCCTGTTGCCGCCCCTGTACCTGCTGCTGATCGTCTTGTCGCTCGTGCTGCCCGGTCCGGAGTTGCCCGCCCCCGCTGCCGGGGCCGACGCCCTCGACGTGCAGCGGGCGGCCCTGCGAGCTGTCGGCCAGTCGGGGCTTTCCCGCGTGGCCGTCGTGCTGACCCTGCTCGCCACGCTGGCGCAGTTCGTCCTCGCCTACCGCGGCTTCCGGGAGCTGACGGGCAGCCCACGCCGCGCGCTCCTCGGCACGCTGACCCCGCTCGTGCCCGTGCTGATCCTCACGCTGATCGGCTTCGGGCCGCTCGTCGCGGGCCTGTTCTAGAACCGGCCTCCCCCTCACCCGAAGAGGCTCCGGCCCGGGTCCCACAACCGCCACAGTTCGTAGAGGCCGATCAGCAGGTGCAGCGCGAGCTTGGCGACCAGGCCCGTCATCAGGCCGATCAACGTGCCCCAGGCGGCGCGGATCGCCTCCAGAACGGGTTTGCGGACCACGAACAGCTCGGCGATCAGCGCCCCCGCGAGCGGCCCGACGATCAGCCCGAACGGCAAGAAGATGCCCACCACGCCGCCGATCAGCGCCCCCCACCCCGCCTGCTTGCTTCCCCCGTAGCGCCGCGCTCCCCACGCGCTCGCCACGTTGTCGATCATGCTGATCAGGAAGGTGATCACCGCGAAGGTGAGCAAGAAGGGCAGGTCGGGCCACACCTGAAACCCGTCGATGAAGGTCGCCGCGACCGTTCCGGCAAAGATGATGACCGTGGCGGGCACGGCGGGCACGAAGGTCCCGATCATGCCGATGATCCAGGCGAGCAGGAAGACGAGGAAGGCGAGACTCATACCGAGCAGATACGGGCCCGGCCCGCGGGAGGTTCCGGCGCACCGGCCTGCCCGGGTCAAATCTCCTCCCCTCCCCACCCAAGGAAAGCTGAGGCTGTGTGCCTAAAATTAGAAAGGGGTAAAGCTCGGGTGAAGCTGCGGGAGCAGAGTTGCGGTCCTAGCCCCGCCGGGTCCCCGGCAAAATGCCAACTATCTAACACCTGGGGAGGTGAACGATGAAAAAGTTCCTGTTTATGCTCTGCGCAGTGCTGATTCTGGGTGGGGCGACGGCCCAGGGGGTCGAGAAGAAGACCAGCGAGGCGGACGGCGCCCGCAGCATGTGGGCGGGTTGAGTCCCGTGGCCTGAACGTGTCTCCACGGTGGGGGAGAGCCTCGAAGCCCCTGCCTGTCCGAACCGGACGGAGTTCTCCTGCCCGATCAGCCGAGCAAGAAGGAAAAGGCGCCTGAGCTTTTGCCCGGGCGCCTTTTCCTTCTGTTTCGCTCGCAGCCCGGCCTACTCTCCCGAGACGAACAGGTACACGTCCACCGACGCGGGGAGAAGGTGGCGCAGGAGGACGCGCTCGCCGCGCTCGTCGGTGCCGTCGAGGCTCACCCGGCCGTGCCGCACGCTCAGCCCCTGCGGTCCCTCCCGGCGGGGTGGCCCCGCAAAGTAGACCGTACGGCCCTCCGCCGTCATCGCGTAGGCGCTCAGCGCCTCCAGACCCACGCCCTGGGACAGCAGGAGGTTCCAGGTGTAGAGCACCACGTTCGGGGGCAGCGGGCCGACGACCCGGTCGGGGCGGCGCGGTGGCGTCCACCCGCGCGGCGTCGCCAGACTCCTGTTCGGTCGCGGGTCGTCCATACCTGAATCTACCCGTTCGCCCTGCTTCCTGTGCACGCACTTGCGCCGCCCGCGTGGGGCAAGTGCGAAGTAAGCTGCCCCCATGACCCGGACGAGCGACCCGAAGACGGCCCCACGCCTCTCCTTCCTCCCCATTCCCGACGAGTCACAGGTCCCCGAGGCGGTGGGCAGGCTCTGGGCCAAGGCCGAGGCCAACATCGGCTTCGTGCCCAACGTGTTCCGGGCGCAGGCGGTGAACGGCGAGCAGTTCCTGGCGTGGTGGAACTACTTCAATCTCCTCCTCAACAAGGAGGGTTTTCTCAGCAATGTCGAGCGCGAACTCGTGGCCGTCGTGGTCAGCGCGGCCAACCGCTGCCTCTACTGCGAGGTCTCCCACAGGGCGGCCCTGCGCGAGTTCAGCGGGGATGCCCAGAAGGCCGACGCCGTGGCCGTGAACTGGCGCCAGGCCGAGCTGACCGAGCGCGAGCGGACGCTGGCCGAGTACGCCGAGAACCTGACCCTGCGCCCCGCCGAGGTGACGGAAGCCGACCTGACGCCGTTGCGTGCCGTCGGCCTGGACGACCACCAGATCATGGAACTCGTGCAGGTGATCGGCATGTTCAACCTGACCAACCGGGTGAGCAGCGCCCTGGGGTTCATGCCCAACGCGGAGTATTTCTCGCGGGGCCGGTGAATAGGGACGAGGCGGGCCGTGAATAGCGCCCGCCCCGCTCCTTCCCTGGGGGTCAATACGTGTAAAAGCCCCGCCCGCTCTTGCGCCCGAGCAGCCCCGCCTGCACCATCTTCCTGAGCAGGGGAGAGGGCCGGTACTTGTCGTCCCCCAGCCCCTGATGCAGCACCTCCATGATGGCGAGGCAAGTGTCGAGCCCGATGAAGTCGGCCAGCGTCAGCGGCCCCATCGGGTGGTTCATGCCGAGTTTCATGATCTGGTCGATGGCTTCCGGCTCGGCCACGCCCTCCATCACGCACTGGATGGCCTCGTTCAGCATGGGCATCAGGATGCGGTTGGAGACGAAGCCGGGGTAGTCATTGCACTCCACGGGCGTCTTGCCCATCTGCCGCGCCGCCTCGGTCACCTTCTGCGCCGTCTCGTCGCTGGTGGAGTAACCGCGAATGACCTCCACAAGCCCCATCAGTGGCACCGGGTTCATGAAGTGCATCCCGATAAACCGCTCGGGCCGCCCGCTCGCCGTGGCGAGGCTGGTGATCGGGATGGAGGACGTGTTGCTCGCCAGGATGCCCTCCGGCTGGACGATCTCGCCCAGTTGCCGGAAAAGCTGCGCCTTGACCGCCTCGTTCTCCACGATGGCTTCCACCACGAGGTCGCAGTCCGCGAAGTCCTGAAGGTTCGTGGTGAAGGTGAGGCGGCCCAGCACCTCCTGGGGCGTGCCCGTCAGCCTGCCCTTCTCGTGCAGCTTGGCGAGGCTCTTCTCGATGGTCGCCCGCCCGCGTGCCAGAAACTCGTCCTTCACGTCCTGCACGACCACGCTAAAGCCACTCTGCGCGGCGACCTGCGCGATGCCGCCGCCCATCTGACCTGCTCCGATGACTCCGAAGTTCACAGTTGTTCTCCTTGCATTTCTTCAGGAATGGCTCTGACCGGATAACGCTCAACTAGAACATGTAGTTGAGCCTTGAAATCCTGCCACTCGGTTTCCGACACGTTCAAACAAGCGCGATGCAGCTCATGTGTAGGGTTGGCAGTCAATGTGAGAATAGCTCGTAAGCCCGCGTCTGTCCTGGCGAATGCACAGGCCACTTCTGGCTCCAAAGGGTTTTCCAGAGTCAATTCCCAGCGTGACGGGCCGCCGTCCTTATCCTCTTGGTCAACTCTATTGAGAAAGTGGGCAAGGTCGGCAGTCATTAAGCAGGCCGAACGCTCCACCCATGCCCGACCATGCCCAGAGTGCAATTCAGCAGAAATGACCAACCAATTACCCGTCCAGTAATCCTGTGCGTCTGGGAACTCACGGCCATGAACCCACAGCCGGAACCCCTTCAAACGTAGGTCCGGCGTTCCTTTCGCCTTCACTCCACCAGCGGCACGCCCTCAAGCGTCAGCGCGCGGCCTCGCTTGACGGGCGTGAAAGGCGTGTAGGTGTACTCCGAGCAGCCCTCGAGCACGAAGGGGTCGTCCCGGAAGACCTCCTCCAACCGCGCCTGGCTCTCAGCCTGAGCGAGCAGCACGCCGCCCGTGCCGTCCACCTTGCGGCCCGACACGAGGAAGAGACCCGAGCGGTAGTGCTGGTCCAGCCACTCCCGGTGCCGGGGCGTGACGGCGGCGAGGTCGTCCCCGCTCTTGAGGTAACGGCTCTGGATGACCCACAGGGTCGGCGTCTGCGTCATGGGCCTCAGCTTAGCCGCTTGACGCTGAGGGCCAACCCGTTGCCGCCGCCCATGCACAGGGTCGCCACGCCCGTCTCCTTGTCCTGCTGTCGGAGGGCGTGGAGCAGGGTGACGAGGATGCGCGCGCCGCTCGCGCCGATGGGATGCCCCAGCGCCACTGCGCCGCCGTTCACGTTCACCCGCTCGGGGTCCAGCCCCAGCTCACGCTGCACGGCGAGGCTCTGGACGCTGAAGGCCTCGTTCAGCTCCCAGAGGTCCACGTCGTCCACGCCCATGCCGCTCTTTTCCAGCAGCTTCTTCGTGGCGGGAACGGGCGTCATCATCACCCACTCGGGGGCGAGGCCGCCCGTCGCGTAGGAGGTGATCTCGGCCATCGGCGTGAGCCCGTGCGCCTGCGCCGCTTCCTCGGACATCAGGAGCAGGCTGGAGGCGCCGTCGTTCAGGCCCGGTGCGTTGCCTGCCGTGACCGTGCCGTCTTTCTTGAAGGCGGGCTTGAGCCTGCCCAAGGTCTCTGGGCTGGTGTCGGCACGCGGCCCCTCGTCGGTGTCCACGATCACGTCACCCTTGCGGCCCTTGACCGTCACGGGCGCGATCTCGTCCCGGAAGCGTCCGCCCTCGGTCGCGGCGACGGCCCGCTGGTGGCTCTGGGTCGCGTAGGCGTCTTGCGCCTCCCGCCCGATCTCGTATTTTTCGGCCACCCGCTCGCCGGTCAGCCCCATGCCCTCGTCGTTGATGGAGCACCACAGGCCGTCGTGCGTGTTGGCGTCGAGGACCTGCGCGTGCCCCAGCCGGTAGCCCTTCCTCGCCTGCGGGAGGAGGTGTGGGGCGTTGCTCATGCTCTCCATGCCGCCCGCCAGCACGACGGTCTGGTCCCCTGCCCGGATCGCCTGCGCCGCCAGGATGACGGCCTTCAGCCCCGAGCCGCACACCTTGTTCACCGTCAGGGCGCCGACCTCGTTGGACAGGCCCGCCCTCAGCCCCGCCTGCCGCGCCGGGTTCTGCCCGCTCCCCGCCTGCACGACCTGCCCCAGGATGACTTCCTCGACGAGTTCGGCGGGAATCCCCGAGCGGCGCAGGGTCTCCCGCAGGGTGGTCGTGCCGAGTTCGACGGCGGTCACGTCGGCCAGAGCCCCCAGAAACTTCCCCGTCGGCGTGCGCGACGCCGAGACGATCACGGCTTTGTTCATGCGGGGAGTCTAGCGCGGGGAGGCTAACGGGCGTTAGGTGGCAGCGGGGCGGAGGGGCAGGGTCAAAGCGTCAGATGATCCGGCGTCAGGTGACAGGTGCGGTTGATCCAGTGCACCACTCGGGCGCCTGAATCAGCGTTCAGTTCGAGATATGCCGTCGCGGTGTTGTTCAGCCGGAACGTCAGCGCCTTGCCAGGCAGCGCAGGGAGGCCCAGCAGCTCCGCGATCAGGTGCTGCGCGAAATCGTGATGGGTGATCAGGGCGACTACATCGGCTTCATCGGCAGCCTTACGCAGGTGACGACCCACGCTCGCCGCCCTTTTGGCGAAGCCCGCATGGTCCCAGGGTTCGCATCCACCCCCCCAGGCCTGACCGTGAATCTCCTCCGGCCACAGGAGGACCGGGCAGTCCGTCAGGAGCGAGCCGTGATCGCGGCCCGTAACGGGTGTGAAGCCTCCGTCCGGGCCGCTGCTCAGCCCACCGCACTCGTAGGCCTCGACGAGGCCGTGAACGTTTAATCCGAGCGCCTGGGCGAGCGGCGCAGCCGTCTGCACGGCACGGGTCATGAGGCTCGTGTAAAGATGCGTGATGCGTTGGGAGAAGGGGTCGGTGGTGGCCCAACTCGCCAGCCGTGAAGCCTGCCGTTGCCCCAGCTCCGTCAGTGGTGGGTCTGCCTGCCGCCTTGCCGCATAATCCAGGGCTCCCGTCAGGTGATTATTCAAGGATTGGGCGTGGCGGATCAGGAGCAAATCCATCCGTGCAAGCTATACCAAGCCCATCAAGCCCCCGTGCTAGCCTCCCCCTATGTTTGAGGCGCTCGGGAACAAGTTGCAGGACATCCTCGACCGCGTAGGACGGGAGAGCAAACTCACCGGCGAACAGGTCAAGGCCGCCATGCGCGAGATTCGCATGGCCCTGCTTGAGGCGGACGTGAACTTCAACGTCGCCAAAGAATTCGTCGGCAAGGTGAGCGAAAAGGCCGTCGGGCAGGAGGTCACCGGGTCTCTCACCGCCGGGCAGACGGTCGTGAAGCTCGTCCACGACGAACTGATCGAGACGCTCGGCGGGCAGGCGGCCCAGCCCACCCTCAAGACCGACGGCAACGTCTGGTTCATGGTGGGCCTTCAGGGCGCGGGCAAGACGACCAGCGCGGGCAAGCTCGCCGCCTTCTACAAGGGCAAGGGCCGCCGCGTCCTCCTCGTCGCCGCCGACACCCAGCGCCCCGCCGCCCGCGACCAGCTCGAGGTGCTCTCCAAGCAGGTCGGCGTGCCGGTCCTCAAGGTGCAAGACGGCGAGACGCCGCAGGAGACGCGGCGCCGCCTCGACGAGTTCCTGCGAACCGACTACCGCGACCTCGTGATCGTGGACACGGCGGGCCGCCTCCAGATCGACGAGGCGCTGATGGACCAGCTCGCCGCCCTCCAGTCCGAGTTGGCGCCCACCGAGACGCTGCTCGTGGTGGACGCGATGACCGGGCAGGAGGCGCTGAACGTGGCCCGCACCTTCGACGAGCGGGTGCACCTCTCGGGCCTGATCATGACGAAGATGGACGGCGACGCGCGCGGCGGGGCGGCCCTGTCTGCCCGCAGCGTGACGGGCAAGCCGATCTACTTCGCGGGCACGAGCGAGAAGCTGACGGGGCTGGAGCCTTTCTACCCCGACCGGGTGGCGGGGCGCATCCTGGGCATGGGCGACGTGCTGGGGCTGATCGAGCGCGCCCAGCAGGCCGACCTCAAGGCGATGGAGGTCAAGAAGCCGGGCGACTTCGACCTCGAAGACCTCCTCACGCAGCTTCGCCAGATTCGCAAGATGGGGCCGCTGGGCGACCTGATCAAGCTGATCCCCGGCATGAGCCGCGCGCTGCCCGAAGGCTTCAACGTGGACGAGGGGCAGATTCAGCGCATCGACGCGATGATCTCCTCGATGACGGCCAAGGAGCGCCGCAACCCCAAGATCATCGACGGGCGCCGCCGCAAGCGCATCGCGGCGGGGAGCGGCCACACGGTGCAGGACATCAACCGCCTCCTGAAGATGCACGAGCAGATGAAGGACATGATGAAGATGTTCCAGCGCCTCGGCGGGCAGGGCGGCAAGGGCCTGCCCGGGGGCATGAAGCCGCCCAAGCTGCCCCCCATGCCGCCGAACCGGGGACGCTGAGGCGGGCGCGTTGACGACGGCGCCGGAAACTCCCTGTCCGCGGGCCCGCTGACCACGGAGAGTCGGGAACGGCGCCGTACGCGACGTCCACGGCGACTTGGAGCGGCGCCACATCAGCCGGGTCGGCGGGCGACCTGCTGACGCCGGTCCGCTCCTCTTGGCCCCCGAAAGACCTCCCTCGCCGGCCTCCATCCCCACACGGCCTCGGCCTTCTGTGCCCTTGCCCGCCCCTCTATCCGCCGACCAAGCGGCGGGGTCTCCGAACACCACTGGCGAACTGCGGGGCCGCTCGGCCGAAATGGGGCACCTGGGCACGTGCCGTTCCTCTCCTCGCGGGGGGATGGGCAGGAGTTGCAGGGGCGCGCCCTGAGCGCTAGGCTGCCTCCAATTCGTAAGGAAAGTTTCCGAATGGGGTGAGGATGGGGCAACCACAGACCCTTCGACGGCTCAACCGGCAGCAGGTGTTGCGGGCGCTGCTCGACACCCAGGGACTGACGCGGCCGCAACTGGCCGGGCAACTCGGGCTCTCCAAGGTCACGGTCAACGCCGTCGTCCGGGAACTGCTCGAAGGCGGGTTGGTGCAGTTGTGGGCCCAGCCGGCCGGCGGCAGCGGGCGTGTTCCCCAGGGCGTCCGCCTCAGCCCGGCGGTGGGCACGGCGCTGGGCCTGGACCTGCAACCCCACGGCTTGCAGGGACACGCGGTGCCCCTGGCGGGCGGGCACGAGCAGGCCTACCGGCGGGCCAGCGCTCCAGGCGGCGTGGTGGAAGCCGCCGCCGCCCTGCTGCGCGAGGTGCACGCGCGGGCGCCCTTCGGGCCGCTGGGCACGGTCGTGCTGGGTGTCCCGGCGCCGGTAGACGCCCGGGGTCGCGTGGGCGAACCCAATGCGCTGGAGTCCTTTGACGCCTCGCCCGTGCTCGCCGCCGCCCGGGAGCTGAGGCTCGAGCTCCGCTTCGAGAACGACGCGAACCTGGTGGCGCTGGCCCTGGCCGCGCATGGCTCGACGCTGGCGACGGTGATCGAGCGGCCCAGCGGGCTGGGGGTCGGGCTGCTGTTGCAGGGCCAGCTCTACCGCGGACCGCAGGGCCGGGCCGGCGAGCTGGGTCAGGCCCCCTGGCCCACCGCGCAGGGCGCGAGGTGCATCGAGCGGCTGCCGGTGGCCGAGCGCACCGAGGCCGCCGCCTACGCCCTGGCGGGGCTGTCCACCGCCCTGGACCTGGAGCGCCTGATCCTGATCGGTGACCAGGCCCCGACCCTCGCCGCGCGGCTGCGGGAACTGCTCCCGGGCGTGGCGCTGTCCCTGCCGCAGGACGCGGCCGGTATGCCGCTGCGGGGCGCGGCGCTGCTGGCCCGGCAGTGGGGCCGACAGCGCCTGCTGGAAGACGCCCTGCACGGGAAGGAAGCCCGCTCCCATGTGGCATGACACCTACCTCCGCACCGTCTTGCAGCCCGACTACGCCTACGCCCGCGAGCACCTGCTGCCCCACCTCTTCGACGCCCTCACGGCCCACGCCCTGATGCTGGACACCCGGGGCGTGCCCCACGCGGGCCGGGCCGCGGCCTTACTGCGGGCCGTGCGCCGCGAGCCCTTCCCGCCCTACGACCCGCAGGTCGAGGACGTGTTCTTCATGGTGGACCGCCGCCTGGCGGGCGAGGACCCGGAGGCGGCGGGCGCGGTGCGCACCGCGCTCTCCCGCAACGACCTCGACATGACGGTCTACCGTCTCAGCGCCCGCGAGCGCCTGTTGCGGGCCACCCGGCGCCTGCTGGCCCTGCGCCGCACCCTGCTCGACCTCGCCGGGCGCGAGGTGGACACGGTGATGGTCGCCTACACCCACCACCAGCCCGCCCAGCCCACCACCCTGGCGCATTACCTGGCCGGTTTGGAAAACGTCTTGTCGCGCGACACCCGGCGGATGTTCGCGGCGCTCGGGCACGTGAACCTCAGCCCGATGGGGGCGGTCGCCCTGGCCGGGACCAGCTTTCCCATCGACCGCGGGCGGACGGCGGAGCTGCTCGCCTTCGACCGCCCGGTCGAGAACACCTACGACGCCGTGAGCGCCAGCGACTGGCAGGTGGACCTGGCGACCACGGTCACGGTGGCGGCGACCACCCTCTCCCGCGCCGTGCACGACCTGCTGCTGTGGGCCTCGCGGGGCCTGCTCACGCTCGAAGACGGCCTGGTGCAGGGCAGCAGCGTCATGCCGCAAAAGCGCAACCCGGTCGCGCTGGAGCACGCCCGCACGAAGTTCAGCAAGGCGATCGGCATGACCCAGAGCGTCATTCTCAGCGCACACAACGTGCCCTTCGGGGACATCAACGACCCCGGGCCCGACATGCAGCCCTCCTTGCACAGCATGTGGCAGGAGTTCCGGGAGGGCGTGGAGCTGCTCACGGTCGCCCTGACCAACCCGCGGATTGGCCGCGAGGCCTGGCGCCGGGAGGCCGAGTGCGGCGAGTCGGTCGTCACCGAGCTGGCCGACGCCATCGTGCGCCACCAGGGCTGCGGCTTCCGGGAGGCGCACGGATCGGTCCGGGCACTGCTCAAGGAGCTCCACGCCGAAGGCCGCACGCTCGCCTCTCTCACCCGGCACGACCTGGAAGGCCTGGGCGTGGCCCTGCCCGCCGGTGACCTCACCGCCGCGCTCGACCCCGCCGCCTTTATCGCCCGCCGCACCACCTTCGGGGGGCCCGCGCCCGCCGTCATGCGTGAGGCGCTCGCCGCCGCCCGCGCGCGGCTGGAGGCAGACACCCTCGACCACGGGCACGCCCGGCAACGCTTCGCAGACGCCCGGACGCGTCTGGAGGGAGGAACAGCATGGTAAAACGCCTGGGAGCCATCCTTCTCGCCGCGCTCGCCTGCGGGGCCGCCGCCCAGGTGGGGCCGGGCAGCTACGGCGGCACGGTGAGCGGCCTCGACCTGATGGACGTGGACCTGATGTTCATCGGCGCCCACCCGGACGACGACGGCGGCGTGACGGCCACGCTGGCCCGCTACGTGCTCGACGGCGGCCACCGGGCCACGGTCGTCACCCTCACGGGCGGGGAGGGGGGCGGCAACGCCACCGGGCGCGAGACGGGCCGGGCGCTCGGCCTGATCCGCGAGGAGGAGGAGCGCCGCTCTCTGGGCATGGTGGGCGTCACCTCCCCGCACTTCCTGGGGCTGCGGGACTTCTACTTCACCCTCTCCGCCGAGGAGACCGAGCGGATGTGGGGCGGTCAGGCCTTCGTGTGCGACGTGGTGCGCCTGGTGCGGGTGCGCCGCCCCGAGGTGATCGTCACCATGTGGCCGGGGCCGGGCACCCACGGGCAGCACCAGATGGCCGCGCGCGCCGCCACCCTCGCCTACACCCGTGCGGGGGACGCCGCGTCCTGCCCCGAGCAGCTCAGGGAAGGCCTGCAACCCTTCACCCCCCTGAAGCTGTACTACTACCCGAACAGCGCCGAGGACGCCACGGTGAAGATCCCCACCGACGAGGTGTCCCGCACCGCCCGCGTCCGCTACGCCGACCTGAGGAGCGTCGCGCAGTTCAACTACCGCTCGCAGGGCTGGGACGCCACGAACACCCTGCCCGCGAAGGCCGCGAACCCCGAGAGCTTCATGCTGGTGGGTTCCCGCGTGCCGGTCCCCGAGCAGGAAACCTCCCTGCTGACCGGAGCCCTGACCCCCGGCGTGGGCGCGCCCCTGGGCGTGCGGCTCCAGGCCCGGCCCGCGAGCTACGACATCGGCCTGGGCCAGGCGGCACCCGTCCAGGTCACGCTGACGAACGCCACCGCCCAGCCCATGACCGGCGTCCGGCTGGCCCTGGACGCGCCGGGGGGCTGGCGCGTCACCGGCGTGCCGGGCGCGCGCACCCTCGCCCCCGGGGAGAGCGCGGCCTTCACCCTGCGCGTCACGGCCCCCGAGGACGCCAGGGCCGAGCGGACCCGCCTCACCGTCCGGTACACGGCCACCCAGGCGGGGCAGGCCGTCTCCGGGCGGAACGTCACCTTCGTGCGGCCCGTCCCGCCCGTCGTGGCGACCTTCGCCCCCACCTTCGACGTGGCGGGCTACCAGGCTTTCGCGCGCCAGACCGGCACCGACTGGGTGATCGGCACCCTCCCCACCCGCCTGCCCCTGGTGCTGGGCCAGCCCACCGCCGTGACCGTGAACGTGACGAACCGCGGCGCGGCGGTCGCCAGCGGCACGCTCGACCTGAAGTTGCCGGACGGCGTGACCCTGGTCGGCCAGCCCGAGTACCGGGTGAACCCGGGGGAGACCGCCGCCGTCACCGTTCAGCTTCAGGCGACCCCGGCCGCCCTGCCCGCTGGACGGCAGAGCGCCCAACTGCCCGTCAGCGTCACGGCGGGCGGCTTCACCGACACCGCGAACGCGTTCGTGCTGCCCAGCCTGACCATTCCCCGCCTCGCCACGCCGCCCCGCATCGACGGGGACCTGGGGGACCTCGCCGCCGGGGCGGAGGGCAGCTTCGGCCCCGCCGACCTGTGGTGGCGCGCCAAACCCGACTCGGACGCCGACGCGAGCGCCGCCTTCCGGCTCGGCTACGACGACGGGTACCTGTACGTCGGCCTGAACGTCAAAGACGAGCTCGTCGCCTGCAACATCGCCCCCGACGACGTGAAGGCGCAACTGCGCTCGGACGCCATCGGGATCACCGTCGACCCGGGCGGGCAGAGCCGCGACACCTCCACCACCTTGCAGGCCGCCGCGTTCCCCTGCACCACGGCGGGCTTCGGCGCGCGGGGCTTCCGGGACGCGGACGCCAACCAGGGCGTGATGGAGGAGACGGCCCCCGGTATGCAGGTGGCGTCCCGGAAGACGGAGGGCGGCTACAGCATCGAGTTTCGGATTCCCTGGGCCACCATGCCTTCCAAGCCGCAGCCGGGCGTTCCCCTGGGCCTGAACCTCGTCCTGTACGACGGCGACCAGGCGGACGCCCGGGTCGGCGCCAACATCAGCCAGAGCGGGCTGGCCTGGGCGGCGTTCTCCTGGGGCGGCAAGCAGGCCCTGCCCTACCTGTGGCCCCGCGTGACCCTCGGCAAGTAAGCCTTTTTTCCCCCAAGGAGCCCCCCATGCGCAAGTTCCTGACCCTGGCCCTCACCCTCGCCGCCGTCCCCACCGCCGCCGCCGCGCCCGTCACCCTCACCTACTGGCAGTACGACTTCGCCAGCAAGGTGGACACGATGAACAAACTCATCGCGAAGTTCGAGGCGCAGAACCCGGACATCAAGATCCGGCAGGAGACCTTCCCCTACGACGCCTACAACCAGAAGGTCGCCTCCAGCGTGCCCGCCGGTCAGGGTCCCGACGTGGTGAACCTCTTCTACGGGTGGCTGCCCCAGTACGTGGACAGCGGGTACCTCCAGCCGCTGCCCGCGCGGGACTTCCCGGTGGCCCAGGTGGACAAGACCTTTGTGCCGATGGTGCAGACGAGCAAGATCGGCGGGCAGTATTACGCCCTGCCCACGTCGGTGCGCACCCTGGCGGTGTTCTACAACAAGGACCTGCTGAGGCAGTCCGGGGTCCTGACGCCCCCCCGCACCTGGGAGGACTTCATCGCCGCCGCGCAGAAGGTGGTCAAGGGGGCGCCGCCCCGCTTCACCACGTTGGGCTTCGGCATCCAGCCCGACGGGCAGGATTACCACGTGGTCCGCGAGGTCCTCGTGCGGCAGTTCGGCGGCTCGCCCTTCAGCAAGGACGGCAGGCAGGTCGCCTACGACAGCGACGCGGGCCAGAAGGCCATGAGCTTTTACACCGACCTCTTCACGAAGTACAAGCTCGGCACGCCCAACTTCTTCCCGGGCAACAACTCGTACCGCGACGCCTTCATCGCCGGAAAGGTGGGCATGATCATAGACGGCTCCTTCGCGGTGAGCACCATCCAGAAGGGGGCCAAGTTCAACTGGGGGGTCGTGCCGCTGCCGGTCCTCAAGGGGAACAACGTCCGCAGCAACTTCGGCTCCTACTGGGTGAACGGCATCACCAAGAACGCCCGGGGCGACAAGCTGGCGGCCTCGGTCAAGTTCCTGAAGTTCCTCACCAGCGAGGACACCCAGCGCACCTGGCTCCAGTCGGTCGGGGAGATTCCCGCGAGCCGGAAGCTGTCGAACGACCAGCAGCTCCGGCGCGATCCCGTCTACGGCCCCTTCGTGCAGGCCCTGCCCTTCGCGCACTCGACCCTCTTCGTGGACGAGGCCGGGCAGCGCAAGGCCTGGGTGGACGCGATCAATACGGTGATCTTGCAGGGCGCGACCCCCGCCAGCGCCGTGAAGCGGGCGGCGGCGGACGAGCAGAAGATCCTGAATGGCTACTACAAGTAAGTTGCGGGGGGGGCGGACGGCGGCCCGTTCCCCCTCCCGCACGGGCAGCCTGCGCCGCCACCAGATCCGCACCGCCTACACCTTCCTGCTGGTGCCGCTGCTGTTCTTCCTAGTGGTGCGCTTCATCCCGACCCTGATGTCCCTGCGCCTGAGCCTCTTCGACTGGAACATCCTCCGGGAGCAGCAGCCCTTCGTGGGCCTGGAGAACTACCGCACCCTGCTGGAGGACGGGCGGTTCGGCCAGGCCCTGCGCAACACCGCGCTCTACACCCTGATCGGCGTGCCCGTGCAGGTCGCCCTGGGCCTGGGCATCGCCCTGCTGCTGGGGCGGGTGCGGGCGCTGCGGGGCCTGTACCGGGCGCTGTACTTCGCGCCGTACGTCACGCCCATCGTCGCGGCGGCCTGGGTGTGGCAGTGGGTGTTCAGCCCGCAGTTTGGGCCGGTGAACACCTTCCTCACCTGGCTGCACCTGCCCGCACAGCCCTTCCTGACCTCGCCGGGGCAGGCGCTGCCCACCACCGCCGCGCTGGTCGTGTGGCAGAACCTGGGCTTTCAGGTCGTGCTGTTCCTCGCGGGGCTCGCCGCCATTCCCCGCGTGTATTACGAGGCGGCGGAGATCGACGGGGCCAGCGGGGGGCAGGCGTTCCGGAAGATCACCCTGCCCCTGCTGAACCCCACCATCGTCTTCAGCGTGGTGACGGGGACCATCGCCTACCTGCAACTGTTCACCCAGGTGGTGAACCTCAACTTCACCGACCAGGGCGGGCCGCTGGGCAGCACGATGACGGTCGCCCTGTACATCTACCAGCTCGCCTTCGGGCGTTACCAGATGGGCTACGCCTCGGCGGTGACGGTGGTGCTCTTCCTGATCATCCTCCTGATCACCCTGTTGCAGTTGCGCTTCCTGACCCGGAGGTACGACGCGTGACGGTCACCGCGCCCCTGCCCGCCGGGCGCAGGCGGACGGATGCCCGCACCCTGCTCGCCTACCTGATCCTCACCGTGGGGGTAATCCTCACCCTCTTCCCCTTCGCCTGGATGCTGCTCACCAGCCTCAAAAGCTTTCAGGAGCTGTTCAACCTGGCCTTCCTCCCCGCCGACCCCACCCTGGACAACTACCGGCAGGTGCTCACCGAGACGAGGTTTCTCCAGTGGTTCGGCAACAGCCTGCTCGTCGCCACGGTGACGACCCTCAGCGTGCTGTTCTTCGACTCGCTGGTCGGGTACACGCTCGCCAAGTTCGACTTTCCCGGCAAGAGTCTGATCTTCATCCTGATCCTCTCCACGCTGATGATCCCCACCGAGATGCTCGTCATCCCCTGGTTCGTGGGGGTCAGCGACCTGGGGCTCACGCGGTCGGTGCCCGGCGCGTACTTCTCGATCATGTTCCCAGGGCTGATCAGCGCCTTCGGGGTCTTTCTGATGCGGCAGTTTTTCGAGAGCCTCCCCGACGACCTGCTGGAGGCGGCCCGCATCGACGGGATGCACGAGTTCGGCATCTTCTGGCGGGTGGCCCTGCCCCTGGTGCGCCCGGCGCTGGCGAGCCTCGCCATCTTCACGTTCCTGGGCAACTGGAACGCCTTCCTGTGGCCGCTGATCGTCATTCAGCAGCCCCAGTTTCGCACCCTGCCGGTCGGCACGGCGCTCTTCAACGGGGAGGCGGGCACCCAGTGGGGGCTGATCATGGCGGCGAGCAGCCTGGCGGTGATCCCGGTGCTGCTGGTGTTTGCCTTCTTCCAGCGGCAGATCATCGAGGGAATCGTGCTCACGGGGATGAAGGGCTAGGGTGCGGCCCTCCCCCCTAGCCGACGAGACCCAGTGTCCACCCCTGCGGGAAGCCGGGACCTTCAGCCCGGTCAGCGCGCGCACGCCCAGTCCCACCGCCCCCCGGAGGGACCTGGTTAGGAGCTGCCCCTCCCCGCCGGGGTCCTGTTGTGAGAGAACTCGTCGTCCTGGGCAATGTCAACGTCGACCTGATCCTGGGACCGCTGGGCGCCTGGCCGTCGGAGGGCACCGAGCGGGGTGTCTGGCGGGTGGGCGGCAACGCGGGCAATGCCGCCGTCGCTCTCGCGGCCCTGGGGGTCCTGGGCCTGCCTGATCAGCACGGTCGGCGGGGACCTGACCGGCGTGTGGCATCCGGTTCCTGAACCGACTTCCGTCACGGTGGCCGTCACCCACCCGGGCGGCGAGCGCTCCTTCATCACCCACCTGGGGCACCTCGGCTGGTCGGACCTGCGGGCGTCGGTGCCGTCCGCGTCCCCGGTCCTGCTCGCCGGGGGGTTCCTGACCCCAGGCCTGCGCCGGGACTACCCGGCTCTCCTGCGTGAGCTGACCGGGCATGGCAGCGAGGTCGCGCTCGATCCCGGCTGGCCGGAGGGGGGTTTACGGAGGAGGTCCGGGCCGAGATGATCTCCTGGCTGCCCCACGTGACGCACCTGCTGATCAATGAGCTGGAAGCCCGCAGCCTCGCCGGCGAGCCCGACCCCCGGCGGGCGGTTCGCGCACTGGTCGGTCTCCTGCCCCCCGGGGGCACCGCCGTGGTGAAGCTGGGGGCCTGCGGGAACAAGGAGTGCCACGTTCCCGCGCCGACGGTGCGCGTGATCGATACGGTCGGCGCGGACGACACCTTCAACGCTGCCTACCTTCAGCCGCGCCTGGCGGGCCAGAACCTGTGCACAGCGCTGCAACACGGGGTCCAGGTCGCCTCGCGGGCCATCTCGACCTCTCCCCGCAGTTTCGTCCCCGCCGGACGGGTGGCCCGGTGACGTCTCCTGGCCGCTGCTGGAGGCGCCGCGGAGGGTGATCCGCCGTCCTGCGCGTGGGACACCCGCCCCACGCCGTGACGGTGACGCACGGCAGCGGCGACCTCGCCGACGCCGTTTTGAAGGACGCTCCGAAAACGGGGCCCGCCCTGCCCGTGAGTACGGGGTGAGCGTGGCGACGATCAACCTCATCCTGCACGGGAAGACCTGGCGGACCTGAGGATCAGCCGCCCTCGGCCCCCCGCCTTGACGCTGGTGGGGGCCCGCCCTATGATTCAGCCCTGCGGCAGAGCGCCCGTGCACGCCGCAGGAGCCAGAAAGCAGGCAACTGCAAGTCAGGGTCGTTAGCTCAATCGGTAGAGCAGCTGACTTTTAATCAGCGGGTTCCGGGTTCGAGTCCCGGGCGACCCACCAAGGAAACCTCGTCTGAGACGAGGTTTCTTCTTTGGTGCTGTGAGCTGCTGACCCTCTCAAGGCCTCGCGTGTCCAAAACGTGTCCATAACGATTTAAGGGCTCCCAAGGGTCACGCGAAGCAGGTCGGACTGGACTGCGGACGTCTGGTCCTCTCCTGTACCGAGGAAAGAGTGGGAAAGGTGGGATGCGTGGGATAAAGCAGGGTTGGAGCACGTCCAGAACGGTATCCCACGCGTTGTCTGCGTTTGGGGCTATGAAACACGCCGTTTAGGGCCTGGTGAGGTGATGGGCAAGAACGGCCAGGACGACGCGGAGCCGCAACCCTGCGAGCGTTTTGGCTTGAACGGAGCGAATCTGCCCCGCAACCAGTTGGGAGAAGACCGTCTCGATGCGTTTGCGGAGTTTGGGGTGGCGGGAGTCCCGCCACCCCGTGTCATAGCGGGTGTTCTTTTTGGGCGGGAACACGAAGCCCAGAGCGGCATAGCCCTTGTCCCCGATGACCTTGGGGCCGCCGAACTCCGGCCATCTTTGATTCAGCTCAAAGCCGACGGTCAGGTCGTGAAGGTTGGCGGGCCGCAGGGCGTAGTGGACAATCTTACCGCTCGCAGTCACCCACGCGTGCAACTTGTAGCCGTAGAAGTCGCCCTGAGTTCCGTACCCCCACCGTGCGCCCGGAAACGCGCAGCGTTTCGTGCGTTTGGGACGACAAATCGGGAGCGGCATGGAGTCGATAATGACCTCGGCCAACTGTTCAGCCGTCGTCACCAGAGCTTCGAGACGGGTAAGGAGTCGCACGCTCCGCGTGTACGCCTGGGTGTAGGAGGGAAGACCCTTGCGGTCTTCCCGGAGCAAGCTCCACCAGATTGAAGCGTGTGGCACCTTGAACACGAAGCGGCTCAGCAGCAACGCGATCAGCCAGGCGTCTGTGATCTTCTGGTGTACGCAGGTGGACCGTGTGCTGAAGTGCCTCCGGGTCCAGCGATAGAAGTGGCGGATGGCCGCACGACGGCCTAGACTGTGACGGGGACGATATCTAGCCATATCGTTCCCCTTTTTATGCGCTTAGCACGCTGTTTTTGCCCCGCAACCCCAGGCCCTAAACGGCGTAGACTGTTCAAATACAAGGCAAGATTGTTTAGTTAAACCGTCAACCTACACCATGTCTGTAGGAATGCTTTGTAAATTGCCACCTCGGCGCGATAAGCACGAGGTGGATCTTCTGGTGGCAAAGATGAATACAGGCCCAGATGTGCAGGGTAGTTTGCCACTTTCAGAACTTGCATAGGCTTCCTCTTCGTTATGCACTGGCCGACTTTGGGTGACGACCGCCTTCCTTCTCGAAGCGGCGTTTGTCTACTTCAGGCACCTCTTGCTTTATCGCCGCGCCCCTGGCACACTCTTGCCAGGTGACAAGATGACTGAGCCCTCGCAGGAGCCCCTGACCGCCCGGCAACGGGACGTCCTCGAACAGGTTGCCCAATTGGAGGCGCAGGGCGTGGCGATCACGACGCTGCGGCTGGCACAGGTGCTGGGGCACTCGCGCCAGAACACCCGCAACCACCTGCTCGCGCTGCGCGACCAGGGCATGGTGCGTTACCAGGCTGGGGAACGCTTTACCGCCGTGGTTCAGCTCACCGAAGCTGGCCGAGCGCTGCTGGGCCTTTCCGAGGACTCTGGGCTGCTCTCCTTTCCCATCGTGGGCGAGGTGGCGGCGGGCGAGCCGGGGCTGGCCGAGGAGCGCATCGAGGGCTACGCGGCGCGGCTGCAGGACGTGCTCGACCTGCACGAGGGCGACTTCCTGCTCAAGGTGCGCGGCGACTCCATGATCGGCGTGGGCATCTACCCCGGGGACCTGGTGGCGATCCGGCCCCAGGCCGAGGAACCCCACAGCGGCGAGATCGCCCTGGTGTTCGTCCCCGGCGAGGGCACCGCCACCCTCAAGCGTTGGGGACGCGACAACGGCACGGTCACCCTGCTCAGCGAGAACCCCGCCTACGCGCCCATGACCTTTCCAGCCGAGGAGGTCAAGGTCCAGGGCTGCCTGGTCGGGCACATCGGCACCGGACGCTCGCGCCGCAGCGCCCCCGAGGGGAACCAGGAGGGGGCATGACGGCGCTGCCCCGGTCGGACGTCCCGCCCGCGGTTCACCCCGCGGTGCGTTACGGGGAACTCCCCCCGCCGAGCGGCGTCTCCTGCTCGTCCTGGAAGCCCAGGATGGGGCCGCGGACGAGGCGACCCTGGCGGGGGCCCTGGGCGTGACGCCGGAGGCTCTCCGGGGGCAGCTCCGGGGCCTGGCGGCCCTGGGGCTGGTGCGGCCCGTCTCCACGGGGTGGGCGCTGCCGGAGGACCTTCGCGAGCGGGTCCGGCGGGACCTGCGCGGCGTGGTGGGCGCGCGGCTACTCGTGGCCTCCCCGCAGCGGCTGCGGACCCCCGCGCTTTCCGTGGGGGAGCGCGTGCTCGCCCGGCTGTGTCGGGAGGCGTTCTTTCCGCACCCGGTGGCGGCGCGGGTGCCGCTGCGCCGGGTGCTGGACGTGCAGGTGATGAACTCGCTGCTCGACGAGGCGGACCAGTCCTTTCTCGCGCACGGCAGCGCGCACCTCGACCTGCTCGTCGAGGACCACCTGACCGCCGCGCCGCTGCTCGCCCTGGAACTGGACGGCCCGCAGCACCGGGAAAGCCCGCAGCGCGAGCGGGACGCCCGCAAAAATCGCATCCTGCGCGTGGCCGGATTGCCGCTGCTGCGCCTGTGGACCGACGAGCGCGAGCCGCCCGCCGAGGGCCTGCTGCGGGCGCTGCTGGGCTGGCGGCTGCGGGAGGCGCAGCGCGACCCGGGCTTCCGGTGGATCTGCCCCGGGCCGCTGGGGGAAGGTGGCGGATGACCGATTTACGCGGCCTGGGGCGCGGCGTCCTGCCCGCCAGGGGGGAGGAGCAACCGGGATGAACGAGTGGGTGATCTACACCCTGCACCTGGATCATTACGCGACCGGCGAGGGCCGGCTGATTCAGGTGCTGGTCACGGTGGCCGTCAGCGAGGCCGAGGCGCGGCAACGCTTCTGGACGACGTTCTGGCCGGGGGACAAGGGCGCCGAGGACTACTTCGGGCCGGTGTTGGTCCTCACGCGCGGCCTGGACCGCGAACGGCTGGGCCACTGGCTGACCGGAGCCTTCATCGACAGCCTCGAGCGCACGCTGCCCTACAACGGCGTGTTCACGCTCTCGTGGCAGTTCAACAGGAGCTGAGGAGTACGCCCCGGGCCCGCGGGTGCCGCCGCCTGGCGCGCGTGTGCCTCGACGAGCGGATGAGCGAGGGGATGCTGGGGCACCGGCTGGGGCGGGGCCTGCATGGGGCGGCGCGCAGCCTGCTGGTGGGGCCGCAGGCTGGCCGGGGCGCTGAGCCAGCTGGCGTGGGGCCCGGGGAGCGCGCTATCTAGGAGGTCTGCCATGGCCGAGACCCGAACGAACACCAACCTCGTCCTCGACCCCACCGTCGCCGTGCCGGTGCATCGCCTGCCCGCGGAGCCAGCGGCGCGCGAGAACCGGGTGCTGACCCGCGCCCTGGTCAACGGGGAAACGTGGGTCATCAAAGGAAAAGCCAGCGACCTACCCACGACGCTGGAGTGGCTGGGGGAGCTGGGCTGCTGAAAGGGATGCGTCTTGAACGACGTGCTCATCACCCTTGCGAAGCTGGATAGCCCTCGCTTCTTCGTCGAGCAGAAGGTCTCGGGGCTGTACGTCTACCTGGGCGAGGCCGCCGTCGTAAACGTGAGTAGGTCGCAGCCGTTCACGGTGCCACTGGCGCTGCCCGACGAGGTGCAGCGGCGGCTGGGGCTCGGGACGAGGCCAGGCGGGAGCGCGTGAAGATCAGGTCGGTCTCCCCCGGCTTGCCGGTGTTGTCGCCGAACAGGTGGGTCTGGGTGCGCACGCCGAAGGGCTGAGCGCACTCCTGCAACGTCCACTCCGGGTAGACCGACTGCAACACCTCGCGGGTGGTCTGCAGGGTGAAGGGGCGGGCGTCGGTGCGGACCACAATGGTCGCGTCGTCAGTGAGCAGCCGGCGCGACACCGTGAAGATGTCGGTCAGCAGCTGACGGTAGTCGTCCGCATTGGCGAAGTCGCGTTCATGCTTGTGCGAGCCGCGGGTGGAGTTCGACCACGGCCCGCCGAGCAGCCAGCGGCGGATCCACTGGTCACGGTTGTAGTTGACCAGCCCGAAGTAAGGCGGTGAGGTGAGCAGCAGGCGATAGCGCGGCGTGGTTACGCGCGGGCGAAGCTGCTTGAGGGTCTGGGTGGAGTCGCCCAGTAGCGTGCGGATCGGCTGGGGTGGCATCACACCGTATCTGTAACGCCGCTCGATCTTGCCGCGCAGCATCGTTTGGATGTCCTTGGGTTGGGGGCGCAGGCCGCGCTCCTTCCACCACGCGACGGCGTAGTCAGGTCCCATGCTCTTGGTCTGACGCATCTGGTTGGACAGCGAGACCTCGGCGTTGCCGTGCAGATCGACGAGCAGCAGCGCCATCAGGGTGCGATCGACGACGTTGGCCCGCCAGTCGAGCTCGCGGCGCGCCACGGTGAGGAAGCGGAGCACGTCGTGGTGAAAGGCCCACTCGAAAAACTCGGGCAGCGGGTCCGGGGCGTCTGGCAGCGTTCCGGCGGGCAGCGCGGCGCTGATGTTGAACAAGGCTTGGAGGCGCTGCAGCACAGCCTGCTTCGGTGCCGGGTGCAGCTTGGTCGCGGCGTAGACCCACGCGACCGGGTTGATCTCGCTCCCCAGTCCACCGCGGCCCAGCGCCTGAGCGGCCGCGAGGGTGGTGCCGCGGCCCATAAACGGATCGAGGACGCCGTCACCGGGGTCGGTGTAGCGCTGGATCATCTCGTAGGCAAACTCCAGCGGGAACATGGCGTACCACGGTCCCAGGCGCATCCAGCTTGATGCAGCGGAGGCGGTGTTGGCCTTGGGGGCAGGTTCGTACATCGTGTTCATCGTTCCACGCCTGCAGGTTCTTCGCCACGCAGAAACCGCCGCAGTACCCCGGCGTTGGCGTGGGCCGGGATGGCGGCCTCGGCGTGGGCGACCACCAGAGGGATGGTCGCGTTGGGGTAGCGGTCGGAGACCAAGGCGTCGAGCAGCGACAGGATCACCGGCAGGTTGGGGAACTGCTCCACCCGGGCCTCGCTGAGCGTCGCGTCGTCGCCAGGGCGCAAGAAGGCTGGCATCAGGGTGATCAGCGCGCCGCCGGTGGTGTGGTACAGCGCCTTGCGGCCGTAATGGCTGGTTGAGCCGTAGGGCTTGAAAGGCCCCGGCCCCACCTCGTGTTTAAAGATGATGTTCTTCTTGACGTACGCGTCGTTGACGAGCAGCACCTCGCCGGGGTTGATCAGGCTGGTGCGCCGCACGGTGCGGGGATCGGGCATCTCCCCCGGTGTGCCGGCCTCAGGAACCGGGTGCGCCAGGCGGAGCAGGTGATCCTGGAACATGCCGGTCTTCTCGATGCCGAAGACCGTCGGAACGGTTCCGGTGCGTTCCTGGCACAGCTCCGCGAGGCGCGCGAGCTCGCTCTTGATGCTGATCGCCAGCCACGCCGGGTGGCCGCTGACCGCCAGCGGGCCGTCCATCACCACGGCCACGGTGCGCATCGAGCTCCACAGGGCGTGGCGTTCGAAGTAGCGCATGATGTTCACGAGCACGAGGTGTTCGATGGCGCTGCGCGTCTCGGTGACGGCGGTCTGGTTGGTGGCAACGTCTGTGAAGGCTTCGTAGATGCGCAGGGCATCGGTCGAGTAGGTGGGGTGCTCGCCGCACTGGCACGCGCCGATGGCGGCGTGGGAGTGGTAGCGGGCCTCCTCGTGGGGGCACAGATCCATCAGCGGGCAGCCGGGGAGTTTGTCGCTACGCCCCTCTCGCAGCGACAGCAGCGTCTCGTACGTCTCGAGCAGGGTCTCGCCGTCGTCGAACACGCGCCGCGATCCAAGAACTTCGTAGACCTTGCGGCGGAAGCTGCTGCGGGCGTCGGGGTCGTCGCCCAGGACGAGGTTGGTCGACGGCAGCAGCAATTCGATGCCTTCGGTGCCGTGCAGGTCCTTGAAGCGCCGGGGATCGGGAATGCCCCGGTCCTCGACGTCGCGGAGCTTGCGCAGGTCGATGAACACCGCGGCGATGGTCACGACCGCCGCCTCGGCGCCGGGAAAGCCGCCCTCAAGCGGGATGTGGCCCTCGGAGCCGTCGATGGCGATGACCAGGTGCGGCAGCGCCTCGGGGTCGGGCCGGGGCACGCGCAGGGTCGGAGGCGGCGCGCCGGTCGCGGTGGGGGTCTCGATGTGCATCTCGGCGCGCATCGCATGGGCCTCAGGGCTGTCCAGCAGCCGGCGCAGGCTCCCGGTGACGCCGCCGCGTTCACCCTCGTGGGGCATCAGTCGTTGCCTCCGTGGACGGGCACGGTGCTGGCCGGCAGGGCGCTGGTCGAGAGGTCGAACTTGCGCACCTGCACCGGGATGGTGAACACGTTGGTGCGGGTGCGCATGCGGATAAAGCCGCGGTTGGGCGCACGCTGGATCGACTCGGCGAAATCCTCGAAGTCGTAGTACTTGCTCACCTCTCGCACTTCCTCGGTGTTGTTGAGGTGCGCGATGAACCAGTTGGAGGTGTTTTTCAGGATGTTGCTCTGCAGCGCGCTGACCTCCTGGGTGGCGTACACCAGGCCGAGGTTGAGCTTGGCCCCTTCCTTGGCGAGCCGGGCCCAGATGTTGACCTCGCCGTCGGCGGAGCGCTTGGGCAGCAGGTTGTGCGCCTCCTCGACGTAGACGAGGATCGGGTGGGGGCTTTCCCCCATGCCGAAGACCTCGACGTGGCGCTGGAGGATCTTCTCGATGATCTTGTTGGCAACCACTTGGTTCGGGCCAGCGCCACCGAGCGACTGGTCGATGATCACCATCTTGCCGTTGAGCAGGTCCTGGTAGATCGTCTCGGCGTAGTCCTCGGTGAGCCCGGCCTCGTGGTTCTCCCGAACCCGCGCCGCGAGCTTGGGGCCGTTGGACCACGCGAACATGCCGATCAGATTTCTGAAGGTGGCGTCGGCCCACGAGCGGCCGTTGTGTCCTCGGCGGTACGCGGCGTCGAATGCGTCGAACTCAGGGCGGCCAATCAGCTTGGCCAGGGCCTTGCAGATGGTGATGACGTCGTCCCAGCTGACCTGCGCCTGCTCCAACAGGTCCGCGGCAGTGGAGAACTCGTTTTGCAGGCTGGCGTCGCGGTCGCTGCGGGCGTTTCTGCGCGTCCCAGTTCCCTCGGCGGGGGGCGTGCGTAGGGTCTCCCGCAGCTGCGCGTTGAAGAGGTTGGTGATGTCCGGCGCGAATGGTGCTCGCAGCCCACCCCCGTGCAGCAGCGCCCGGTAGACCAGCAGGTTGCGGTTGTAGCGCACGGCCTGCCCGTAGGCCTCCTGATCCGGGAAGGTGCTGAAGTCCGGGAGGCTCAAGTCGGCCGCGAGGAAGTTGCGGATGTACTGTGAGTCCGAGCCAGCCAGCGCCTCGTCGAACAGCTGCTTGCCGAGCAGCAGCGTGTGGATGTTGGTGAGGAAGGCGGCGGTGGCCGCGTCGAGATTGGCTTCACCGTGACCCTGGCTGGCGCTTTCGAGTTGTCTCAATTGCGCCGCATGCAGCGGTTCACCGTAGAAATTGATCTTCAGGAGCTCGCGGTGCGGATCGCGCGGGTGCGGCTTCAAACCGTAGGTCGCGAGCTCGCTCTCGCGGGTCAGGTTCGGGAAGTGGGTGTAGATGTTCTTCAGCGCGTTGGGGTTGTCGGTGCCGCCGTCCTGAACGTTCTCGTTGGCGTACTCGCCCTGTGGATCGAAGATCAGCTGCCCGATGCGGTTGCTGCGCGCGCGCCGCTCGGCTTGCTCAGGCGTGTCGCTGGGGTTGAGCGGCACCGCGTCGCGCCGCAGCTCGTAGATCGCCTGGGCGATCACCTTGGTGGTGTTGGACTTGCCGCTGCGGGTCATGCCGAACAGCGCGGTCTTCTGGCCGATCAGGTCGGCGGGGGTGATGGTGACGTCGACCGCGTCGCTGCTCTGCGAGCGCCGAGTGCTGGCGTAGCGGATCGCCGCGATGTTGACCAGTCGGCCGCCCAGCGGGTGGTCACTCTTGACGTCGGGGTCGGAGTAGTTCACCAGGGCCGCGAGCGCCGCGCCTGAAGGCTTGTAGACCTTCATGCCGCGGCCCGAATAGAAGTTGTCGATGTCGGTGCCCAGGCGCTTGCGCAGCTGTTCCGGGTGGTCGGGGTCCGGCTCAAGGTAGACGGTGCCGAGCACCCGGCAGGTCAGGCCGCTGTACGACAGCTTGTTACGGGTGTACTTGTCGACCTGGTCTTCCCACGGGCGCTCGTCGCGCATGGCGCGCTCGATTGCCTCGGTGCGCTGGTCCTCGCGTTCGCCCTCACGCGGCAGGGTGCGCGGCTCGATCACCCGCAGCAGGACGATCTCGGTCCCCTCCCCGTCGGGGTCGAGTTCGCTGCACCCGGGGTCGATGCAGGTGGCGATCAGGAAGGCCCCCTGGGGGATGCCCTGCACCTCGCGGCGGAAGTGGTCGTGCACCTGCACCGTGAACGCGCTAAAGCCGACGGTGAAGACCTCGCCCACGTAGCGCTCCGGCTGGATCAGCGCGCCCATCAGCTGCGCCGCCGAGCGGCGGCGGGCGAGTTCACGTGCTTCCTGCTCCTGACGAGCGGCTTCTTCATGGTTCTCGCGGAGAATCTGGCTGCCTCGGGTCATGCGTTACCTCGGTGGGGGGAGCGGGGCGGAGCGCGGTGTGGGGTGGGGATCAGGAGCGCCCCTTGGGGAGCCTGCTGACGTCCTGGCGGAACTTGTCGTGCATCCGGACGGTGAAGTCGCTGGAGCTGACGCTGAAGACCTCGCCGACATAGCGCTCGGCCTCCTGGCGTTCCTGCTGGCGGTGCGCTTCTGTTTTCTGACGGTGCTGCTGGATGATCTGCTCGGGGTTCGTCACACGCGTCTCCATGAGGGGGAAGTGTGAATAGCCTAGCATTCCTACTTTTCAGATCGGGCCGCACATGCGCGCCTTCTGTGGCGCTCCCAGGGCAGCCGAGAAGCAGGTCTGCTGGCAGAGGACGCCCGCCTGGTGATTCGCACCGGCGCTCGCTCCTGCCCCCTTGTAACGGCCGTGAACGCCCCGCGGACCGTTTCTCCCGAAAAGCGCCTATTGCGCCACGCATGGCTGTCTGAGAGGAAGATGCAGACGCACCTGGTTGCGGACAAGACGGACCGACTCGGAGGGGTTGACTTGATCATGACCCTCCGCTGAGGTCTGACCGTGACCCCCAGCGCCGCCAGGTCCCGCGCGCCGAGATCCATGTGAAGGGATGTGAGAACTGCTCCCTCAGTCGGTGCCCAGCTCGGTCACCTCGTCCTCCTCGTCCCCGAGCTCGTAATCGGGGACGTAGTCCTTCACCAGGTGGCTGAAGAACAGCGGCGCGGGCAGCTTGGTCCATCCGTCGTAGTGGGCGTAGCGCCGGCGCAGCTTCGACACCAGGTGCACCGCCCCCTCGAGGCTGAGGCTCCCCGGCGCGATGACCGAGACCTCCAGCGCCTCCGGGGTGGCGTACCCCTTCACGTGGGGCTTCAGGAGGCGGCGCCCCTTCCCGCTCACCTTGACGACCTCCAGATGCCCCGACATGCCGCGGGTCACCTGGTGGGTGTGTGAGCCGAAGCTCAGGAAGGTCGTACCTGCCAGCTCCCCGGCCGCGCCGCCGCGCGCGACCAGGTAGGACTGGCTCTCCGCCCAGCGCGGGGTGGGCAGGCGCTGCCCCAGCACCTCGATCTCCTGCTGCCCCAGGCGCAGCACCTTGCCCACCTTGTCCTGGGCGCGCAGGCGCATGAGCGTCAGCGCTGCCCAGCTGCGCTGCATGCGGCGGCGACTGCTGTCCCCCGGCTCGAAGCACAGCTCGTGAACATCCAGGTGCTTGTCGTAGAGCCCCGGCCAGAAGCCGCTCACCGTGTCGCCGTCGATGAACACGACCTCGGGGATGCCCGGCTGCGCGCGCGCCTGGGTCTCGTCCAGCACCGTCTGGAAAAAGGTCTGCACCGCCAGGCGGTCGGCCGCCTCGCCCGGGCTCATCTTGCGCGTCCCGCCCAGCAGCCGCACCGTCGCCTCCCGCAGGGACAGCCAGCCGGTCGCACCGCCCGGCAGCAGCAGCTGGGCCTGGGTCTGCTGGGTCTGCAGGTCGAGGCGCAGCGCCACCGGCACCGTGGTCGCCGCGTTCCGGCGCGACCGCGTGCTGTTCACGGTGACCACCGTCAGCGCGGTGACCGCGGCGTGGATCGCGTCCCCCTCCCCGGCGAGCTCCCCGGTGTCGTCCTCCACCGGGTCGAGCATGCCCAGCGGCTCCCAGGCGAGATCCTGCATCGCGCGAATGGTGCGCCGGATGAAGTCTGTCGCCTCGTCGCTCGCCTCGGGGTCGATCGGCCGCAGGTACTGGGCGTGGACCCGCAGCCCGCGCAGCAGCGCGATCTTCGAGGCCCGCTTGTTCACCGGGTCGTTGGCGCTGTCGCCCTCGCCGCGGGGCACGACCAGCAGCACCCCATCGAAGGTGCCCTCCAGGTGGTCGAGGTACTTCTTCCAGGCCGCCAGGCGCTCCTCGGCGCGCTCCGCGGGCGGCAGGCCCTTGCCGGGCAGGCTGTCGACCGGCCCCGAGGTGTGGGGCGGCATGGCAAGGCGGGTGATGACCACGCGGTTTTCCAGCACGCGCTCCAGGATCCCCGCGGCCCTCGCCGCGCTCGGGTCCTGGTTCGGGGCGTGCAGCAGCAGCAGGCGGTAGGGGTGTCCGTAGTGCTGGTCGATGCGGCCGCGCTCACGTGTTGCCCACTGCCGGGCTGCTTCCCGGCGCTTCTCGATTTCGGCGTCCGCCTTGCCCGCCGCCACCTGGGCCTCGGTGGGCTGATACTCCGCGAACAGCTGCTGGAAGGGTTCGCTGGGAGACCCGTTCTCCCTGGCCCCCTCCTCGTGCAGCGCGCGCAGCCCGGTCCAGGGGCGCAGGCCGCGGGTGGCGAGGGGCAGGCTCGCCGCCGCGAACGCGATCAGGCGGTCGACCTCCAGCGCGCCCGTCGCCCCACCCCGCGCCCCGCGGCCCTGCCGCGCCACCGCGAGAACCTGGCAGGCCGGGTGGGCGAGCAGCTCGGGGTGCAGGCGCCCCTCCTGCAGCGGGACCTCGGGCAGGCTGGGAAAGCGCTGGCGCAGCGCCTGGTAGTCCAAGCCTGCCTCCCCGCTGAGGTGCTGCCGGTACTCCACCCGCAGGGTGACGACGCTGGGGTTCGGGTCCGCGGCGGTGCGCGCCGGCAGGGCGTAGAGGGTCACCTTGCCGTGGAAGGTGCTCGCGTTGTCAGTCCACTGCCGCCGCGACAGCTCCATCACCAGCAGCGGCTCGGAATTCCCCAGGTGGGTCTTGGTCTTGAGCCGCACCACGTAGGAGGTGGGGAGCTCGCCGCGCGTCGTCCCCGCCCGGTAGGGGTCGGTCATCAGCTCGACCACGCCACCCCCCATCTCCCTGGAGACGATGCGGCGCAGCCCCCCGCGCCCCGGAAACAGCTCGGCGCCCTCCAGCGCCCGGGCGGCCATGTCCGCCAGGTCCCGGTGCCCCCAGGGGCCACCCTGCCAGTGCCGGGGGTCGAAGCGCACCTCCTGGGCGCGCACCGCCGTGGGCAGGCGCTCGGCGACCGAGAGGCGCGTGGCCTCGTCGAGGTCCGGCATCTTCAGCAGCCAGGTGGCGAGGGCCGCCCGGGCGCGGGTCAGCGCCTCCGGGGCGGGCGTCGTCGTCACCAGCAGCGGGCTGCGCACGGGGGCGCGCGTCAGGCGCCAGAGGTTGACCTCCGTCCGCAGCGTGCCCGGGTCCTGCAACTCGAGCAGCAGGCGCAGCATCGTGGTGGGCAGGCGTCCGGGCTCCTTGCCCAGGCGGGCCTGGCGCTGCTGCTCCACGGTGGACAGGAGCCGCCCGAAGCCCTCGTCCAGCTGAAGGGCGAGGGCCACGTGGGGCTCTACCGGCACCGCCCGCGTCTCGCCGAGCTCGAAGACCATCGGGAGGCCCTCCGTGAGCCGCCCGGCGAGCTCGAGGAGCCGCTCTTTCAGCTCGGGGGGGAGGGTGGGCTCGGGGTCGCGCTCGCGCAACGCGAAGACGGGCGGGGGGCGACGGGTCGCCTTGCGGGCGGGGGCCAGCGTGCCGGGTCGGGTCATGGGGCTCCTTGGGGGGAAAAGGGGCGAAAGGGTGAAGGGGGTCAGGCGTCGTCCGGCCAGTCCCAGTCCCCATCGTCGGGGCCGGTGACGTCATCCGGTGACGTGAAGGCGTTCGCGAGCAGGTCGGTGGGCTGGGTGAGCAGCCCCTGCATGCCGCACAGCGCCCTGGCGAACGAGCCGTAGAGGGCCTGCAACACCTCGCGGTTGTGCGGGTCCGGGTCGGCGCCCCCCTCCGCCAGCAGGCGCTGCATGCCCGCCAGCACACTCGTGGTGGGGCGGTCCAGCCCGCCCGCCGCGCTCTCGGGGGCCCAGGCCGCGTCCACGAAGTGAATCTCCGCGTCGGCCCCGCCGCGGATGGCGCGGCCGATGGTCTGCCAGACCGGCACGATCAGGTTGGCGGTGAAGGCGCGCAGCGCCTCCTTGGGCAGCTGGCTCATCTGCTGGGGGCGTTCCAGCAGCCGCCGGATGGTGCGGTAGAGCTTCGCCCGCTCCAGCCGGTGGCGGCGCGCGAGGTCCGCCAGGGTGCCGCCGTCCAGTTGCAGGCTGTCGAACTCCTCGGTCGCTCGGTTCACCAGCGAGTGCAGCAGGGTGGTGTCGCCCACGGTGGGGTGGGGCCGCACCAGGAAGTACATCACGCCGATGGCGGCAAGGTCGCGGGTCTCGCCCTCCCCGCCCAGCACCATGTTCACGCCGCGGCCGAGCGCTCCCATCGGGAAGACGAGCACCGAGAGGTCGTCGCGGCGGGCCGCGCCCTCGATCTCGGCGCGCAGCACCAGGTCCTGCCGCCCCGGGACGCGCGCGCGGGTCAGGCCGACGCTGCGGCTATGCAGCGCCGGGTTGACCTGCCGCAGGGCGTCCATGACCTGCTCGACCTGCTCGTAGCTGTTCACCACCAGCGCGGCCTTGCGGGGGCGCCCGGGGGGGCTGAGCTCCTCGGCCACGTGGGCGAGGTCGCGCTCCAGCTGCGAGGACAGGGCGCCCGCCGCGCTGCTGCGCCCGGCCAGCCCGCGCACCAGCTCGCGCAGGTGGTCGTCGCGGTCCGCCCCGGCGCCGCTGACCCGGATGGGGCGCCCGGAGGCGTCCTTTTGCGAGCTGAAGCGCAGGGTGACCTTCCCCTCGCGCCCCTCGCGGATGGGCAGCAGCAGGTAGTCGGGGGGCGTGGTGCTGTGGTAGCTGGTGCTCTCGGGGAGAAAGGAGGTCGCGCTGGTGATCAGCACGCCCAGCCCGGCGCGGCTGAGCCGCTCGGGGAGCAGGCGCGAGACGCGGTCCTGGACGATCATCTCCACCTGGTTGTCGTCGGACTCACCGCGCAGGAAGCTGATCGCCGCGAAGTTGCCCAGCAGGCTGGTCGTCGAGTAGCGCCCCAGCCCCTGGCTGCCCTGGTCGGGCAGGTAGGTGTGCTTGAACGCCAGGTCCACGCCGGCAGCGAGGGCGCGCAGGCGCCGGACCCCGGTGACGAGCAGCGAGACCAGCAGCAGCAGGTTCAGCGCCCAGCGCCCGCGGGCATCGACCTCGATCCCCATCAGCAGCCGGGTGGCCTGCTCCAGCGAGGCCAGCGCCGCTTCCTCGTCGCCCTCGCTGCGCTGGTACTGGTCGAAGGCCTCGCGCAGGGCCTGCTGCCCCCCCAGCAGGGCTGCCTCGGGGATGCCCAGGTTGCGGGCGAGGTGGGCGGTGGGCAGCGCGGCGTTCTCCCGGCCGAACAGCACGTCGTAGACGGCGGTGTCCCACAACTGGGCGAGGGCGGCGCGCGCCTCGCTGGTGAGCGTCCGCCCATGCTGGCGGGCCAGCACGTCGAAGATCGCCCGGCTGGTGAGCAGCTGGCCGGAAAACTCGGCGGCGCGCGGGTCGCGAATGACCTCGGAGAATTCGCGCAGGTGGGCGTCCAGCCGGTGGGCCGCCTGCAGGTAGCGGTAGGTGGCCTTGTGGCCGCGCGAGCGGGCGTAGTAGGCGCTGGCGAGCTCGCTGTTCGCCTTGTGCAGGCCGTCCTTGCCCAGGAAGGGGGTGCGCACCAGCGACTGGGCGTCGAGGTTCGCCTGGGCCTCGTCGGCCTCGTCGACGATCACCAGGTCCATGACCTCGGGCAGCAGCTCCGCGTAGCTGAGCTTGCGGTCCGTGAGGTGGGCGGGCACCCGGGCGGTCGTGCTGAGCACGTGGCCCAGCCAGACCTTGGCCTCGACGAGCTGGGCATGGTTGTGCACCCGGCCGCAGCGGGAGAAGAGCGGGCAGAGGTGGCGCTGCTCCCGGACGGTGCCGTCCTCCTGGGGCACGCGGCGCAGCACCTGCTCGCAGGGGGGGCGCTGCTCGGGGCCCCACCCCTCCCACACGACGTCCTCCTCGGTGGTGGCGTAGGCGCGCAGCGCGCAGCCGCGGGCGAAGCGGTCCATGCCGGGGATGGTGCGCCCGAAGCCGCCCAGGGAGGGGTCCCCGGCCGCCACGACCCCGGCGATGCGGTCGGCGTGGCTCTCGTGGGTGTCGTGGCCGCGCCCGACGAGCAGGGCGACCTCGGCGGGGTCGAGGTAGCGGGTGAGAATCTCCAGCCCCTGGCGGGCGACCTCGATGGCGGTGGTGAAGACCGCCACCCGCTGCCCCCGGCGCGCCATGTGGACGCACAGCACGTTGATGAGGGTCGTCTTGCCCGCCCCGGGAAGGCCGATCAGGTGGTGCAGACCCTCCAGGTCGAGGGTGCGGCCGTCCTCGAAGCCCTTCTCCCCGCGCACCCGCAGCTTGAGCCCGTCGATGGTGCGGCCCCAGCCGCGGTCGGGCCGTTCGGCGGCGGCATCGCGCCGGTCCATGTCCGCCGCGGTGGCCGCCAGGTCGTCGAGGGTGAAGGTCAGGGCCCCGGTCCGCTCCCGACGGGTGTGGGGGGTGGGGGCGGGCGGCAGCTCGGCGGCGGGGAGGCGCACCCGGATCTCGCCCTGCTGGCCCTGCCGGACCACCAGCGAGGTGTCGGCGGGGGCCAGGGTCAGCCGGTGCGGGGGCTCGTCCTGGGGCCGCTGCAGCTCCTGCAGCTGCAGGGCGAGCAGGGGGGCGTGGGTCTCGCGGCGCCGGAAGGTGAGGTCGGCCGGGTGAAGCTCGTAGGCGAGCTCCAGCTCCTGACGCTCCTCGGCCTGGCGGGCGTTCTGCATGGCGGCGCGCACCGACTCGGGGCTGAGCATGCGCGGCAGCAGGTCCAGCCCGCGCAGCCGGCGCAGCTCCGCCTCGTGCCCGCGCAGCGCGGGCAGGGTGTCCACCGAGCGGAAGCCGCTGAGCAGCAGCGGCAGGCCCGCCAGGCTGCCCTCGCCCAGCTGTTCCATCAGCAGACAGGCCCACTGGATCTCGCCCGCGCCGGTCCAATCGGCGGTCATGCTGGCCTCCCGAAGGTGCTCAACACGTCGTGGACCGTCATGACCTCGAGCGGGATCCGCAGCTCCGCGAACTTCTCCCGGAGCTGATCCCGGCGGGCCTCCCCGCGCACCCGGGTGCCGCGGTCGGTCACCACGACGATGCCGCGGCGGTAGAAGGCCAGGTCGCCCAGCTCGCGCTGGAAGCGCCGCGCCAGGGTGGGCATGGAGGCGTAGTCCTTGAGGTCGAGGCCGATCTCGCGCTCCCCGCCCAGGCCGAGGTCCACCTCGTCCTGGTTGGGGTAGAGCGTGACGTCGTCGCGGTGCTCTTTCAGCGCCTGATAGAGCCGCAGCTCGTCGCGCCCGGGATTCACCCAGTACAGCACCAGCTCGCCGCGCAGCACCCGCAGTTGGGCGGGGTCGACCCAGTCGCGCAGGTGCACGTCGGGGTGCTCCTCGCGGCAGCGCGCCGAGGTGCAGTGCGGGGGATCGCCCGTCTCGACCAGGCTGCCGCAGTGGCCGCAGCGGGCCACGGGTCCCTCCGAGCCGCCAGCCAGCGGGGGGTACATCTCATGGACGAGCGGCCCCAGCAGCGGCAGCAGGGTGAGGGCGTCCAGCTCGCGGATCAGGCTGTCGAGTTCGGCCTGGGTGGCAGCCGGATGGGCGACGATGAAGCGCCGCAGCCGGGTGTAGGCGTCGGCGCGGCTCTGGGCGAGGGGCACGGCGCGCAGCGTCTCCCTGAGCTTGTCGAACCAGAGGTTTTCCTTGAGATCCGCGAGGTTCTGCCCCTCCTGACCGAGGCTCACGCACTCCGGGGTGGGGCTGCGGACCCCGGGGTCGATCAGCACCAGCTCGGCCAGGTCCTCGTGGCCGTCCAGGAGCGCGTCCGGGGCCCAGTCCCCCAGCGGCCGGGTGCAGTCCACGACCAGCTGATGCAGGCTGTCGGCGCGGGCGAGGTTCCCCGACGCGATCTGCAGCCGTGAGAGCCGGGCCTGGGCCCGCAGCAGCAGTTTCGGCGTAAGAGTGCGCCCGCGGTCGTCGCGGGCGTCCAGAATCGCGCCGCGCGCGCAGGCCTGGTGCTGGAGAACCAGTCCCGCCGCCAGCAGGCGCAGAGTGTCCATGGGGTCGGCGGGCTCAGCAGACATGACGGTAACATACACTACGTTGGTAGCAGATCAAGACCAGGGCCTTATGCAGATATAAGCCAAGAGTTTATGTGAGAACACCTGGGGCCACGATGGGACCCACACAAGGGGTATCTGGCCCGGAGCGAGGGCCGGGTTGGGTCGCGGCGACGCCGTCGCTGGTGAGCACCCCTTGACCTCAACGCTCACCGGCAGAGAGTCGGCGCGCAAAACCACCGACTGCCATGCTGGAGCCATGAAAAAACGAACGATGCTCGCCCTCTTGGCTTGCCTGCCTCAGGCGGGGGCGGCGAAAGTCGACATGGCCTCCCTGCCGGCATATGTCCGTCCCCTGAATGGAGTATCCCTGTGTATGGAACCCATGGTCTTCTTCTCGGAAGATGACGTCATAGCCTATCCAGACCGAGATCTGATCACCAAGAAGATCGAGGAGAAGTTTGCTGCCTATCGACTCAGTCCCGTCTGTGACCCTTTTCCTTCAGGTCAAATCGGCTGGACAAAGGTTATCATCGACATTGGAAAAGGGGTTGACAACATGAGACCCTTCGTCGTTCGGATCGAAGTTCAGTCGCTCGACTTAAGGCGCAGCGACAATAAGCAATTGACCTACTTCACTGTGTACAGCAACTTTAACTATGGGGTCGTGCGAGCCTTCACCACGGAGTTCTGGAAAGAACGGATTCTGGGGGCGGCCGACGATGTCATCACCACCTTCGCGGCGGACTTCGCCAAGGCAAACCCCTGAGACAGCTGGGCCTGAGAGCCTCTGGCAAGGGCAAAAGGGTGGGGCGACGCGCTGACCGGCGCGTCGCCCTCTTTTTCCTTGGCTCCCGGCGGCTCAGCTCTCAAGTCCCCTCGTCAGCCGCGGGTGGCCCGGGTCGACCCCGGCGGCCAGCGCCGCCGCCTGCTCGAGCAGGAACGGGCGCAGCGCGGGGAGCTTCTCGTCCAGGAACCGCCCGTACAGCTCACCAGCGGACGCTGTGCGCTTTTCCCGCTCCCGCATCGCCGGCGCGCCGCGCCAGTCCCCGCCGGTGATCTGCTCCCAGACGAAGGCCGCCGAGTGCTGGTGCCGCGCGGCCGCCTTTCCGGGGTTGACGAAGCTGCCCGCGAGGCTGAGCTCCCGGGCGGTGACGGCAACCGCCCGCAGGTCCCGCAGGGCTTCCCGGCGCGCGCGGTAGTTGGCCCGGGCAGGCTGGGCCTCCAGGCGCGCGGCGAGCCCATGCAGCGCCCGCGCGAACGCCTCCTCGGTCTGGGCGCTGCTCAGGACCCCCATCGCCTTGTTGCAGGCCCCGCAGGCGTAGGTGGCAGGCAGCTCGAGCGCCGCGCAGGCCGCCTCCCAGGGCAGCAGCGCCGACAGCCGCACCAGGGCGAGGCTGCAGACCGCCCGGCTCGTCCTCTCCCCCAGGTCGGAGTCCTCGAAGAGCGGCGCGAAGTGCGCCCGGAACTCGTCCTCCCACAGCAGCGCCGGGACGTCGTCGACCGTGAAGTCGTACGCGCGGCGCGCGGGCGCGTAGGGGGACAGCAGGCCCAGCCGGTGGTCAAAGCCCGCGCGCCCCGACAGCACCGCGTGAAAGGCGTCCAGCAGCGGGCCCTGAAAGTTGAAGTCTTTGGCGACCATCCGCAGGTGGCCCTGCCCGCGGGCGCGCAACCGCTCCACCAGGGGGCGCAGCCGCTCGGCGAGTTCGGGGACGTTCAGGGTGCCCGGCTGCGCCGGCGTGAGCGCCTCGGCGGCCCAGGGCAGCAGCGCCGCCATCAGCGCCGCGCTGGTCGGGGTCGCCCCGTAGAAGCGCATCAGGGGGCCGCTGCGCCCCCCCTGCGGGCGGCGCTCGCTCTGGCGCTGCGCGAGCCGGTGCTGCCGCTCCTCGACGTGGCGACCGAAGGCGTCGAGGACCTTGGGCGGCAGCGGCCCGAGGTCCCCGGGTTCGGCCACGTACAGCAGCAACGCGCAGAGGCTGCGCAGCGCCTGGAAGAAGGCCAGCGCGGGCAACCCGGAGACCGGGTCGTGCCGGGCCTCCAGCGCCGCGTCGAGCCGCGCCTGGGTCTTCAGCAGCCGCGGCGCGCGCCGCAGGCTGAGCCCGGGCACCGCCGTGAGGTCCTGGCCGCAGAAGCGGGCGCCGCGGCCGACGCCCGCCTCCCCGGTGGCGGGCGGGTTCATGCAGAAGCCCGGCTGGCGCTTCTGCGTGGCGTAGGCTGGCCCACCCCCGTACTCCTCGCGCAGGTTTCCCGCGCGCCGCCCGCAGCGCGGGCAGGTGTCCCGCAGCAGCGCCCCGTGGCGCACGCAGGCGAAGGAGAAGGGCAGCCGCCAAGCCAGCCGCCAGGCCTGGTCCTCGGCGAGGCAGGCCGGGCAGTAGTGCGAGCCCACCAGGTACGCCCACTCCCGCAGCCCGACGCGCCGCGCGCTGTCGGGATCGTCCGGGTCGAGTCCGCGGAAGTCCACCGCGACCCCGTCGAAGTGGGTAAGAAGCATCGCCCGCAGGCGCTCCTCGGGCAGCCGCAGCGTGAACGCCGCATTTCGGAGCTGCTGCGCGCTGAGCGAAACGCCGGTGTGGGCGCGGGCCTCCGCGCCCCGCTCGCTCTCCTGCAGCCCGAGGCGGTAGAGCAGGACCGTGAGCGCGACCGGCAGGGGCAGTTGGGCGACGATGCGGTCGAGGTAGCTCGGGAAACCTTCGCCCTCGATGGGCGGGAGGCGCAGCGGCAGGGGAATCAGGGGCAGCGAGAGCAGCGGGCCGGTCATCGTGTCCTCCCGGACGTTCTGGACTTCCTGGGCTTTTTGGCGGGCTCGGGCTGATCAGGGATTTCCGAGGCGCGGTCGAGCCGGATGCCCGCCAGCAGGGGCTCGGTGAGGGTCTCCAGCCCGGTGTCCACGCTCACCCGGGTGGCCTTGCGGGCCAGGTTCATCAGGGGGCCGATGTACCCCTTTGTCCTGTCATACAGGTAGTCGCTCAGCCCGTCCGTCAGGGTGCCGGGGTGCAGGCCAGCGAGCACCAGGGTCCGCTCGAGGTCGGCCAGAACGCCCGTCCAGGCGGCACCGTCCCGGGTCATCGGGGTGATCGCCTTGTAGATGAGGCGGCCGCCGAGCTGGCTCTTGCGGGCCCCATCGGGTCCCCGGCCCTCGGCCAGCAGGCCGGAGCCCTCACAGTCGATGCCGGTGAAGATGAGCGTGCAGCGGCTTTTCTCCGTGATCTCCTTGAGATGGTCGTTCGCGAGCCGTCCGGCATCGGTGTACATGTTGATGAAATGCGCGTCGTCCACGCACAGCAGTTGCGTTTGATGGAGGGCGATCGCCTCGAGTACCGCCGCCGTGATGTCCCCGCGGGTGATGCCCTTGGTGTTGGTGGGCAGGGGAAAGTTGAAAAAGCGCGCGAGGCCCAGGCTGAGATCTTTGGGTGTGGCCCCGGCGCTCATGCCGAGGTAGGCCACCGGGATCACCAGGTGCTGCTGCGCGGGATCCTCGGCGGGGTACCGCTCGGTGAATTCCAACTCGAACCGCCTGGCCAGCCACTTGAGGATGGTCGTTTTGCCGAGCGTCCTCGGGCCGTCCAGCAGGCCGCCGGGCGGGGTGCCGTCGTCCCCGTCGATGTTTTTCCAGAGCTGCAGCAGCATCTGGTTGTGAAAATCCTGCAGGTCGGGGGTGGCGATGGGCGGGAAGTTCGCGTGGTAGAGGTGCCGGGCCCGGTTGAACTCCTGCCGCTGGGCCTCACTCCAGCCACGCCAGGTCTCCCGGTTCGGCATCACGGGGCGCGGGGGGACCGGGCGGTTCACAAACCGCCGCCAGCCCTGGACGTCGAGGATGCGGTCCCGGTCGCGGTAGCCCCGCAGGGCGACGGGGCCGGTGGGCCGTTCGAGCTGGGGCATGATCACTCCTCCTGGTCCCAGTAGGACGTGGTTCCCCGGGCAAACACGTTGGCGACGTTCGGCTCGAGGTCATCGACGGTGCCGAAGCCCTCCTCGTCGACCTGCACCGCCAGCGGCCGCTCGGGGAGCCTGGGCGTGGGGGTCAGCACTTCCATGCCGCGGGTCGCGGCGTCGCTGGCGTCCAGCCGCAGCTGGTCCTCGTAGGCCTGCTCCCTCGCGTGCAGGGCCCGAACCTCCTGGCGGCGCTGCTCGGCGTTCTCGGCGACGCTGGCGCGCCCCTCGGAGAGCAGCTCGTCGAGGGCCTGGGACATCTCCTCGCGTTTGTGGGGGTTGCCCCCCGTCCGGATGAGGGTGCGGCGCGCGACCTCGAGGTGAACGTTGCTGAAGGGAGCGTCGGCGTGGCGGGCGTCGCGCCGGGTGAGCCGGATCCAGCCTTTGTCCGGGTGCTGGAAGTGCAGGTAGCGCAGGTCCCGCTTGTCGACTTGGAAGGGCCAGCGGCCGCCCTTCACGCTGTAGGGGCAGTCCTGGTTGCGCAGCGCCACGAGTTCCGGGGCGTCGTAGAGGATGCCGTAGTAGTCGACGCCGTAGGCGTGGATCTTGCGCCACTGGGTCTCGAGCAACCCCTGGTACAGGTTGGGGTCGGTGGGCACGTACAGGTAGCCCGAGGCGCTGATCCCCGCCCGGAAGGTTTCCAGCGGGGTCGCGTGCGCGCCGGGCACGTCGTGGGCCTGAAGTTCGGAATGGGCGCGGACGTGGTAGACCCGCGCGAGCCAGAGGTGGAACTCGTTTTCCAGCTCATGGCGAAAGTAGTAGGCCTCCTCCTCGGGGTTGCGCCCCTTGTTGAGGGCGTTGTTGCCGGTGTAGCCCGGCAGGTAGACGCAGAAGCCGTCGCGGGCGGTCTCGAAAAACCTTTCGACATGGGCTTTGTCGTTGCCGGTGTACGGGCGGGCGATGATCAGGCTGATCCCGAGGCGCTCGCAGGCACTCGCGAACACCTTGCTGATGAAAATCCTGCCATTGTCGATGACCAGATTGTCGGGCTGCGCGAAGGGGATCGCCTTGAGGCGCGTGCCCTCCGGCAAGTCGTGAATCACGACGATGAGCTCTTCAGGGAGGCCGATGTAGGGCAACAGCGCCGTCTCGGGCCACTCCGGCGGGGCGGGCTTGGGGGCGATCAGGTCGTAGAGCAGGAAGGTGATGTCGATGCCCTTGGGGTCGTTCTCGAAAAACCGCGCGGCGAGGATGCAGCGGGAATAAACATCGATGGCGACGACCAGCCTGTGGCGGATGCGGCGGCCGGTGATGCTGTCGAACCCCCGCACGTCGTAGGTGCTCGCGTCGATAACGACGTACTCGCCGACGCGGGTGGGCGTCAGCATCTGGTACATCCGCTGCGGCCGCCCCGCGATCGACCGCCGCAACTTGGCGGACTTGTAGGTGTACTGGTTGCGGCTCAGCGCGTCGAGGAGCCGCGCCAGGCTGGAGTAGGACGGCAGTTCGCCCTGGAAGAGCAGGTTCCCCTCAGCGAGGAGCGCCTTCACTTCATCGCGAACGTCCTCGATGTGCTTCTTCTTCGTCACCGTGGAAGCGTCCCCGGCTTTTCCGACGACCTTGCGGGCCGCCTCGACCACGGGCGTGGGGTTCCGGCCGAACGGCAGGGTGCCGCGCAGCTTGCGGGCGTCGACCAGCGCCATCAGGCCGCGGCGCCCGTACTCGTCGCGCTGGAAGCGCAGGGTCCTTGGGGTCACCTTGACCCCCGCGGAGGTGAGTTCCTTCGCCTTGGCCTCGAAGCGCTGGGTCTGTGTGGTGGTCGCGGGGTCGTACTCGGGGCGCGGCTCGTGGGGTTCCGCCTGGTCGGGGAAGCCACTGCGGTATCCGGTCACCGCCTCACGCAGGTGGGCCAGGCGCCGCAGGGCCTCGTCCTGCAACTTCTGATCGAGGGAGGTGAAGACGATGTCCAGGGGGTGCTCGGGGGCGCGCGGCGCGTTCTCCTTGCGGGCCTCGACGAGACGCCGCACCAAGGGCAGGTCCACGAACTGGTGGAAGGCCATTGTCTCGGTCTGCCCGGAGACGTGCTGGAGGCGGACCTCCACGCCGTCGAGGTGGGTGACCTGCCAGGCGACGCCGCGGTGCTCCACGCGCATGCCGATGGAGAGCCGGGTGGCGGCGGGGGTGCCGGCCATGGTTCAGCTCTCCCTGGCCGGGTGGACCAGCGTCGCGTTGCTCAGCGGCCGGGTGAGGTCGGCCTGCAGGTCCTGCCGCCACAGCAGGTGAAACACGACCGGCCGCGCGAGCGCCTCGGGGCTCACCCGCCCGCAGAGGTCCCCCAGCCGGGTGGGGCCGTCGCAGGCGCGCAGCAGGCGCGGGGCGAGGTCGTCGAAGGCGTAAGGGGGGAACCGGTAGCCGCCCAGGAACCTGAGGTTGAGGTTCTGGGCGGTGGGAGCCTCCGACCAGGTCTGGTAGGCCCACCCGAGGGCATCCGCCAGGGCGCGCGCCGCGCTGAAGGCCCGGTGCGCCTTCAGGGTGTTCAGATAGGCGGTGGTGCGCACGTTGAGCAGCAGGTGGCGCTCGGGGCGGCGGTCGACGAGAAAGTCGGGGTAGTGGCCAAACTTTTTCCCCTCGACGCGGAACTTGAGCAGCAGCGGCTGGGCGGCGACGTGGGTGGCGGCGCGCCCGTGGTCGAGGAAGCGCAGCGCGTCCTGCTCCAGGCGGCTCTCGAACAGCACGTGCTCCCCGGTGCCGGCGAACAGGTAGCGCCCCCCGAGGTGCGGCTGCCCCTTGTAGCTGCGCGGCACCCGCACGGGGGCCAGCGCGTCCACCGGGACGCTGTGCAGGTCGGTGATGGGTGCGTCTTCCACCAGGACGCCCGTGTGGGTGAGGTAGGTGACGCCCAGCAGGTCAACCATGTTCACCCCTCCTGGGCGCCGCGCGGGGCGAGTCGGGGGTGACGCGGGAGCGCTCCGGGCCACCCGCCCTCAGCAGGAAGGGCGACGGGCCGGTGCCGGCGCGCCGCGGGGGGCGCTTCCGGCAACACCGGCCCGTCGCTGCACCGGGGTGCAACGCGGTAGATTGGCATTCGGTTTCCCCTTTCGGAGGCCGAGGGAGTGCCGAGTCTGCGCCGCAAACGAGCCTCGGCACTCTGTATTGCCACCTGACAAGTGGCAGCCTCCGAAACGAGAGTACGTCCGCGCCGCTCCGGGCACAAGAGGGGAAAGGAGAGCCCCCGCGGGAGGGCGGGATTACCTCAAACATTGAAAGGGTGAGAGGCACCTGGCCCGGTCGCCTCAGGGCGTTGCTGGGCCGCAGCCTGGCAAACGCCGCCCAACCTGCCCTCAGCTGGGCCGCGATGTTTAAACATCGTGGCCCAGCGGGTTGTTCCGGATGTCCTAAGAAAACATGAAGACCGGCGGGTTCCCGCCTTTGGCCTGGGGCGTACGCTCACCACAAGCCAGGACGGGACCCCACCACTCCGACAGGTGGACGGTACACGGCCCTGGGGCTGGGAGGCAAGGCAGCAGGTGTGGCAGCGCCTCCGCAGTTCCCGCGGCCCCGCTTCCCGGGTCCGGTGCCCTGGCCGGGAGGTGGGCCATGGCGCTGCCGGATACCGGGTAAAGGGCGCTCTCACTCAGGCCGCCCCGCTCTGGCGGGGCGGAGAGCTCTCGTTTCGCGTCCTGCTGCGGCAGGACCGGGAGAGGAGCACCCGGGTGAAGAGCCGGTTGGAGATTGGGCAGGTGCCCCTGAACTTCGGGATGAGCCTGGGGTCGGGGCAGGGGGACCCGGCGCAGTTCCTGGTGGAACTGGCCGAGCTGTGGCGGTGGCTGGGCGAGGGCCGGGTCACGACGGGCGCGCCGGGCGTCGGCGCGCAGGACACCGCGCGGCTGATGGTCGAGGTCTGGGAGGGGATGCTGGCGAAGTGGCGGCGCGACTTCGGGCTGAGCCCGGAAGCGGCGCGGCAGCTGCTGGCTGGGCTGCAGGGTGCCGCGCGCGCCGAAGAGGAGTGGCCGCGGGCGGCGCCGCCGGAGCAGGGCAGCGGGCTGGCGGATAAGCCACAGCGCCTGGACTTCGGGTGGGCTGAGGTGGTGGCGGCCGCGACGCTGGACGCGGTTCGGTACAGCGCCCGGGAGCAGGGCGAGCCCAGGCCTCACACGCACGAGACGCTGGCGTACCTCTGGCTGGTGGGATGCCGCGATCTGGGCCTGCAGTTCGTGGGGACGCGGGACCTGCGGCTGCGGGAGACATACTTCGGGCCGGCGTGCGCGGAGGGGCTGATGTCCGAGGCGCGCTGGCTAAAAGCACGAGGGTCGGTGAACAAGCCGTTCAAGAACCTGGTCGACCGTCACCCCGACAGGGTGGTGAAGATCGAGGTTCCCGGGGTGACCGTTCCGGGCGAGATCGGTGCGTTCGGGCTGACGCGGGGCGGTTACGAGGCCGCGCGGCGCGAGTTGCAGCAAGTCGGCCTTCAGGAGCGGGCGCTGCAGCGCATGAGCGACACGCTGCGGGCCGCCCCGCTGCCCCTCCGCTGCCCGGAAGCGTGGCAGCGCGACCCTGATGAAGTGCTGGCAAGGAGGGCAGGCACATGGACGTCCACCTGAGGCTGAGGAAGTGGGGCGGCGGGCGCGGCACCCTGTGGCCCAAGGCGGTGCTGGATCAACTGGGGATGCAGCCCGGCGACGCGCTGGGGGGTGAGCTGCAGGAAGGGCAGGTGGTGCTCCGGCGAATTCCCCGCTACCAGCTGAAGGACCTGGTGAAGGGGCTGGAGCCGGAAAAGCAGCACGACGTGGCGGCAGTGGTACCTGAACCCGAAGACGGGGAGGAGGAATGAAGCGCGCGGCGCTCGCCCGGGGGGACCTGGTGGAAGTCGGGGGCGCGGCTGGGGGGCCGGGCGCTCGGGCGCTGGTGCTCACGCCGGAGCCCTACAACGCCCGCAGCGGTCATGTGCTGGTGGCTCCTGTCAGCGGCGAGCCCCGTGGGAACCACTTTGAGGTGGCCCTGGGGGCCCAGGAGGTGGCGCTGGCCGACTGCGTGTACCCCGTGAGGGTGGACCGGCTGCGTGGGGTGGGCCGCGTGCCAGCGATGGCGTTGCAGGAGGTGCTCGCGAAGCTGGAAGCGCTGCTGCTGCATCGTTAGGGGCTGGGGAAGGGGCGCGGCCGGATCAGCCGCGCCCCTGCATGTTCCTGAGGCTCAGGCAGCGGCTGGGAGGCAAGGCGGTGGTGCTGAATGCGGAAAGGCTCGCCTCCTGGGCGAGCCTTTCTCGTTCTCGAGGTGGATATACAGCGGCGCGCGAAAAGGTCAGGTTCGAGAAGAAGACTGGCAATATGCAGTGCACATTGGCAAACTTGCTGGAACCGCGCTGAAACGCTAGTTTCAAGAGAAGACGAATCAAGATAGTTTGCCAGTTTTTGAAACCTTTTCTTGAGGGTCGGTGCTTTCTGGCGGCTGACACGCAAAAAGGAAAAGGAGCGCCATTTGGCGCTCCTTTTCCTGCTGGCAATGAATGCTGATTTTTGGCAATCTATCTCGTATTCCTAATGTCATTTGCTGAGCTGGCCGATGATGCTGAACATCGGGAGGAACATGCCCGCCACGATGGTTCCCACGATGCCGCCCAGGAAGACGATCATCAGGGGCTCGATGGCGGCGGTGAGGCTGTCGACCGCCTCGTCCACCTCGCGGTCGTAGAAATCGCCGACCTTGGCGAGCATGTCGTCGAGCGAGCCGGTCTCCTCGCCGATGGCGACCATGCTGACGACCATCGGCGGAAAGACCTTGCTCGTCGCCAGGCTCGCGCTCATCGGGTCGCCGACCATCACGACGTTCTTGGCATTCTCGATGGTGTCTTCCACGATGGCGTTGCCCGCCGTGCCCTTGGTGATCTCCAGGCTCTCGATGATGTTCACGCCGGAGCTGATCAGCAGCCCGAAGGTGCGCGCGAAGGAGCTGATCGCGCTCTTTTGCAGCAGGCCGCCGAAGACGGGCAGCCGCAGCTTGAGGCGGTCGATCACCACCCGGCCCCCCGGCGTCTTGTAATACCAGCGGTAGGCGAACACGAAGACGGCGATGAAGACGAAGATCAGCAGCCCGGAGTTTTTCAGGAAGTCCGAGACCGCCATCAGCACCTTGGTGATCAGCGGCAGCGGCGCGTTGAGCTGCGCGAGAATGCCCGCGAACTGCGGCACGATGGTGGTCAGCAAGAAATACGTGATCCCGATGGCGAAGACGAGCACGACCACCGGGTACGTCAGCGCGCTCTTGAGCTTGCCGCGCAGGGCGAGTTCCTTTTCCTGAAAAGCCGCGATGCGCTCCAGGATGCTGTCGAGCGTCCCGCTCGTCTCGCCCGCGCGCACGAGGTTGATGTACAGCCGGTTGAAGACCTTGGGATGCTTGACGAGCGCCTCGCTCAGCGGCGTGCCGCTCTCCACGTCGGCGCGCAGGCTCTTGATGATGTTCTGGAGGGCCTTGCTCTCGATCTGGCGTTGCAGGATGGCGAGCGACTGCACGAGCGGCACGCCCGCGTTGATCAGGGTGGCGAGCTGCTTGCTGAAGACGGCCACCTGCTTGAGGTTGGGTGGGCGGTCGCCCAGACCGGGAATCTTGAGGTCGGCGTTCAGGCCGGTCTTGGGCGCCTTGATCTCGACGATCAGGAGGTTTTTCGCCCGCAGGGCGTCGCGGACCTGTGCCTGGGTCTCGGCCTCCATCTGGGACTTCAGGACCTTCCCGGAACGGTCCCGGACGCGGTATTCGTAGACCGGCATGGGCGCGAGTATAGTCAGGGCCGTCTTGCGCCCGCCTTACAGCACGGGCGGGCCGGGAAAGGTTGAGGCAGCGTGACGGAGGACTCGGTGATGGGCGGCTCGGTGACGGCGGACTGGACCCCCGAGGTCGAACGGGCCGCGCGGGTCATCCTGGCGGGCGGGGTGGTGGGCTACCCCACCGAGACCGTCTGGGGGCTGGCCGTGCATCCCGGCCAGGTGGAGCGCCTGTATGCCCTCAAGGATCGAGACGCCGCCAAACCCGTGCAGGTCTCATGTGTGGATGCCCGGACGGCGCGTCCCCTGACCCTCGGCGGCGCGGCCTTCGGTGCCCTGGCGGCCCTCTGGCCCGGCCCCCTCACGCTGGTGCTTCCCGCGAGTCCTGCCTGCCCGCCTGACCTCGCGCCGGGGGGCTGGGTGGGGGTGCGGGTGCCCGACCACCCGGTGGCCCTCGCCCTGCTGCGGGCGTGCGGGGGCACCCTCGCCACGACCAGCCTCAACCCCAGCGGAGGGGAGGCCGCGCGGACTTTCGGGCAGGCCCAGGAGTATGGGCTGGCGGACCTCTTGTTGCCGGAGGGGGGTGTCCCCGCCTCGGGCCGGGCGAGCAGCGTCGTCCGGGTGTGGCCGGGGGGCGGGGAGGTCGAGGTGCTGCGCGAGGGGGCCGTGCCCGCCTCCCTGATCCGGGAGCGGCTCAGGGCCTGCGGGGTGGGCGCTTGACGTCTGCCGAGCCCCCCGCCGCCCACGCCCTGATCGGCGCCGCGCTGCTCGCCGCCGGGCGGCCCGTCACCCGCCGCGAGGTCGCCGAGCTGCTCGGCCTGCCCGAGGAGGCCGCCGAGCGGGCGGTGCGGGCCTTCGGGGAGGCGGTGGAGCGGGCGGGCCTGGGCTTCCTGGTGGAGGCGGTCGCGGGGGGTTACCGGCTGGTTGTGCCGCCGGGGCTGGCGGGAAGGCTCGCGCCCATCCTCGCGCCGCCGCCGCTGCCCCCTCTCAGCCCCGCCGCGCTGGAGGTGCTCGCGGTGATCGCCTACCGCCAGCCCATCACGCGGGCTGAGATCGAGGCGATGCGCGGCGGCAGCGCGGGCACGGTCCTCACCCTCCAGGAGCGCGAACTCGTGAAGGTCGTGGGCCGCAGCCCCGCCGTGGGCCAGCCGCTGCTGTACGGCACGACCGAGAAGTTCCTGCTGGAGTTCGGCCTCGGCAGCCTGCACGACCTCCCGCCGCTCGACGGGGCCGACTTCTCCCACCTCCTGCGCGGGTGAGGGCCCGGCGACCCCCCCCCCATCAGGCCGATTGTGTGTTCCCGGCTACCGTGAGAGAACAGGGCGATTCTGGAAGGGGCACGGGCCCTTCCACCCGCCCATGACCCAGCCCTCGGCCAACCTCGAAACCTTCGACTTTCTGGGACTGCTCGCGCTCCTCGCCGGGCAGGGGCGCACGGGCGCGCTGCGGGTGGAGCGCCCCGACGGGACCTTCCAGGCGTGGCTGGAGGAGGGGAGGTTGCGCCACCTGAGTTTCGGGGGGCAGCAGGGCGCCGCCGCGCTCGTGCGGCTGCTGCGCGATCCTCGGGGCCGCTTCGGGTTCGACGAGGGATTGCGCCACCCCGCCCCCGGCCCCGGCCTGAGCGTGGATGAGGTCGCGCTGGAGGCCCTGCGCGAGCTGCCCCCCCCCGAGCTGCCCTTCGGCGGCCCCGCCCGCGTGACCTCGCCCGGGCGCCTGGCGGGCCTGCGCTGGACGCTTCAGGAGCAGCGGCTGTTGGGACAGATCGAGCAGGGCCGTCCCCTGTCGGAGGTCGCGGTGGACCCGGCCGCCCGGGGCCTGGTCGCCTCTCTCGTGCGGCTGGGGCTGCTCGCCCGCCGGGAGGTGCGGGTCGCGCGGCTGACCGTCACCGTGACGCGGGAGGTGACGGGTGTGGCCGTGCTCGACGGCGTGATCTGGGAGCGCTGGCGCGACGATCTGGGGCGCCACTTCGCCCAGGTGGCGGTGCGGGGGCCCGGGGGCGCGGTCGCCACCCTGCCCGTGCGCGGGGGGGTGAGTCTCGGCGCCCAACTGCTCGTGCCGCCCGAACTGCTCCTGCGAGCCGGGTGGCGGGCGGGGGAGAGCGTGCTCGTGCGGCCCGTGTAAGGGCGGTGAGGCCCCCGGTCATCTGACGTGCGCCCGCCTGCGTCCTCCGGCCTCGCGGCTAGACTAGGCCCCATGCCCGACGCCCCCCCCACCGCCGCCGACCTCGCCCGCGCCGTGCAGGCGCGCGAAACCACCCCGCAGGCCCTCCTCGAGGCCGCCCGCGCCCGCGCCGAGGCGGCCCGCGATCTCAACGCCCTGATCAGCCTGAACGACCGGGCGGATGAGCAGGCCGGGCGGGTCCAGGCCCGGCTGGAGGCGGGGGAGACCCTGCCCCTGGCGGGCGTCCCGGTCGTCGTGAAGGACAACCTCAACGTGACGGGCACCCGCACGACCTGCGGCAGCCGCATCCTGGCGACCTACGTCTCGCCCTACGACGCGACCGCCGTGGAGCGCCTGAGCAATGCTGGGGCCGTGATCGTCGGCAAGGCGAACATGGACGAGTTCGCGATGGGGTCGAGCAACGAGAGCAGCGCGTGGGGACCCGTCCTCAACCCCTGGGACCCGGCGCGGGTGCCCGGCGGCAGCAGCGGGGGGAGCGCGGTGGCCGTCGCCGCGAACGTTACGCCCGTCAGCCTCGGCAGCGATACCGGGGGCAGCGTGCGCCAGCCCGCCGCCTTCACGGGGGTGTACGGCCTCAAGCCCACCTACGGGCGGGTGAGCCGCTACGGCCTCGTCGCCTTCGCCAGCAGCCTCGACCAGATCGGCCCCTTCGCGCGCACGGCCCAGGACCTTGCCCTGATCATGAACGTCATCGCCGGGCACGACCCGCGCGACGCGACGAGCCTCGACGCGCCCCCCGCCTTCCGCGCGGGCACCCCGGACGAGTTGCGGGGGCTGCGGGTCGGCGTCGTCCGCGAGAGCCTGAACGGCAACACGCCGGGGGTGGAGGCGGTGCTGGCGGAGACGCTGGCCGCCCTGCGGGATGCAGGCGCGACCGTCACCGAGGTGAGCGTCCCCTCCGTCCGGCACGCCATCGCCGCCTACTACCTGATCGCCACCCCCGAGGCCAGCTCCAACCTCGCCCGCTACGACGGCATGGTGTACGGCGAGCGCGTCCCGGCTCCCGACGTGGTGACCAGCATGACCCGGGCGCGCGAGCAGGGCTTCGGGCGCGAGGTCAAACGCCGCATCCTGCTGGGCACCTACGCGCTTTCCAGCGGGTACTACGACGCCTACTACTCCAAGGCGATGAAGGTCCGGCGCCTGATCGCGCAGGACTTCGCCCAGGCGCTGGCGGACGTGGACGTGCTCGTGACCCCGACCAGCCCCTTCCCCGCCTTCCGCCGCGGCGCGAGGACGAGCGACCCCCTTGCCATGTACGCCGCCGACGTGGACACGGTGGCGGTCAACCTCGCGGGACTCCCGGCCCTGAGCGTGCCCGCCGGGTTCGAGACGGTGGACGGGGTGCGGCTGCCGGTCGGCATCCAGTTCATCGCGCCCGCGCTCAGGGACGAACGGCTCATCACGCTGGCGGGCGGGCTGGAGGGCGTGGGGGCGGTACGGGCGGAGGTGGCGCCGGGGTACGGGGGCTGAGGCCGGGTCGGGAGCCGGGCGCTCAGGCCAGGCTGCCCCGCAAGAAGCCCCGCACCACACCCAGGAACGCCTCCGGTTCTTCCACGAAGGGCATGTGGCCGCTTCCCTCGAAGATGTGGAGTCCCGCCCCGGGGACGCGGGTGGCGATCAGCTCGCTCGCCCCCGGCGGGCAGGTGCGGTCATGCCGCCCGGCGAGGACGAGCAGCGGCCCGGTCACCCGCTCCAGGCGGTCCTCCACCTCGATCCCGCCGTACCCGGCCACGCTGAACTGGCGCAGGACGTCCGGGGCGTAGCGGGGCCCGGCGGCCTCTACCCGCACCTCGTAGTCCGCGATGCGGGGGTCGCGCGGGTCGGCGAAATGCCAGGGCATCTGTTCGTGCATCAGGCGGGCGAGGTCGGCCTCCGTCCGCACGTCCGCCTCGTTCGCCCACGAGGTCTGCACCTGCTCCCGCAGCTCGGGGGGCTCGAAGCTCTGGAGCCGTTCCGGGATGTCGTCCAGCCAGCGGCTCGATCCCACCCCGCAGCAGACGACCGTGGCCGCGGCGGCACCGGGGTGCTCCACCGCGTGTTGCAGCGCCACGAAGGCGCCGTACGAGTGCCCGAACACGGCGTAACGCGGCGCACCCAGCGCGCGGGCGACGGCGCTCACGTCGGCGGCCATCTGCCCCAGGGTCCAGGTCTCGGCGGGCGCCTCCCGGTCGCTGCGGCCCTGCGCCCGCTCGTCGAGGAGCACCAGCCGCACGGTGTCCGTCAGGGGGTCGAGGTAGTCCGCGAATTCGGTGTGGTCCAGCCCCGGCCCGCCGTGCAGCACGATCAGGGGAGGGAAAGTCTCGGGTCCCCGCAAGACGGCGTGCAGCCGGGTGTCGCCCACATCGAGCTGCCGAAAGTCATCCATGCCGCCAGTGTAAGGGGAGCTAGGCCCACGCCCGCACCACCCGCAGCGCCCCCCCGTCTCCGTCCACGACCGCGACGAGCGAGCCGTCCAGGGTGACGACGTGGCGCCCCAGCGCCGCGCTCTTCGGCCGCTTGCCCTGCCGCAGCTCACGGGCCAGCCGTTCGTTCGCCTCGATGTGGGGGAAGTCGAGCGCGGCGAGGTCGGGCAGGCCCTCGGCGTCGGCCAGGTGCTCGACGCTCACCGCCTCCGCGAGGTCGTAACGGCCGACGCGCGTGCGGACCAGCCCGGCGAGGTGCGCCGGAACGCCGAGCGCCGCCCCCACGTCCCGGGCGAGCGAGCGCAGGTACGTCCCGCTGCCGACGCTCGCCCGCACGAGCAGGGTAGGAAAGCGGCCCAGCGGCGGCGGCAGGGTGAAGCTGCGCCCGTCCGAGTCCGGCGTCCACCCCCCGTCACCGCGCGAGAAGGCATGGGGCGCCTCTTCCACGCTGGGGTACACCCCCAGCAGGTCCAGCGAGTGAATCACGACATTGCGGGCCGGAAGATCGAGTTCACCCCCCGAGCGCGCGACCGCGTAGGCCCGCCTGCCTCCGACCTGCACGGCGCTGTACTGGGGCGGCACCTGCGCCTGAGGGCCAATGAAGGTGTAGAGCGTTTCACGGAGGTCGTCCAAGGCTTCGTCCGTCGGCATGGCGACGTGTTGTTGCTCCGTCACCGGCCCCTCCGCGTCCAGCGTCGGCGTTCCGGCCCCCAGGCTGATCCAGGCGAGGTAAGCCTTGGTGTCCGCCTCCATGAACTGCACGAGCTTGGTGGAGGCGTCCACGCACAGGACGAGGACGCCGGTCGCGAGGGGATCGAGGGTGCCCGTGTGGCCCACCCGCCGGGTGCCCCGCGCCCGCCGCGCCCGGTTCACCACGTCGTGCGAGGTCAGGCCCAGGGGTTTGTCCACGGCGATCACCGGCATGGGAGGCAGCCTAGCAGGGGCAGGGGCGACCCGGTGCCGCCGCCCCTGTCCGACGTGGCCGCGCCCCCCGCATACTGGGCTCTCATGCCGCGCGTCTCCCTCCTGTCCGTCCTGCGAACCCGGCCCACCTTCGCGCGGCTGTGGCTGGGGGCGCTCGTGTCGGGGCTGGGGGACACCCTGAGCTGGCTCGCCCTGACGTGGTTCGTGCTGGAGCGCACGGGCGGCGGGGCGGCGGTGGGGGCGCTGCTGCTGTGCTTCGCCCTTCCCGCCGTCGTCACCGGGCCGCTGTGGGGCCGGTCCCTCGACCGCTCCCAGCCCGCGCCCCTGATGCGGCTCGACAACCTCGCCCGGGCGGGGCTGATCGTCCTGATCCCGCTGCTCGATGCCCTGGGGACGCTGGAGCTGTGGACGGTCTTCGTGATCTCGGCCCTGATGGGGGCCCTCGCCCCCGCCACGCAGGTGGGCGCCCGGCTCTTCGTCCCCGCTCTCCTCCCCGACGAGGAGCTGGAGCAGGGCAACGCCGCCTACAGCCTGACCACCCAGGTGCCCACCGTCCTGGGCCCGGCGCTCGCGGGGCTGCTCGTCGCCGCGTGGGGGGCGCCGCGGGCCCTGTTGGTGGACGCCCTGAGTTTCCTGTTCATGGCCTGGGCCCTGGGCAGTCTGCCGCGCCTGCCCCGGGGCGGGCGGGCCGTGGGCCGGACGGAGACCGCCCGCGGGCGGCGCTGGACCCCCGCCGTGCTGGCGACCCTGGGCCTGACCACGCTCTTTTACTTCGTCTACGGGCCGCTGGAGGCCGCGCTGCCCGTCTTCGCCCGGGAGAGCCTGGGCACCGGGGCGCAGGGGTACGGGGCGCTGTGGTCGGCGCTGGGGGTGGGCAGCCTCTTCGGGACCCTGCTCGTCGGCCCCCTGAGCCGGGCCTTCCCGGTCAGCCTGACGCTCGCGGCGATCATGGCGCTGTGGGGGGTGGCGGTGACGGGGCTCGCCTTCGCGCCGGGGGTGGGCCCCGCCCTGGCGGTGATGTTCGCGGGCGGGCTGATCTGGGGGCCGTACACGGCGCTCGAAACCACCCTGCTCCAGCGCAGGGTGCCCTCCGGGGAACACGGGCGCCTCTTCGGCGTGCGGGCGATGCTGCTCGGCCCGGCGGCGCCCCTCGGGACCGCGCTCGGAGGAGTGCTGCTCATCGGGCTGCGGGCGGAGTGGGTGATCGCCCTGTCGGGGCTGGGGTGCGTGCTCGGTGCCCTGGCGGCCCTGCCGTGGCTGCGGCGACGGGGCGGGGCAGGGGCGGACCCGGCGACGGGCTGAAGTCCGGGGCCCCGCCCCGCGTACACTGACGGGCGTGTTGCGGGCCGCGTTCTGGTTGACGGCGCTGGTATTCTTGCCAGTCGGGCTGTTTCTCTATTTCCTTCCCCCCACGGCGGCGACCCTGCTGGGCGTGTCCCCGCTGTGGCTCGCGCGGGTGACGGGCGGATTGATCACCGCCTGGGGCGCTTTCCTGCTCGTGTCGAGCCTGCGCCCCGACGAGGGCCCGGTCTTCTTCCTCGCCGCCGGGAACCTCCTCACCGTCGCCGCACTCGTGGCGCCCGCGCTGCGGCTGCAAGACACCCTGCCCGCCCCCGTCCGCACCGCGATGCTCGCCCTGTCGCTCGCCCTGACCCTGCTCGCGGTGGTGGGGCTGCTCGCCGTGCCGTCCCGCCGGGGTCGCCTGTGACGGGCGAGCGGCTCCAGAAACGCCTCGCGCGGGCCGGGGTCGCCTCGCGCCGCGCCGCCGAGGACCTCATCACGGCCGGGCGCGTCACCGTGAACGGCGAGGTCGCCGCGCTCGGACGCACCGTCACCCCCGCCGACGAGGTGCGGGTGGACGGCCGTCTCATCGAGACCGCCGCCCCGGAAAAGGTCACCTTCGTGCTGCACAAGCCCGCCGGGTACGTCACGACCGCCCGCGACGAGTACGGGCGGCGCGACGTGCTCGCCGCCATGCCCCCGGTTCCCGGCCTGCACCCGGTCGGGCGCCTCGACAAGGACTCCGAGGGCCTGCTGCTCCTGACCACCGACGGCGACCTCACCCTCACCCTCACCCACCCCCGCTACGGCCACGAGAAGGTCTACCGCGCCTGGACGCTGGGGGAGGGCGACCCCACCGACGCCGAACTCGGGCTCCTGGTGGACGGCACCGAGCTGGAGGACGGTCCCGCCCGCGCCCTCGCCGCCCGGCCCGCCCCGGGGGGCGCCCTCGTCACCCTCGGCGAGGGCCGCAACCGTCAGGTGCGCCGGATGCTCGAAGCCCTCGGGCACCCCGTCGCCCGGCTGCTGCGCCTGCGGGTGGGCGGGCTGTGGCTCGGCGACCTCGGCCCCGGCGAGTACCGCCCGCTCTCGGAGCGCGACCTGCACGACCTCCTCCACCCCGCCGAGGTGCCCCGCCGCCTGTGGGAGCGTGCCGAGCGGGAGACGCTGGGGCGGTGGGGGTAGGCGGGTTTGTAGAGAAAAGAGGGCTGCCTCCCTGCTACACTTTCCGTGCGGGGGGGTCCACGGTCGCGCCTCTGGAGACAGGGGTGAGGAAAGTCCGGGCACCGCAGGGCAGGATGCCAGCTAACGGCTGGTCGGCGAGCCACAGCGCCCGCGTGAAGCGCCCCTTCACACGGGAGGCGGCGAAGCCGAAGGACAGTGCCACAGAAACGAGACCGCCACCTCCGGCGTGCAGAACGCAGAGCCCGGGCGCGGGTGGGGGTGGTCAGGGTGAAACGGTGCGGTAAGAGCGCACCAGGCTCCCGGGAGACCGGGCGGCGCTGGTAAACCCCATCTGGTGCAAGACCCGACAGCGCGGTAGGGACGGCCCGTCCCCGTGACCGCCAGGATGGTCGCTCGAGGCGCGCGGCGACGTGCGTCCCAGAGAGATGACCGTGCCCCACGAACGTGGGAGACAGAACCCGGCTTACCGCCCCCCCGCACCAGCCAAGCCCGCCGTCCTGTCGCAAGGGGACGGCGGGTTCGAAGTGTGGGAGGTCGGTGCGGCTCCCCGTCTACTTCCCCCGGGCGTCCAGCGCCGCCACCAGAAAGCCCGCGATCAGGAGCGCTCCCCCCACGGGCGTGACCGCGCCCAGCCAGCGTTGCCCGGTGAGCGAGAGGACGTACAGGGTGCCGCTGAAGATCACGGCGCCCGCGAGCAGCAGGCCCGTCGCGCGCCGCCCCCCGGGCCGGGTGCCCAGGGCGAGGAGGGCCAGGGCCGCGTACATCTGGTAGCGCACCCCGGTCTCGAAGTTGACGAGGGCGCCGGGGTCAAGCCGTTCCCGCAGGGCGTGGGCGCCGAAAGCCCCCAGGGCCACGCCGATGGCCGCGAGCAGGGCGCCGAGGGCGGTGGGGTTGAGGCTTCGCATGGGCCGAGGCTACGTGGCGGGTGGGTGGGAGATTGTCCCGCGCCCGCTCGCCCCGCCGCTCAGGGAGTGAGCGCCCCCGGGGTGCCCGTCAGGGCGCCGTACCAGGCGTCGGCGAGCTTGCTGTACCCACCCGCGTTCGGGTGAACCCCGTCGGCGAGGTCGCCCGTCGTCAGCGCTGCGCCCGCATTCACGAAGGTGATCTTCCGGCCCTGGTCCGCCCGGGTCTCGACCAGCGCGGGCAGGGCGGCGTTCAACCGCTCGACCCAGACGTTTTGCGCCGTGTCCGCCAGCGGCGGCAGCGAGGCGACCAGAATCTGCGTGTCCGGGCGCCGGGTGCTCATCTGGTCGAGCAGGGCCCCCAGCCGCGCCGGAGCGTTCGCCGGATCGCGGTTCTGGAGGATGTCGTTCGTGCCGATCATCAGCAGCACCGTCTTGGGCTGGTACGTGTCGAGCCAGCCGTTCACCTGCGCGGCGAGTTCGTCGATGCGCCACCCGCTGCGGCCCTCGTGGTCACGGTCTTGCAACTGGGCGGGACCGTTGCTGAGCGAGCCCACGAAGTCGATCCCAGGCCCCCGCGCCGCGAGTTTCTGGAAGAGGTTGACGCGGTACCCACCCGGAACGTTGTACCCGTCGGTGATGGAGTCGCCCAACGGCATGAGCTGCAACACACTCGAAGGGGAGGCAGCGGGAGGGCTGACCGCCTCGCCCGGACCCGTACAACCGCTGACAAGGAGACCGAACGCCAGCAGAACGGGACCGACGAGACTCCGGGGGGCCTGCTCTCTGAAAGAAATTGGCATGAATACGCTCCTGTGCAATGAGTCCAGCCCGTCCGAGAGACGACCCGACGTTCCAAAAACTGAAATACGTTGAACCACTCAACGTGCGGACCTTAACCGCACCTCCTCTGAAATGCAAGATTCTTTATGGCTGACCGTGTTCCCAATTCGTCGCGCCATCTGCTCCGCCCTTGGGAAGGCGTGCGAAAGACGACCTCTGGCAGGGCACTTTCCTTTCCACAGCCTGAAAAATCAGAAGTCTAGACAGCATTGGGGTGAGTCTATCTTCCCGGACTACCGGGCCTGACAAGAGGGGGTTGGCTCAGGGCACGACGCCCCTATGGAGAGCCCGGATGCAAGCCGTTACCTGAACCGGCCTCGTGGTGGGACACCGGGCCGGTAGCGAGGGGGAGGTGGGAGGAATTGTGGGAATTGGTGGTAATTCGTGGGTGAGACTGTTACACTCCCCGCACAGCCCGGAAATTGCGTCCACAGCGCGGGAATGGGCTGTCACACCTGTGAAGTTTCCGGCCTTGCCGGTGGGTCACGGGTGGGAACCGAGGAGACTTTGCCGTTTGGAGAGTATCCCTACACCATCGACGACAAGGGGCGCGTGGTCATGCCGCCGCCCTTTCGGGAGTTCGTTGAGGACGGGATGGTGCTCACGCGCGGCATGGAGGGCTGTCTGTACGTCTTTCCGCTGGCGAGCTGGCGGCGGGTGGAAGAACAGCTCGAGGGTCTTCCGCTCACGGACGCGGCGTCGCGGGCGTTCGTGCGCTTTTTCTACTCCGGCGCGAGCAAGGCGCGGCTCGACAACCAAAGCCGCGTGTCGGTGCCGCAGACGCTGCGCGCCTTTGCCGCGCTGGAGAGCGACGTGATCGTGGCGGGCGCCCCCGGACGCCTGGAACTGTGGAACCCGGCCCGCTGGGAGGCCGCCATCCTGGCCGTCCAGAGCGACCCGCCCCAACCTGACCTTCTCGCCAACTTCGTGGCGTGACCAACATGAATATTGCCCCCGGCGTCCCCACCCCAGGCCCCCTCTCCCACACCCCCGTCCTCGCCGCCGAAATTCTGGAAGCCCTCGCCCCCGCCCCCGGCCGCTTGATCGTGGACGGCACCCTCGGCGGCGCCGGGCATACCCGCCTGCTGCTGGAGGCGGGCGCCCGCGTCGTCGGCATCGACCAGGACCCCTACGCCCTGGAGCGCGCCCGCGCGTCCGACCTCCCCGGCCTCACCGTCGTGGAGGGCAACTACCGCGACATGCAGGCCCTCCTCGCCCCCCTCGGCGTGACGCGGGTGGACGGCGTGCTCCTCGACATCGGCGTGAGCAGCTTCCAGCTCGACGACGCTGGGCGCGGGTTTTCCTACCACACGGAAGCGCCCCTCGACATGCGGATGGCTCAGGCCGGTGAGAGTGCCGCCGACGTGGTGAACACTTCTCCAGAAGAGGACCTCGCCGCGATCATCTACGAGTACGGCGAGGAGCGCCACTCGCGCCGCATCGCCCGCGCCATCGTGCAGGCGAGGGAGCAAGCCCCCATCGAGACCACCATGCGCCTCGCGGAGATCGTCAAGCGGGCGTACCCGGGCTTCTCGAAGGGCATCCACCCCGCGCGGCGGACCTTCCAGGCCCTGCGGATTCACGTCAACGACGAACTCGGTGCCCTGCGGGGCGGGCTTCAGGCCGCCGAGACCCTGCTCGCGCCGGGGGGGCGGCTCGCCGTGATCTCCTTCCACTCTCTGGAAGACCGGATTGTCAAGCGGTTCCTGCGGGGCAGCTCCACCCTGACCCCGCTCACCAAGCGGCCCGTGGAGGCCTCCGAGGAGGAGCAGGCCCGCAATCCCCGCTCCCGCAGCGCCAAGCTCCGCGCCGCCGAGAAGCGGGCGGAGGTGGCCGCGTGAGCACCAGGCTCGACCTCAGCGCCGCGACGTGGCGGGCCCGCGCGATCCGCTACGTGGCGATCTACCTGCTGCTCGCCCTCGCCCTGGTCACCGCGCGCTCCCTCACCCAGGAGGTGCGGCCCACCCTGCGCGCCGCCCAGGAACGGGAGGCGGCCCTGACCACCGAGCGCGACGAACTCGAACTGCGGGTGCAGGCCCTCGGCAATCCCCAGCGGGTGCGTGACTGGGCCTTTGCCAACGGGATGCGCCGCTTCGCCGAGGCGCCCAAGAAGACCGCCGAGCTGACGGGGGTCCCCGCCCCCGCCCCCCTTCCCGCCAGAACGACCGTGGAGGTGACGACCGCATGGAGGTAAAGATTCGCCACCGCTCCCGCCTGATGCAGCTCATCGCGCTGGCGATGTTTCTGACCCTGGTGTGGGCCTACGCCCAGCTCGAATGGGGGGTGCCGCAGGGGGTGAAGAAAACGGCCGTGCAGTCGCGCGGGGAGATCACCGCCTCCGACGGCTCCGTCCTCGCCCGCAGCGTGAACGGCAAGCGCGTCTACCCGCAGGGCAAGCTCGCCGGGCAGGTCGTCGGGATGCTGGGCAGCACCGAAGGCCTGGAGGGGCTGGAGTACGCCTACGACCGCAGGCTGGCGGCAGGCGAGAATCTGCGGCTCACCCTCGATCCCGGCGTGCAGGCCGCCGCCGAGACGGCCCTGGCGACCGCCATTCCCAAGCACCAGGCCGAGTACGGTTCGGTGGTCGTGCTCGAAACCCGCACGGGCCGGGTGCTCGCCGCCGCGAGTTACCCGCCCTTCGACCCCAACCGCTGGCGCGAGTACAGCGGCGACGACCGCCGCAACCGCCCCTTCCTCGACGTGTTCGAGCCGGGCTCGACGATCAAGGGGCTGATCGTGGCGGCGGCCCTGAACGAGGGGCTCACCACTCCAAACACGAAGTACGAGACCCCTATGCACCGCTTCGTGGGGGGCCGCTGGGGCAGCACCATCCGTGACGCGGTGGCTCACCCCAAGGAGCTGACCACCCGGCAGGTCCTGCGCTACAGCAGCAACGTGGGCATGAGCCACATCGTCGAGCACTTTCCCGCCGGGGACATGCGCGAGTACCTGGGCCGCTACGGCTTCGGGAAGGACGTGACGATGCCCACCGTCATGACGAGCACGGGCAGGCTCCAGCCCCTGCGCAAGTGGGACGACCTCGTGCGCGCCACCAACGCCTTCGGCCAGGGCATGAGCAGCACCACCCTGCAACTCGCCGCCGCCTACAACGCGGTCGCCAACGACGGCCTCTACGTCTCGCCCCGCTTGGTCGAGGGCGAACCCGCGGGCGAGCGCCGCGAGGTCCTGCGCCCCGCGACCGCCCGCACCACCCGCGCGATGCTCCAGGCCGTCATCGAGGAGGGGATTCCCCACCAGGCGGGCCTCAAGGGCTACGCGCTCGCGGGCAAGACGGGCACCGCTCAGGTCTCGGAGGGTGCCAAGGGGTACGCCAGCGACATCTACGACAGCGTGTTCGCCGGCTTCTTCCCCGCCGACGCCCCCCGCGTCACCGTCGCCGTCATGGTCCACGGCGCCCGCCTCGACTACCACGGCTCCCAGCTCGCCGCGCCCATCTACCGCGACATCGCCTCCGAAGTCCTCTCGCGCTGGGCCACCGCACCCCTGCTCACCCCGAAGGAAACTGAAAATCAGAAATAAGAGAGAAATGAGAAACGCCGGAGGCTAAGGCAGCGTCACTGAGGACGAGACACTCTTTCACCAGAAGGTTAAGGAAAGAAGTGTCATCCCGCTTACACCCTCTGCCACTCCCTCTCGTTCCCTGTGGCATATCAGGGCTTTCACCCATGTTCCGACCACCTTGATTGGTGAGAAGATGGGTAAGAGGATTAGAGAGGGGCTCATCTTCAAATCAACGCGTCAGAAGCCGTAAATAGGCGTCTTCAACCGTATCAATCTGTCTAACCTAAGGCCGGGTTATGAGAGCGCGAAGCCAGCTCTCAAATTTTTGGCTTAGGTTCTCCTCTTAATCTTGGGCGGAGAAAAGCGGCCCGAAGGGCCAGGATTCAACCCAATTGATTGCAGAGGACGTGCCCAGAGCAACGTTCGGAGGAGTTCCATGCTTCATCACTTCAAACGCTGGATGCCCGTCCTCGTTCTTGGGGCGTTCGGCGTCGCCGGCGCTGCCCCGGCCCTCCCTGCCGCCGCCTTCGCCGAGGCGGCGGTGCGGGATGCCCTGACGCCCACCGCTCCTGCGGCCCCATCCAAGGTGCAGGCGCCGGTGGTGCAGGCCGCCCCCGCCCCGACGCGGAATGTCCGACCCCAGACGGCACAGACGCAGCTCAGGCCCACGCCCACCCAGGTTCGGGAGGCGGCGGTGACCCGCACGCAGACCCAGGCGGCCCAGGCCGCGCAGGCCCGCGCGCGGGCGATCCAGGCGGCCGAGGCCGGAGTCGCCCAGACCACGAGACGCACGGGCCGCAGCGTGATCGCGCGGGCCACGGCCTACAGCAGCACCCCCGGCCAGACGGACAGCACGCCCTTCATCACCGCGACGGGCACCCGCGTTCGCAGCGGCGTGGTGGCCCTCAGCCGCGACCTGCTGCGGGTGTTTCCCTACGGGAGCAGGGTCACCGTGGAAGACCTCAGCGGGAGAACGGGCAGCCTGCTGCGCGGCCAGGTCTTTACCGTCGAGGACACCATGGCCGCCCGGAAGACGAACAGCATCGACATCTGGATGGCGAGCCGCGGCCAGGCGATCCGCTTCGGTGCCCGTCAGGTGCGCATCACCGCCGTGCGCTGAGCCCGGGGCACAACGCTGAACGCAGGAGTGTGGGCGGCCCGGGTGGCTCGGCCCACGCCCCATTTTGAGGGGGTGAAGCCCGGGCGGTCGAAGCCGGATTTCGCTGGTCCCGTCAAGCCAGGGAAACCCGGGTCCACGCCAACCCCTCTGAGACGGCTCGCCGCGCCCAGCCTGACGGCATTCCTGCGGGGGGTGGTCCGGGGGTTGCCGTGGCGTTCCCGGGCCGCGCGGGCGCCCTCTGTTATCCTCCCCGGGACGTGGCCCGCACATCCCCCGACTTCGCCTGGACCCTCGCCCGCGCTCACCTTGCCCGGCGGCGCACCCAGAACGTGCTGACCGTGCTGGGCATCGCGGTGGGGGTGATGGTCCTGATCGCCGCGCTCAGCCTGACGAACGGCTTTACCCGGGCCCTGGTGGACGCGACCCTGCGGGCGAGCCCCCACCTCAGCGTGACGGCGTTCACGCCCGTTCCGCGTGATCCGGCGCTGGAGGCCGCGATGCGTGCCGATCCCCGGGTGGAAGCGTTCGTGCCCTTCCTGGGGGACAAGGGCCTGCTGACCCGCCCGGCGAGCGCGGGCCGGGGCGCCGGGGTCGACTTCACCACCCTCTTCGGCGTGACGCCCGAGGCGGCGCGGGTGCTGCAACTCAACCCGGAGGAGGGTGCTCTCCTGCGCGGCCTGGGCGACGGCGAGGTGCTCCTCGGCTCGGCCCTCGCCCGCAGCGTGGGAGCCTTCACGGGGGACGAGGTGCGGCTCCTGAACAGCCTCCAGCGCCGCGCGACCCTGCGGGTCAAGGGCGTGTTCTCCACCGGGAACTACCTGATCGACTCCGGGTACGCCTTCACCAGCCTGGGCACCCTCCAGCGCCTGCAAGGGACGCAGAACATCACCGGCTACCAGCTCCGGCTGCACGACCCGGCCCTCGCCCCGGCGGTCGGCAACGACCTCACGCGCACCCGGCCCTACGCCCCGGTGCCCTGGCAAAGCCTGTACGGCACGCTGCTCGACCAGCTCGCCCTCCAGAAGCGGGTGATCGGCTTCGTGGTGTTCCTGATCGTGATCGTCGCGGCCTTCGGGATCGCCAACGTGCTGACCCTCGCCGTGTTCGAGAAGACGCAGGAGATCGCCATCCTCCGCGCCATCGGGGCCACGCGGGGGGTGATCACCCGGACCTTCTTGCTGGAGGGGGCGGCCCTCGGGCTGGGCGGCCTCATCCTCGGCAACCTGCTCGGGCTCGGCATCAGCGCGTACTTCAGCGTGCGGCCCTTCCAGCTTCCGGGCGACCTCTACTTCATCACCGCGCTGCCCGTCGAGGTGCGGCTGACCGACCTGCTGTGGGTGAACGCGGTCGGCCTGGGCACCACCCTGCTCGCCGCCCTGATCCCGGCGCGGCGGGCGGCGAACGTGGAACCGGCGCGGATCATCCGCTGACGCGACGGACGCAAGGAAAAGAGGGGAGGCTGTCCGCCTGATGGCGAACGCTCCGGGCGGGGGCCAGACCCGCCGGGCGAGGTGGGGAGGCCTGCCCTCCGCTCGGGGAGCCTCTTCCCACGTCCTCCGTGCCCTCAGACGTGCTCAGCTCGGCCTTCATCTTGGCCGCTTCCCCCTGCCCTGGCCGATGTGAAAAATGTCGTGTCAGACGGTCATCAACTTCCTGACGGTGGGCTGAATCCCTATTAACGTTCCGCGCGGGCCCGCTCATGGCGCGTCAAGTTGCTCCCCGTAGGCTTCTTCTCGGAGGTACCCATGAAGAAGCTTCTGATGATCCCCGCCGCGATGCTGCTCGGCACCGCCGCCGCGGCTCCCCGAATCAGCGCCCAGAGCATCATCGTGAATCCCGTGCAGCCTGACCTCGCGGTGAGCGTGCGGGTGGACAAGGACCAGACCGGCAACGCCAACCCCACCTACCGCGCGGGCGAGAACATCCGCCTCAGCACCAGCGTGAACCGTGACGCCTACGTCTACCTCTTCAACGTGGACGCGAACGGCGAGGTCACCCAGATCCTCCCCAACCGCCTGAGCGACGGCAACTTCGTCAAGGCGAACACCACCACCGTCTTCCCGGCGCAGGGCGCGAACTTCACCTTCACGGTCGGTGAGGACGTGGGCCTGAACAAGGTGCTCGCGCTCGCCAGCCTGACGCCGCTGAACCTCGATCAGCTCAGCTCCTTCAAGACGGGCCAGGACCAGTTCGCCACCGTCACGGCGCGCGGCCAGCAGCAGCTCGCCCAGGCCTTGAGCATCGTGGTCAACCCCATCCCGCAAAATAGCTGGATCAGCGACACCGCCTTCTTCACCGTGGTCGCGCAAAACCCCGTGCAGACCGGCAGCCTCTTCGTGGGCACGAACGTCCCCAACGCCACCGTGATCCTCAACGGCCAGCGGCTCGGCGGCGCGAACGTCACCTACACGAACATCGCCCCCGGCACCTACCCCGTGCGCGTGCAGGCCCCCGGCTTCCGCGACTACACCACGACCATCTCGGTGCGCGCGGGCAGCACCACCAACCTGAACGTCGAGTTCGCCCAGGCCGTGACGCCCGCGCCCGTGGTGAGCGGCCAGTTCACCCTCTCGATCCGCAGCCGCATCGAGGGCGCCCGGGTCTTCGTGGACGGCCAGGAGGTCGGCACCATTCGCGGCGGCGTCCTGAGCGTCACCGTGCCCCGGGGGGGCCGCGAGGTCGTCCTGATCGCCCCCGGCTACCGCACCTTCATCGGCAACTACAACGTCAACCGCGACGCCCAGATCACCATCGCCCCCGCCCGCTGAGCCCCGGCTCGGCCGCCGCCCCCGCCCGCTGTGGTGGGGGCTTTTGCCGCTAGCCGTCCCGCCTCTCCGTCCCCGCCGGTCCCTGGGTCAGGAGGTCGTGGAGGACGCGCGCCGTCATGCCCCAGATGTCGTGGCCGCGCCAGGGGTAGCGGTAGAGGGGGACGCGCTCCCCGGACGGCAGGGTGCGCCACTCGGTGCCCAGGGGCAGGGCCCGCAGCTCGCCCAGGGTGGGCAGGATGATCTGCGCGACCTCGGCGGTGAGGGTCAGGCGTGGCTCGGCGGGAATCCGCGCGAGCACGGGCGTGACGTGGAAGCCGATGGGGGTGAACACGTCGTCGAGTTCGCCGAGAACGCCCACCGAGGCAGGGTCGAGGCCCACCTCCTCCTGGGCCTCGCGCAGGGCGCCCTGCACGGGCCTTTCCCCCGGCTCCAGGCTGCCGCCCGGAAAGCTGATCTGCCCCCGGTGGGTCGGCAGGTCCGCCGAGCGCACGGTGAGCAGCACCCGCGGGTCGGCCTCGCGGGTCAGCGCCACGAGGACGGCGGCGCGGCGGTACTCGGGCAGGTCGAGCGGGACCCGGGTGCGGCCCCCCACCCACACGGCCCAGGGGTCGGCCTGCGCGGTGTCCAGCGGATCGGTCGCCTCGCCGGGCAGGGTCACGCGCCCGCCTGCGGGGCCTGCTGGGCGGTCTCCGGGTCGGGCAGCGACGTGAGCGCCGCGTGCGTCCGCTCACGCAGGGCGACCTCCGCGTCCACGCCCAGCCCGCGCGCCCAGGCGACCACCGCCGCGAGCACGTCCGAGACGCCCTCGGCGGTGTCGGGGGCCGCGTCGAGGGCCTCCCGCACCCCGCCGGGGCCCCCCTTCGCGCGTCCGGCGAGCTTCTGGGCCCGGGTCTCGCGGGCGAGGGCGCCCAGCGCGGCGGGCACCCGCTCGGCGGCGCTGCGGGGCCTGCCCCCGCGCTCGGCGGCCTTGATCGCCTGCCAGTTCGTGACCACCTCGTCCGCGCCGGAGACCTCCACCGTCCCGAAGACGTGCGGGTGGCGCCGCACGAGCTTTTCCACGATCAGGCGCTCCACGTCCGCGGGGGTGAAGCTCCCCGCCTCCTCGGCGATCACCGAGTGGAAGGCCACCTGGAGAAGCACATCCCCGAGTTCCCCGGCGAGCGCCTCGCCGCCCTCCGGCACGGCGTCCACCGCCTCGGCGGCTTCCTCCAGCAGGTAGGGGCGCAGGGACTCGTGGGTCTGTTCGCGGTCCCACGGGCAACCGTCGGGAGCCCGGAGTCGGCGCAGGATCAGCAGCAGTTCTTGCATGGCCCATGCTAGGGCGAACCTCGCCGGGCAGGGGCCGGAGGCCCGCCGCCGTGTGCGCTCACGCCGGATTCATGGTGCGTCAGCCAGGGTGTGCTGCACTGTTCGGCATGACTTCGACCGCCCGCCACAGAGCCCGGACCGCCCTCGCCCTCGTCGCCCTGACGGGGCTGGGCGCCGCCCCCGCCGGGGCCACCCCGCCCCAGCCCGCCCCGGCCTGGAGTGCGCGCACCCTCAGCACCGCCACCTACGTGATTCTTGACCCGCGCCTCGAGGGCAACCCCAACGTCCTCGACGCCGGGCAGCGGGCCGGGGTCCTGGGCGCGATGCGGCGCGACGCCGCGAGCGCGATCAAGCGGCGCTACCCGGGGGCCACCGTCGCCGCCGATCCCGGCACGCCGGGGGCCATCCGGGTCACCCCCGTGCTCGTCGCACCGGGCGCCCTGGTGCCCTGGGCCAAGCTCAGCGCCCGCCTCGTCTTCGATCTGCCGGGCGGTGAGCGCGTCAGCCTCGACGACTCCTTCGGGCTGCTCACCCTCTGGCAGCAGCAGGCGGAGGCCGCGAATTACATCTACGGCGAGCTCATCAAGCGCCTGCCCTGAGCCCCCGCCCGGCCCACCCACCCGTCCGCCGGAGAGGATGACGAATTTCTCACACATTCCCCCCACAATTAAGAAACGATGTGGAGGGAACACGAATGAACAGAGCGGCCCACCTTCGGTACTGCGCCTTCGTCAGCGTCCGCAAGCGCCTCGCCTGGATCGTGCCGCTGGCCCTGCTGCTGGGGCTGGTGGTCTTCCTGCTCGGCGGCGGGCTGGAGTTGAGCCTCGTCACGGCCGGGCTGGTGACCGGGGTCTGCGTTCTGGCGGTGGCGCTCGACTCGGTTCGTCGTCACTCGGACGACCCGGAGGCCCAGACCTTCCTCGGCTCCTGACGACGGGGGCGGGCGCGGGGGTTGAGGGCCCCTTCACCTGCCCCCGTTTCCGGAGTGGGCCGTGTTAGCGTTCCCGGATGACGCAGAGCGAGACGGGTGCGGGCACGAGAAGCGCCTTCGTGACCGGGGCGAGCAAGGGGATCGGGTTCGCGGTCGCGCGGGCCCTGGCAGAGGCGGGCTACGGGGTGACCTTGACCAGCCGCAACCCGGACGAGGTGGAGGCCGCCGCCCGGAACATCGGGAGGGACGCGAGGGGCGTGGTGTGCGACGTGCGTGACCCGCAGGCCCTCGTGCGCGAGGTGGACGCCCACGTCGCGGCCTTCGGCGGGCTCGACGTGCTGTTCGTGAACGCGGGCGTCGGCCACTTCGCCAACGTCGCTGACCTGAGCATCGAGCAGTGGCAGGACGTGATCGACACCAACCTCAGCGGCGCCTTCTACACGGTCAAGGCGGCGATCCCGGCCCTCAAGCGGCGCGGCGGGTACATCTTCACGCTCTCCAGCCTCGCGGGTCGGAATCCCTTCGCGGGCGGCGGCGCGTACAACGCGAGCAAATTCGGCCTCAACGGCCTGTCCGAGGTCCTGACCCTCGACCTGCGGGGGCACGACATCAAGGTGACCCAGATCATGCCGGGAAGCGTCGCCACCCACTTCGCCGGGCACACCCCCAGCGGGGCGGACGCCTGGAAAATCCAGCCCGAGGACATCGCCCAGCTCACCCTCGACCTGCTGGAGATGCCCGCCCGGACGCTCCCCAGCCGCGTCGAGGTGCGCCCGAGCAGGCCGCCGCAGAAGTAGGCCTCCCGGCGGGAACGGAGCCGGCGCGCCCCCAGGTCCGAGGAGGCGCGCCCTTTTTCATGCCCCTAGACGCTCCCGGCGACCACCCTCTGCATGATCTCCCGCACCGCGTCAAGTTCGTCCTTGTTGATCGCGTGCCCCAGGCCGGGGTAGACGCGGGCGTCCACCTCGGCTCCCTGCTCCCGCAAATGTGCGGCGCTCTCCTCGAAGCGCGCGAGGGGGATGTGCGCGTCGTCGGGCGCGACGCCCATGAAGACGGGCGTGCCGCCGAGGTCCCCGGCCTGGTCGAGCGTGATCAGCCCGCCGCTGAGGGCCACCACGCCGCCGAGCTGCGTGCCCGCCCGGCTGGCATACTCCAGCGCGAGGCACGCCCCCTGCGAGAAGCCGCCCAGCACGACGTTCTGCGGCGGGATACCGCGCGCCTCCAGCTCGCCCAGCACCCCGTCCACCGTGGCGAGCGCCCGGTCGAGGAAGGGCTGGTTGCGCTCCACGGGGGCGAGGAAGGAGAGGGGATACCACGTGTTCCCCTCTGCCTGCGGGGCGAGGTAGGCGAAGGCGCTGAGGTTGAACTCGTCCGCGAGCCCCAGGATGTCGGGCGCGGTCCCGCCCCGCCCGTGGAGCAGGACCATCGCCACCCGCGCCTCGCCCAGGGGACGGCCCGCCGTGTGGACCTGAACGCCGTTCACGTCGGGCGCCGGTCGGGGGGCGGCGTCCAGTTCCCGCGTTCCGATGGTGACCCCGTACTCGAGGCTCACGATCTTCGGGACGTGAGCCTCGATGGTCGCGCGCCGGGGCTCGAACCACGCGGGGAGTTTGAGGTGCCTGCCGAGTTCCTCCACGGGCTCGTCGTCCGGGAAGCCGGGGGCGTCGGTGGCGATCTCGAAGAGGACCCCGTTCGGTTCGCGGAAGTAGATCGAGTGGAAATACTGGCGGTCCTGCACGGGCGTCGGGCGGTATCCGGCCCCGGTCAGCCCCGCGAGGTACGCCTCCTGCTCGGCGTCGTCCCGGGTCCGCAGGGCGACGTGGTGGATACTGCCCGCGCCGAAGTTCCCCCGCCCCTTCCCGGGCCGTTCCACCACGTCCACGAAGAGGCCCACGCCCTCCCCGCTGCCCCGGAAGCGGGTCCGCCTTCCCTCCGCGTCGGGCTCGCTCCCAGCTTCCGCGAAGCCGAGCTGCCCCACGAGGAGGTCACGTACCCCTCCCGTGTCCCGCACCCAGGCGGTGACCGAGTGGAAGCCGCGCAGGGCGTGTTCCCCGGGCACCGGGCTCGCGGGCCAGGGCTGCACGGGCTGGCCGTCCTCGAAGATCAATTCCACCCAGGTGCCGTCCGGGTCCTCGAAGGTGAGCACCGTCTCGCCGAAGCGGGTGCCCTCGCGGGGCTCGAAGCCGTGCTCGCGCAGGCGGTCCCGCCAGTAGTCCAGGCTCGCTCGGGGGGCGCTGTAGGCCGTCGCCACGACCTCGCCGTTGCCCCGGGTTCCCCTCTTCGCGTCCGGCCAGGGGAAGTGGGTCATGATCGTGCCCGGCTGCCCGGTGAGGTCGCCGTAATAGAAGTGGTACGTGCCCGGATCGTCGAAGTTGACGGTCACCTTCACGAGCCGCTGCCCCAGCGTCCGGGAGTAGAAGTCGATGTTGCGCTGCGGGCCTTGCGCCATCACCGTGACGTGGTGCAGGCCCTGGACGGGTGTCGTGCCGGGAAGACGGGGAGGAGAGGAGGTCATATCGCCAGGGTATCTCAACGTTAAACGATCTGGTGTGAGCCCGGCCCAGGCGGCTAGCTGCCCACGCGGGCGCGGCCCCGGAAGGCGACCCGCTCCTCCTCGCGCTCACGCTCACCGACGCCCAGGCCGAGCTTGCGGGTGAGGGCGGCGAGCTGGGCCATCTCGGCGGGGTCGAGGACGCCGAAGGCGTCGCGGATGCCGCGCACGTGGGCGGGGAGCACGCGCGTGACCAGGGCCTCGCCCGCGTCGGTGAGAAAGACGTTCATCACCCGGCGGTCCTGGGCGTCGCGCTCCCGGCGCACCAGGCCGTCACGCTCCAGGTTGTCGATCACCATCGTGAGGTTGCCGCTGGAGCGCAAAATCTTGTCGGCGAGCTGGCGCTGGCTCAGCGGCCCGAGATGGTAGAGCGCCTCGATCACCCCGAACTGGCTGATCGTCAGCCCGTGGTCGCCCAGGTGGCGGTTGGCGGCGACCTCGACGGCGTGCGCCGCGCGCCAGAGCTTGATGTACGCGTCCAGCGCGGCGCGCTCTTCGACCGAGCCGGAGTAACGGGTGGGCATGAGAATATGGTCGGTGCCCCGGGGGGGGAAAATCAAGCGTCCGGGGGCGGGCTTTCGCTTATCGTCCAGTGGAGCCGCGCGCGGCGCTCCCCGCTCAGCCCCGTCTGCCCGCCCGGTACTCCTCGGTCGCCAGCCGGATGCACGCCGCGACCCCCTGCATCGCCGTGGAGACCTCCTCCACGGGCGGGCGGGTCGGCGCGAGGCGGATGTTGCGTTCCGTCGGGTCCTCCCCATTCGGATACGTCGCCCCGGCGGGCGTGAGGCTGACCCCCGCCTCCCCCGCGAGCTGCACCACCCGCGCCGCCACCGGCTCCGCCGTGTCCAGGCTGATGAAGTACCCGCCCCTCGGCGAGGCCCACGTCGCGTACTCGCCGCTTCCCCCCAGTTCGGCCCGCAGCGTCTCGTCCACGGCGCGAACCTTGGGGGCGATCAGCCGGGCGTGCTCGCCCATCAGCCCCTCCAGGCCGCCCGGATACGCCTCCAGGAAGCGGACGTGCCGCGCCTGCTCCAGCTTGTTCGGGCCGATGCTCTGGGCGCCGAGGTACTTGGTCAGCCACTTCACGTTGTCCTCGCTGCTCGCCACGAAGCCCAGCCCCGCCCCCGCGAACGTCACCTTGCTCGTGCTGGCGAAGACGAAGGCCCGGTCGGGGTACCCCGCGTCCCGGGCGAGCACGACGAAGTTCACGGGCTCGTCGCGGTCCTCCCCGAGGTGGTGGACCCGGTAGGCGTCGTCCGCAAAGATCGTGAAGTCGGGGGCCGCCGCCTTCAGCCCCGCCAGCCGCCGCGCCTTTTGCGCGCTGATCGACTCGCCGCCCGGGTTGGAGTAGGTCGGCACGAACAGCACGCCCTTGACCGAAGGGTCCGCCGCCAGCCGCTCGATGGCCTCCACATCGGGGCCGTCGGGCTGCATGGGGACGGTGAGCAGCGTAAAGCCCAGCGTTTGCAGCAGCAGGAAGTGGCGGTCGTAGCCGGGGACGGTGACGATCATCTTGGGGTTCTGGGTGAACCACGGCCCGCCGCTGTTCCGAACCCCGTGGAGCTGGGCGAAGGTCAGCACCAGCCCCTGCAATTCCAGGCTGGAGTTGTTCCAGACGACGACGTTTTCCGCCTTCACGTCGAGAAAGTGCGCGAACATCGCCCGCGCGGAGGGCAGGCCCGCCGTGCCGCCCGCGCTGTAATTCCGCAGGTCCTGGCCGTCCATCTTCAGGTCGTTCTCGCCCAGGACGGTCAGCAGGCCGCTGCTGAGGTCGAAGTCCGCGTCACTCGGCTGGCCGCGCTGCATGTTGAGGTTCAGGCCGCGTGCCTTGAAGGCGTCGTAGGCCGCTCGCGCCGCCGTCAGGGCGTCACCCGGTTGCCCGGGGCTGGGTTGCACCGTGTCCGTCGTCATGCCTCCCACGTTACCCGCGCCGCCCCCGGCGGGGAGGGGGGCTGCTTAGTGGGGCGAGGCGAGGGGGGGGCGCTGCTACACTGCCTGCGGTCGGCTCCGCGCCGTCCTTTCAGAACCTCGCCTTTGAGCTCGTCCCTTTCCCGCCCCCCACAACAGGAGAACTCCCCATGCAATACGTCGTTTCCCGCCCCCGTGTCGGCGTCTTTATCGACACCCAGAACCTCTACCACTCGGCCCGCGACCTCGTGGAGCGCACGGTCAACTTCGAGACGATCCTCAGAGCCGCCACCCGTGAGCGCGAACTCGTCCACGCCATCGCCTACACGGTCGAGCGCGAGGGCGAGGCGACCGCGCGGCCCTTCATCTACAAGCTCAGCGCGCTGGGGTACAAGGTGCGGCGCATGAACCTGACCCTGCACCACGTCACGCAGGAGGGCAAGGCGATCTACGAGGGCAACTGGGACATGGGCATCGTGGCCGACATGGTGCGCCTGCTCGACCACCTCGACGTGGCCGTGCTCGGCAGCGGCGACGGCGACTTCACCGACATCGTGGAGGTGCTTCAGGAGCGCGGCAAGCGGGTGGAGGTCATCGCCTTCCGCGAACACACCGCCCAGAAGCTGATCGACGCCGCCGACCGCTTCACCCACCTCCCCGACCTGGAAGACGCCCTGATGCCCGCCCGCCAGAAGGTCGCCCGCCCCGAGGAATGACCCGGCCCGAGAACAACGACGCGGACGCCGTGCTCGCCCGCCTCGCCTTCGACCTGCCGCAGGAGCGCATCGCCCAGACCGGCGCCGAGCCCCGCGACGCCTCCCGCCTGATGGTGGTGGGGGAGAGCATCGAGCACCGCGTCTTCCGCGACCTGCCGGACCTCCTGCGCCCCGGCGACGTGCTCGTCTTCAACGAGAGCCGGGTGATTCCGGCCCGTGTCATGGCCCGCAAGCCTGTGCTGAACGGCTTCGGCGGCGGTCAGGTCGAGGTCCTGCTCCTGCGGGAAGAGAAGGCGAACGTCTGGTCGGCCTACCTCAAACCCGCCAAGAGGGCGGGGAAAGAATTGTGGCTCGGCGAGCACCGCGCCGAGATCGTCGGCGTGCTGGAGGACGGCGCACGCCTGCTGCGCTTCGACCACGACCTGGGGCCCCACCTGGACGAGATCGGACGGCTGCCGTTGCCTCCCTACATCCATGCGGGCGACAGTGACGAGCGGTGGCGCGAGCGATACCAGACGGTGTACGCCCGCGAACCCGGCAGCGTCGCCGCGCCGACGGCGGGATTGCACTTCACCCCGGAGCTGCTCGCCCGGCTGGACGAGATGGGCGTCGAGCGTCATACCCTCACCCTGCATGTCGGTGCGGGCACCTTCCGCCCCATCACGGGCAGCGTGGCCGACCACGTGATGCACGCCGAACGCTACGCCATCGGCGAGGGGACGGCGCGGGCGATCAACCGGGCCAGGGCGGAGGGCCGCCGCGTCGTCGCCGTCGGCACCACCACCGTCCGGGCCCTGGAGAGCAGCGCGCGAAGCCGAACGGGAGGGGTGGACGGCACGGTCAACCCCGGCGAGGGCGACACCCGCATCTTCATCACGCCCGGCACCCCTGTGCGTGTCCCGGACCTCCTCATCACCAACCTGCACCTGCCCGGCTCCACCCTGCTCCTCCTCGTGGCGGCCTTCGCGGGCGAGGCGCGCATCAAAGCCGCCTACGACGCCGCGCTCGCGGGGGGCTACAGGTTCTATTCGCTGGGGGACGCGATGTTGCTGGAAAAGGGCCTGTAGCCTGTCGCCTGTGGCTTGTGGAGGGGGCTGCCCTCTTTTTGCACACGCCACGAGCTCCACGCCCGACGCGTCAGCGCCGCCGCCTTCCGCACGAAGGCCAGCCGCGGGTTGACCGCCGGGCGTCGCGGGGCACGGCGTCACGCCAGGGGGAGGAAGGGACGCGCTGCAACCGCCTGGGAGACGTCCATGTGGAAGTTCGGCACACCCGCCCCGCGTGGCGCCATCCGCCCTCCGGCTGGGGGCGAAGGTTCGCACGCACGTTCGCCTCCCTCTCTATACTCCCGCCTATGACCACCCTTCAGGATTCGCCCGTTCAGAGCGACAATCCGCTCCTGAACGTCGGCTTCCGCATTCCCTTCGACCGCATCCGGCCCGAACACGCCGAGCCCGCCGTGGACGCCCTGCTCGCGGCGACCCGGGAACGGCTGGAGACGCTCGCGCAGGCAGGCGAGCGCGACTACGCCGACTTCATGGTCGACCTCGACACCCTCACCGAGCAGCTCGACACGGTGCGGGTCGTCGTCGCTCACCTCGACAGCGTGGTGAGCAGCCCCGAGTGGCAGGCGGCCAAACGCGCGATCCTGCCCAAGGTTACCGAGTTCTACACCGGCCTGAGCCTCCACCCGGGGCTGTGGGCGGCGCTGAAGGGCTTCGCGGAGACGGAGGCGGCCCGCGCCCTCGACCCCGTGCGTGCCCGGCACCTCAAGCTCACCATCGACGACTTCCGGCGTGAGGGCGCCGATCTCCCCGAGGAGCAGAAGGCTCGACTGCTGGAGGTGAATACCCGGCTCGCGCAGGTCACGAACGACTTTTCCAGGAACGTCCTCGAATCGACCGCCGCTTATGAGCTGTACGTGGACGGGTCGCGGCTGGCGGGCGTGCCCGAACGGGTGAGGGAGGCCACCCGCCGCGACGCCGAGGCGCACGGCAGGGAGGGCCACCGCCTCACCCTGCACCAGCCCGTCGCCGAGCCGATCCTGACCTACGCCGACGACCGCGAACTGCGCCGCGAGGTGTGGCTCGCCCAGAACTCGGTGGGCACGCAGGAGGGCCGAGACAACCGCCCGCTCGTCCAGGGCATCCTGAAACTCCGGCGCGAGCAGGCCCGCCTCCTGGGCTTCCGCGACTTCGCCGACTACGTGCTCGAAGACCGCATGGCGGGCGGCGGCGAGCGGGCCCTGACCTTCGAGCGCGACCTCGAAACCCGCGTCCGCCCCTTCTTCGAGCGCGAGAACGCCGAGCTGGAGGCCTTCTACCGCGAGCAGGCGGGAGGGGAGGCGCCCCCCCTCGAAGCCTGGGACGTGGGCTACTGGGCCGAGAAGCAGCGGCAGGCGAAATACGACCTCGACGAGGAGGCGCTGCGCCCCTACTTCGAGCTCGACCGGGTGCTCGCGGGCCTGTTCGAGATCGTCAGCCGCGTCTTCGGGATCACGGTGCGCGAGAGCCAGGCCCCCGGCTGGCACCCCGAGGTGCGGTACTACGACATCCACGACGAGGGGGGAACGCACGTCGCCTCCTTCTATACCGACTGGTTCCCGCGGGATACCAAGCGCAGCGGCGCGTGGATGAACGGCTTCGTGACGGGCGGCCCGCGCGAGCACGGGGTGGACCCTCACCTCGGCCTGATGTGCGGGAACATGACGCCCCCCAGCGGCGACACGCCCGCCCTGCTCTCCCTGCGCGAGGTGGAGACGGTTTTCCACGAGTTCGGCCACCTGCTCCACCACGCCCTCTCCAGGGTCCCGGTCCGCAGCCTCAGCGGCACGCGCGTCGCCTGGGACTTCGTGGAGCTGCCCTCGCAGATCATGGAGAACTGGGTGACCGAGCGGGAGGCGCTCGACCTCTTTGCGCGGCACTATCAGACGGGGGAGCGGCTGCCGGGCGACCTCTTCGCCCGATTGATCGCCGCCCGCAACTACCGCGCCGCGAACGCCACCATGCGCCAGCTCTCCTTCGGGACGGCGGACCTCGTGCTGCACGTCGAGTTCGACCCGGACTCACCCGGCGCCGACCCCATCCGGGTGGCCCGCGAGGTGATGGGACGTTTCTACCCCTACCGCTTCCCGGAGGACTACGCCCGCATCGCCCAATTCACCCACCTGTTCTCCAGCCCGGTGGGGTACGGGGCCGGGTACTACTCCTACAAGTGGGCCGAGGTCCTCGACGCCGACGCCTTCTCCCGTTTCGCCACGGAGGGCATCTTCAACCGCGAGACGGGCCGCGCCTATGTGGACGCCATCCTCAGCCGGGGCAACAGCGCCGACGCCGCCGGGCTCTACCGCGAGTTCATGGGCCGCGACCCCGACGCGGAGGCCCTGTTGAGGCGCAGCGGGCTCGTGGAGGCGTAGGCGGGGCAAGGAAGCAGAGGGGGTGACCGGCTTTCCCACGGGGAGGCCGGTTTTCCCTGTTCTCCTCCCGTTCAGTCAAGCGGGACGTAAAAGGGAGGACGCCGCGCGGGAGCTGTCCGCTTCTCCCTCCGTTGATGGCGTCGGGGACGCGCTTTTTCGGGCCTGAACTCCGGGTCTGGGAGCGCCGCGCTGCTCCTGTTCCCCGCCTGTGTTCCCCGTGAGGGCAGGGCCAGGGCAGCGTTTCACGGCCTCACGCACCCGTCACGGAGGGGGAGGACCATCGGGGCATGACCGGCGTTCCTGCGACCGCCTCCCCCGCCGCCACCGTCGCGGACGCCCCCGTCGCCGCCCGGCGCACGGCCCGGCTGACCGCGCTCGATGCCTGGCGGGGGCTCACCGTCCTCCTCATGCTGCTCGTTAACAACGTGGCGCTGGGGGGACGCACCCCGGCCCAGCTCACGCACGCCCCTTTCGGCGGGCTGACGCTGACCGACCTCGTGTTCCCGTGGTTTCTCTTCTGCGCGGGGGCGGCGCTGCCCTTCTCGCTCGCGGCGATGACCCGGGCCGGGGTGACGGGCTGGGCGCGGGTGAGGAGGTTGCTCGAACGCGCGGGGCTCCTCTACCTCGTGGGCGCCTTCGTCACCAGCGTGACGCTGGGGGCCTTTTACCTGGGGCTGGGCGTGCTGCAACTCATCGCGCTCGCCACCCTGGGCGGGGCGCTGCTGGGTGGGCTGCGCGGACGGTGGCAGGCGCTGATCGCCGCCGGGCTGCTTGTCGGGTACGGGGCCTTCCTGGCCTACACGCCGCACGCGGGGGGGACCGGCGTGGTCTCGGAGACGGCCAACCCGGTGCAGGCCGTGAACGACACGCTGCTCACGCCCTTCGGGCTGCGCGGGCTGGTGTCCGTCATTCCCACGACCGCGCTCGTGCTGCTGGGGAGCCTCGCCGCCCGGCCCCTGCAAGCCCGTGACCCGAAGGCGCCGCTGCGGCTGCTGACGATGGGCGCCGTGCTGGCCGTCCTGGGATACGGCTGGGCCTTCAGCGGGCACCTGCCCTTCGCCAAGGCGATCTGGACGCCGCCCTACATCCTCTACAGCGCGGGGCTCGCCACCCTCGGCGTCCTGGCCTTCTACCTCCTCGCCGACGCGGGGAGAGTCCCCCAGGGCCCCCGCCTGCTCGCGCCGCTGACCATCCCGGGCCGCAACGCCCTCGCCGGGTACGTCTTCCCCATCCTGTTCAAGGTGTGGATCTTGCAGGGCCTCACGGTGACCTGGGCGGGCACGCCGCAGCCGATGGGCGCCGCCCTCCTCGGCCTCGCGCGCACCCACCTCGGGGCGCTGGCGGGGGGCTGGACCTACACCCTCGGGTACGTGCTCGCCGTGTGGCTGGCCCTGGCGTGGATGGCGCGGCGGGGGCTGATCTGGAAGCTGTGACGGCCTGAGCGTGCTCTTCTCCCTCTCCCCCCGAGGTGTCCCATGCGCCGACCCCTGATCCTGACCTCCCTGACCCTCCTCCTGGCCGCGTCCCCCGCCGGGGCCACCCCCGCCCCTGCCTCCCTGACTTACGGTGGGGCCAACTTCCGGGCGCTCGCCGACGAGTCGTATCGGCTGGCGGGGTTGAAGGGGTCCTTCGAGCCCTGGTTGCCGGACGCCTACACCCGCGCGGGCGTGCCGCTGGGCGGTGAGAAACGCTCGCTGACGGCGGCCCTCGACGCCCGAAGGGCCGCCCTTACGGCGGCGCGGGGACCGGAGCGCGACCGCCTCGCGCGTGACACCGCCGCCTGGGCGCACCGCTTCGTCAAGAAGGCCGTGCCGAGGTTCAGCCTGGAGCGCGGCTTCGAGTTCGCCGGCATGGCGGGGGCGGGCGAGCGGCAGTGCCTCTTGCAGAGCGTGGTGATCGCGGGCCTGCTCCAGCGGGTGGGCCTGGACGCCGGGCTGGTGATGGTCTGGAAAAGCCAGAGCGGGCGGGAGAGCAACCTCGGCCACGTGACGAGCGTGCTGCGGCTGCCCTCGGGCGCGGGGGACGTGCAGGTCGACGCGAGCGAGCCCGAGCCCTTCGCCCGGCACCAGGGGGTCCTCGCCTGGGCGGACGGGGGCTACCGCTTCCTGACCCCGCGCTTTGACGGCGACGTGATGACCGCCTACGTTCGCGCGGACGGGAAGGGAAGCGTGGCAGCAAAGACCCTCACCTTCCTCGACCTGCCCTACGTGCGTTCGCAGTTCAACTATTACCGGGGCGAGCGGGCGCCCGGCGGCTTCCTGGGCACCGGGACGGGCAAGGCCACCCCGGCGGGGCTGAAGGCGAGCGAGGCTTTCCTGCGCGCCGCTCTGCGAGACAACCCGCAGAACGCGCTCGCGGCGGGGGTCCTGGGCAGCGTGCAGCGCAAGCAGGGCAAGGAGGCGCAGGCCCGGGCGCAGTACCTCGCGGCGGGGCGGCTCTACGCGGCGCAGGGCCACACCCCGGCGGGCATGGCGGCGAACCTCGCCTGGGCGACGGGCGGGGCCGAGGCCCGCGTCGGCGGCGCGGCGGGTGTACGGTGAGCCCATGAGGCGCCGCCCCCTCGTCTGGCTGTCCGCGCTGCTGCTGTCCGTCCCCCCCCTGCCCACCGCGCGTGCCCAGGCGGCCCCGGCCCTTCCCGGGCAGGCCCAGCCCGTCGCGCCCGGCACCCGGCCCGCGCCGGGCGTCCCCACCCTCACGCTGACCCCGCCCGTGCCGGGGGTGGAGCGGGTGGAGGTCCTCGGCAACGGCTACATCGAGGTCGCCCACGCCCTGCTGACCCTCACGCCGGAGGAGCGGGCGGGGGCGCGGTCCCTGGCGGGCGAGGTCGTGCGCCGCGTGTTCGCCGCCCGTCCGGGGCTGGTGGAGGTGGATGTCAGCGTGTACGACAAGGCGACCTATGCGGGCTTCGGCGGCCCCCCGCCGCTGCTGACGGCCTCGGTGCCCCGGACGCGGCTGAACGACTTCGAGACCTGGGTCAGCGGGCAGGGAGACTACGAGCGGGCGTGGGTCGAGCCGGAGAGCCGCCCCACCTTCCGCGTGCCCGACCTCGTGCGCGAGGTGCTCCAGTTCTTCAGCCCGCGCCCGGAGGGGCAAAGCCAGGCCGCGCAGAGCCGGGCGGCGGTGGAGCTGACGAGCGCCCGCGTCCTCGGGGGGCTGCGCGGCGGGCTGCTGTTCAAGGGCAGGCGTGACGCCGGGCGGGTCGCCGCCCTCACCTTCGACGACGCGCCGCACCCGATGTACGAGCCGCTGCTCCTCGACCTGCTGCGGCGCACGGGAGATCGGGCCACCTTCTTCGTGATCGGGCGCAACGCGCGGGCCTACCCCTACTTCGTGCGCGACATGGTGGCGGGGGGGCACGAGGTCGGCAACCACACCTACGACCACGTCCGGCTCCCGCCCCTGAGCCTCGCCGCTGCCACCGACGAGATGCGGCGCGCCAATGAGACCCTCACCGGGATCACCGGCCAGCCCGTCCGCTACTTCCGCCCGCCGGGGGGCGACTACACGCCGGGGACCCTCCAGGCCGCCGAGAGCCTGGGCCTCGTCACCGTCTTCTGGACCGACGACCCCGGCGACTTCACCAACCCCGGCGACGCCACCCTCGAAAACCGCCTGAGGCTGGGGCTGCGCCCGGGCGGCATCGTCCTCCTCCACGACAACGCCCCCGAGACGCTGGACGTGCTGCGCCCCTTCCTGCAACTCGCCCGCCGCGAGGGCGTGGAGCTGACGACGGTGGGGGGATTGCCGAAGTAGGGGCGGCGGGGACGGTCAGGCCCCCGTCGGGTGGATGACCGCAGGGACTGGTCCGTCTCGTTTCGGAGGGCGCCCGGCCCGTTCACCCCCTCTGCAAGCAGTTCTGCGAGTTCCGGCTTCCCCCTGCAAGACGCTTGGTGCGAGTTGCAGGAAGGGGCTGTTAGGGCATTTTCGTCGTTCGGGAGCAGGACGAGCCGTGCTCGTCACCCCTCTCCCCTTGCGGGAGAGGGGGTGAAAGAACGCACCTGGACGATGTTCTCCCTGTTGCGCGTTGAGCGTTCAAGGGGGAGGAGCAAAAAGAATAGTCCTCGTCTTCCCGTGGTCCTCCACTACCGCGCCGTCCACCCCAGGTCGAGGTCGAGCACCGCCCCCGTCATCCCCCAGGCGGCGGGGCTGGCGACGTAGCTGGCGAGGGCGGCCACGTCCTCCGGGTCGAGCAGTCTCTTGATGGCGGCGGCTTCGAGCAGGACTTTGCCCTCGACCTCCTCCTCGCTCATGCCGCGGGTGCGGGCCTGATCCCTGATCTGCCTATCGACCAGGGGCGTGCGGACGTAGGCGGGGCAGAGCGCGTTGACGGTGAGGCCCTGGTCCCCCGCCTCCAGCGCCGCCGTGCGCGTCAGGCCGATCAATCCGTGCTTGGCGCTGATGTAGGCGCTCTTGTAGGGGCTGGCGACGTGCCCGTGGATGCTCGCCACGTTGATGATCCGGCCCTGCCCGCTGCGGGTGAGGTGCGCCCAGGCGTACTTGCTGAGCAGGAAGGGCGCGGTCAGCATCACGTGGAGCATGGCGTCCCAGGTGTCCTCGGGAAACTCGGCGATGGGGTCGATGTGCTGGAACCCCGCGTTGTTCACGAGCACGTCGAGCCCACCGAGCGCGGCGACCGCCCCCTCGACCGCCCGCACGCAGTCCTCGCGGCGGGTGAGGTCGCCGGGAATGAAGGTCAGGCCGTGTTCCGAGGCGACCCCGCGCGCCTGGGGCCGGTCGAGGTCGAGGACCGCGACCCGCAGGCCGTCACGCTGAAGGCGCCGGGCGATGGCGAGGCCGATACCGCTCGTGCCCCCCGTGACGAGGGCGGCGCGCGTTTCTGGGGAAGTCATGCGGGGAGTCTAGGGAGGGCGCGTCACGGCGCGGTTGCAGTGGAGGGGGAGGGCCGGCGCCACCTCATCCCCCGTCCCTCACTCCGCCCGTCAGCGCCCGGTGCAGCCCTTCCGTCTCGGGCAGGGGAGTCAGGCCGAGGTCCGCGAGGGCGGCGCGCAGGGCGGCGTAGGTCCGGGCGGCGGCGGCGGGGTGGGCGCGGGCGGCGTGGGCGCGCATCAGGGCGCGGGCGGCGGGCTCGTGCGCGGGGTCGAGGGTCAGCGCGCGCTCTGCCAGCCGCGCGGCGAGGTCGGGTCGGGCGGCGCGCAGGGCATGGCCCGCCTCCGCCGCCAGCGCCTCGGGCAGCCGGGCGGCGTAGCGTTCGGCCTCGGCCTGCACCGCCTCCAGGTCGGTGTCGGCCAGGCCCCCCGGCAGGGCGAGGAGGGCCCCGGCGCGGCCCGGGGTGCCGGGGGGGGCACCGAGGTGCGCCCGGGCCTCCCACAGGTCCACCGTCAGGTCCGGCCCGCCCCTCAGCCGCAGCCACTCGCCGCGCTCCAGGAAGGTGCCGCTCGTCACCCCCTCCTCCAGCACCTGCCCGAGCGCGTGCAGGGTCACCCGGAAGTTGCGCTCGCCCACCTGGGGATCGGCCCCCGGGAAAAGGGCCTCCTGCGCCGCCTCGCGCGCCAGCCCCGGGTCGTGGACGGTGAGCAGGGCGAGGAGGTCGCGGGCGCGGGCGCGGCCCCACTCGCGCGCCGCCTGTCCCCCCCGCGTGACGGCCACCCGCCCGAGCACCTGGACCCGCACGTCCACCCCGGGCACCTCGCCCTGGCGGGGCAGATGACCGTAGCCCAGCGCGTGCGCGACGGGCCGCAGCCCCGCCTCTTCCCCGGGCGCGTCCGCCGCGAGCCGGGCGAGGAGCGCCGCCCGGGCGGCGCGCTCGGGGGTGGGGGAGAGCAGCGAGCGCCGGGCGAGCAGGAAGGGGAAGGCGGCGGCGGCCCGCGCCGCCGCCGGGGCGTCCCCCGCCCGGCCGGTCGCCGCGTACACGGCCAGCGCCGCCGCCCCCGTCCCGAAGGCGTCCCCGCAGGCGGTGAAGACCTCGCGCGCCGCCTCCAATTCGGGCAGCGCCCCCGCCGCGTCCCCCCCGTGCAGCCGCCCGAGCGCGGCCGTGAGCCGGGTCAGGCCCTCCACATAGCGGTCGCCGCCCGCGTGGGCCAGGGCCCGGGCCTCGTGCTCGGCGGCGGGGGCGGGGTGTCCGGCCCGCGCCTCCAGGTAGGCCAGCCCCAGGCGCGGCTCGACCTGGAGGCGGGGCACCACGTCCTGCGCGAGGGTCAGCGCCCCCTCGTAGGCGGCCCGCGCGTCCTCCGGGCAACCCGCCACCACCTCCGCGTGGCCCAGCCGTGCCAGGGCGAGCGAGCGCACGAAGAGGCTCTCCAGCCGCTCGCCCTCGGCCAGCCCCTCGCGGGCGCGGCGGGCGGCCTCCCCCGGCTCGCCGAGGACCGCGTGCAGGAAGCTGGCGAGCAGCAGCCCCTCGCGGTGGTTTTGCGCCGCCCGCGCCCCCCCCGCCTCACCCCGGGCGGCGTCCAGCGCGAGCGCGAGCGCGTCCCCGAGCCGCCCGGAACGCAGGGCGTAGCGCGCGCCCCGCGCCAGGTCGGGGTGCAGGGCGAGCGCCCGCGCCGGGTCACCCGCGTTGAGATAATTCTCCGCCCGCATCCGCTCTGTTCGCGCCACGTCGGTCCCGCTCGCCAGGGTCTGCGCCGTGTCCAGCGGCCCCCACGCGAGGTCCGGCTGCACGGTGTCGAGGGCCACCTGCGCCTCGCCGAGTGAGCGCGCCAGGGGGTCCGCCCGCCCGTAGGCCGCCAGCGCCTCGGCGTAGCGGGACGAGAGCCGCAGGGCGTCTCCCGACAGGGCGTGCAGGGCGGGCGTCCAGGCATCGGGCGGCACCCGGGCGAGGCTGCGCTCGACCAGGGTGACCCGGCCCCCGTCGAGCCAGCGGCCCCCGTGCTCGGCGAGGAGTTCGGCCGCCCGGGCGGTGTTGCCCGCCGTGAGGTGCGCGGCGAGCGCTTGCCGCGGCCGCCCCGTCCGCTCGAAGTAGGCCGCGCCGCGCGCCGCGAGGATCCGGGCCTCACCGGGGGCGAGCAGGCCGCGCAGGTGCGCCCGCAGCAGGGGGTGGGCGCGGTAGCTGTCCCCCGTCCGCGTCAGGAAGGTGCCGCCGCTCGCCAGCGCGCCGAGCAGGGTGCCCGCCTGGGTCTCCTCCAGCACGTCCGCGATCAATTCGGGCGTGAGGTCCTCGAAGACGCTCCCGCGCGTGAGCAGCGCCCGCAGGCTGGGGTCGAGCGGCCCGAGGACCTCCTGCGCGAGGTAGGCAAATAAGGTGCCGAGCTGCGCTTCCCCCCCGTCGAGGTCGGCGAGGGCCGAGAGCCGCACCCGCCCCTGAGCCGCCGCCTGCGCCAGAAAGCGCGCCGCGATGGGCCACCCCTCCGTGACCGCGTGGGCGAGCCGGACCTCGGCACCCGTCGCCACGACCCCCTGCGCCGCGAGCAGTTCGGCGAGTTCGGCGGGCGTAAAGGCGAGGTCGGGGGCGAAGACGCGCGTGAGGTCGCCGCTCAGCTCCAGCCGGGTGAGGCCCTGGCCCAGGAGCGGCGTGCGCGAGAGCAGGGCGACCCGGCCTCCCAGCAGCTCGCGCAGCACGCCCTCCGTCAGCGGCCCGGCGAGGTGCTGCGCCTCGTCGAGGACGAGCAGGGCGCCCGAACGGTCGAGCACGTCGGCCACCCGAGCCGCCACCCGCCGGGGGACGGCCCCCGCGTCGAGCAGGGCTCCGGGCCCCTCGCCCCCCGGCAGCCCCGCCACCGCGACCGCCAGCCCCGCCGCGAGGACCTGCGGGTCGGCGTCGTCCGCGTCGAGGGTCAGCCACGCCGCCCGCCCGAGGTCCGGCAGTCCGGCGGCGAGGGCCGTCGTCTTGCCGTACCCCGCCGGGGCGACCACCGCGACCACCCGCGAGGCCCCCAGCAAGGAAAGCAGCCGGGGCCGCGCCACCGCCCCCCGCACCTGCGGAGGCCGCGCCCGCCGCGAGGAGGCGTGCTCGCGCCAGTCTGTCGTCACGCCCGCCATGCTAGAGCATGGTGGGGAGGGGGCGGAGAAAGGAGCCGGGCCCAACCGACTGCCCCCGCCCGAAGCCTGTGGTGAGGATGCAGCTTTTACCCCTCCCCCCTCGTGGGGGAGGTCGGGAGGGGGGGAACGCGAACGCCATCCCAGCGCCCTCCGTCGCCCATACAAGTCCTTTCCACCCAAGCCCCTACAATCCCAGCCACGCCCCCACCGCCGCCGCCCCCAGCACGACCAGGGCGCTGTTCACCCGTGTCCGCCACAGCAAGAGGAAGGCGACCCCGGCGAGCAGCGCGGCGGGCCAGGACGTGACCGAGGTGCGGGCGAGCACGAGCGCCCCGGCAAGGATGACGCCCCCGCCGAAGGGCAGCAGGGCGTTCCGGAACGCCCCTACCCACGGATGCGCGCTGTGCCGCTGCCACACCAGGATCGCCACGGCGCTCAGGAGCGCGGTCGGGCCGTAAAAGCCCAGCGTGGCGGCCAGGGCGCCCGGCAACCCGGCGGCGGCGTACCCGTAGTGCGTCACCGCCAGCATGTTCGGCCCCGGCATGAGCTGACCCAGCGCGAAGCCGTTCGCCAGCGTCCGCGCGTCGATCCAGCCGTGCTGGAGTACCAGGGCGCGTTCGATCTCCGCCACGTTCGTCCCCCCGAAGCTGATCAGGCCCAGCCGGGCGAAGGCGAGCAGCATCTCCAAGAGGTTGACCGGATCGCCCGTCATGGTTGCCCGCCTCCCCGTGGACGGTGCAGCAGCAGCCCCGCCCCCACGAGCACGAGCAACACGGGCAGGAGGTCGAGCCGCCACACCCCCAGCGCCAGGAAGGCGAGCACCGTGACCACCGGACCGCCCCGCACGCCCCACCCCACCCGCACGACGGGGAGCGCCGCCGTGAGCAGCACCGCGAGCGCCGCGCAGGCCGCCCCGTGCAGGGCGCTTTGCAGGGTCGGCGGCAGCCCGCCGGGCAGCCCCAGCGTCACCGCGCTCACGGCCAGCATGGCGAGGAGGCCGGGGGTCAGCACCCCCACCGTCGAGGCCGCCGCCCCCGCCCGCCCGCCGAGGCGCGCCCCCACCATCGCGGCGAGGTTCACGGCGTTCGGCCCCGGCGTGAGCTGCGCGAGGGTAAAGGTCTCCGCGAAGTCCTCGTCCGTCATCCAGCCCCGCGTCGTCAGCGCCCGGCGGGTGTGGGCGGGCAGCCCCCCGCCGATGCCGGAGAGCGCCACCCCCACGAACATCCGGGCCAGCGCGAGCGGGGTGGGGGAGAGGGTGGCGGGCGGGTCGTCCTCCGGCGCGGCGGGGTGGGCGCGGGTCATGCCCGGAGGGTAAGCCGCCGCCCGCCGCCCCTGCCCGTGACTGGCGGGGGAACATCGGCGCACGCAACGCACGAAAGGAAGGAGCCGGGGCTCAGTCCAGCTTGCGGCGGCCCGGCACGGCCACACAAGCAGCTCGGCGAGTCTGGAGGCTTTTATCTCGACCAAGTTCAGAATATGTCCACTGGAACCAGGAAGGTTGGAGTCGCTTTTTTGACCCTCTCCCCCTGCGGGTGACTCGGAGCAACGGGTGAGGGGGCGTGTGCCCCACCACCCCGCTCACTCAGAGCCAGGAAACGCCTTGTCCTCGGTGGAGAGAAAAGCCTGGCGAATCTGGAGGCGAGTGGACAGCCGGAGAGACCAGCGGGCGGTCAGTGAAAAGCGTCCGGTAGGTGTCCGGCTGTTTCCCGAACTGGAGCAGGCCGGGCTTCAGGCGTTCCCGGTCCGGGCTCCAGCCGGGCGGCCCCTGGTCCCGTCCGCTGTCCGGTCCCGTCCCGTCCCCGCGTGCGCCAGCCAGATGGTGTGGTGGGCGCCCTTGCCGGGGCGGGCGCGGACGGTGTGGACCTCGACCCGGAAGCCCGCCCGGTTCAGGCGGGTGGTGAAGCGGGGCTCCGGCGTCGCCGACCAGACCGCCAGCACGCCGCCGGGCCGCAGCGTGCGCCGCGCGGCGGCCAGCCCCTGCGGCGAGTACAGCCAGTCATTCCCGTGGTGGGTCATGCCCTCGGGGCCGTTGTCCACGTCGAGCAGCACGGCGTCGTAGGCCCCCTGCCCCCGCCGCAGCAGCTCGGCCACGTCGCCGAGGTGGACGCGGGTGCGCGGGTCGTTCAGCGGGTAGCCCGCGCACTCGCCCAGCGGTCCTTTGTTCCACTCCACGACCTCCGGCACGAGTTCGGCGACCGTGACCACCCCCGCCGGGCCCAGCGTCCCCAGGGCGGCGGCCAGCGTGAAGCCCATGCCCAGGCCGCCCACCAGCACCTGCGGCTGCGCCCGCCCCGCGACGGCCGCGCAGGCGAGGTGGGCCAGCGCGTCCTCCGAGGCGTGCTGGCGGCTGTTCATCAGTTCGCTGACGTACCCGGAAATCTGGATGGAGAATTCGGGCAGCTCGCCCCGGCGGTACAGGCACAGCGACTGCCCGGTGCCGGGAATGGGCGCGCGGCCCAGGGGCTTCCAGGGAATCACGCGGGCGTCCGGGGCGGCAGGAACGGGAGACGGGCAGGCATTCGCCGACTCTACCCCTTCGGGCTTCCCCCTGACCGGCACAGCACGCCATTTCGCCCATTGCGCCGACCCACCCGCCGCGTACTCTGAGGCACCTATGACCACACCCACACCGGACGCCGCCGTGCACGTCCGCGACCTGCGCAAGAGCTACACGGTCCACGACAAGGAGCCGGGCTTCCTGGGCAGCCTGCGTTCCTTCGTTCGCCGCCAGTCCCGGCAGGTCGAGGCCGTGCGCGGCGTGTCCTTTGACCTCTCTCCGGGCGAGGTGGTCGGCTTCCTGGGACCCAACGGGGCGGGCAAGACGACCACCCTCAAGATGCTCTCGGGCCTGCTGCACCCTTCATCCGGCGTGGCGCGGGTGGCGGGCTTCGAGCCCCGGCGCCGCGAGACCGACTTTCTCAAGCGCATCACCCTGGTGATGGGGCAAAAGCAGCAGCTCATCTGGGACCTCCCGGCCCTCGACTCCTTTCTCGTCAACCAGGCGATCTACGAGATTCCCGACGCCCAGTACCGGGCGACGATGGCCGAATTCACCGAGGTCCTCGGGCTGGAGGGCATCCTGAAAAAGCAGGTCCGCAAGCTCTCCCTGGGCGAGCGGATGAAGTGCGAACTCGCCGCCGCGCTGCTCCACCGCCCGCAGGTCCTCTTTCTCGACGAGCCCACCATCGGCCTCGACGTGAACATGCAGGAGGCGGTGCGCGCCTTTATCCGCGACTACAACGGGCGGTACGGGGCCACCGTGATCCTCACGAGCCACTACATGGCCGACGTGACGGCCCTCGCCCGCCGCATCCTCGTGATCGACCGGGGCGAACTCGTCTTCGACGGCGACCTCGCCCACCTCGCCGCGCAGGGCAGCGCGGGCAAGACCGTGAGGCTGCAACTGCGCCACCCCGTGACGGAAGCCCACCTCACCCGCTACGGCTCGGACGTGCGCGTGGACGGCCTGAGCGCCGAACTCACCGTCCCCCGCGCCGAGGTGAGTGCCCGGGCCGCCCGGCTGCTCGCCGACCTCGACGTGGCCGACCTGACGGTGGAGGACCCGCCCATCGAGCAGGTCATGGGGGAGCTGTTCGGGCGGGGGCGGGAGGTCGAGCGTGTGTAGGCGGGTCGCTTGTCGCGTGTGGCTTGCCGAAGGCGGCCCCCCATGACCCGCCGCAAGATGGGCACCCTCTTCGCCGTCCACTTCGCCGAGATGACCGAGTACCGGGCGGAGATCATGATCTGGATGCTGTCGAGCACCCTCAGCCTCGTGATGATGCTGGTGTGGATGGCGCAGGCCGCCGCCGCGCCGGGCGGGCAGATTCGCGGGTACGGCCCGCAGGAGTTCGCCGGGTACTTCCTCGCCACCTGGGTCGTGTCGCAACTCCTCGTCGTCTGGGTCGCCTGGGACCTCGACCTCGACATCCGGCAGGGGACCCTCTCGCCCAAATTGCTGCGGCCCCTCGATCCGCTGTGGCTGCGGTACATGGACCACCTCGCGGGCCGGATCGTGCGGCTCCCCGCCCTGCTCGCCCTCGCGGCCCTCTTCGCCTGGATCACGGGCGCGCGCTTCGCCACCGACCCCGCCGCCTACCTCGCCTCTCTCGGCCTCGCCTTCCTGGGGTTCAACACCCGCTTCCTGTGGGAGTACGTGATCGGCCTGCTCGCCTTCTGGACCGAATCGAGCACGAGCTTTCAGGAGGTCGTGTGGCTCGTGTACGCCGCGCTCGGCGGCATGTTCGCGCCGCTGGCGTTCTACCCGGAGTGGGTGCAGCGGGTGGCGGTGTGGACGCCCTTCCCCTACATGCTCGGCCTGCCCGCGCAACTCCTGGCGGGCCAGGCCACCCTCGCCGACGCGGGGCGCGGGGCCCTCGTGCTCGCCCTCTGGCTGGCCGTCTTCTGGGCCCTGCGGCTCGTCGTGTGGCGGCGGGGGTTGAGGCAGTACGGGGCGGTGGGAGCGTGAGGCCCGTGGAAAAGGCCTGCCAGGGGCTACGGTCGGGCTGCCTGCCCGCCGCACCCGCTGGGCCCCACAGCGGAGGCACCCCATGACCGCCACCTGGCGCAAGGTCCGCACCCTCTTCGCCACCCAGTTCGCCGAGATGACCGAGTTCCGCGCCGAGATCGTCATCTGGATGCTCTCGGGGACCCTGAGCCTGGTGATGATGCTCGTCTGGATGGCGCAGGCGGGGGCGGCTCCGGGCGGGCAGATCGGCGGGTACAGCCCCGCCGAGTTCGCCACCTACTTCCTCTCGACGTGGCTGATCTCGCAACTGATGGTCGTGTGGGTCTCCTGGGAACTCGACCTCGACATCCGGCAGGGCACCCTCTCGCCCAAGCTGCTGCGCCCGCTCGACCCCCTCTGGATGTGGTACGCCAGCCACCTCGCCGAGCGGGTGGTGCGTTTTCCCCTGCTGCTCGGCCTCGTCGCCCTCTTCGCGTGGCTCGCCGGGGCCCGCTTCACGACCGACCCCACCGCCTACCTCGCTGCCCTGGGGCTCGCCTTCCTGGGCTTTTGCGCCCGCTTCCTGTGGGAATACACCATCGGGCTGCTCGCCTTCTGGACCGAATCGAGCACCAGTTTTCAGGAGGTCGTGTGGCTCGTGTACGCCGCGCTCGGCGGGATGTTCGCCCCGCTCGCCTTCTACCCCGAGTGGGTGCAGCGGGTGGCGGTGTGGACCCCCTTCCCCTACATGCTCGGTCTCCCCGCGCAACTTCTGGCGGGCAAGGCCACCCTGGGCGACGCCGGACGGGGCGCCCTGGTCCTGACCGCGTGGCTGGTCGTCTTCTGGAGCCTGCGCCTGCTGGTGTGGCGGCGGGGCCTGCGGAAGTACGGGGCGGTGGGGGCGTGAGGCGCGTGGGGCGTGGCCTGTGGCCCGGACAGGGGGCCCTCCTCTTCCTCAACAAGCCACGGGCAACAGACCACAAGCGCACCGAAGGTGCCCCATGACCCGCTACCTCCGCCTCATCCGCATCTTCACGGGGGCGACCCTCGCCGCGCAGCTCGAATATCGGGCGAACTTCGTGGGGGCCGTGCTCGCCTCGCTGGGCGAAGTGGGCGTGGCCCTGCTCGGCATCGCGGTGCTGTTCGGGCAGCCGGGCACGACCTCGGTGGGCGGCTGGTCCTTCCACGAGGCGCTGCTCGTCGTGGGGCTCTTCACCTTGACGGAAGGCTTCATCAGCGTCTTCATCCAGCCCAACCTCTCCAAGATCGCCGAGGCGGTGCGCACGGGCAGCATGGACTTCACCCTCCTCAAGCCCATCGACGCGCAGTTCGGGGTGAGCACGCGCTACATGAACGTCCTGCGGGTGACCGACCTCCTGATCGGCCTGGGGCTGACGATCTACGCCGCCTCGCACCTGACCGTGACGCCCCTCGGGGTGCTGGGGGCCGCTGCCCTGTACGTCTCCGCGCTCGTGATCGTGTACTGCATCTGGCTGGTGCTCTCCACGACCGCCTTCTGGTTCGTGAAGACGCAAAACGTCACCGAACTCTTTAACGGCGTCTTCGGCGCGGCCCGCTTCCCGGTCACGGCCTTCCCGCTGCCCGTCCGCGCCTTTCTCACCTTCGTCGTGCCCGTCGCCTTCATCACGACGGTGCCCGCGCAGGCCTTGACCGGCGAGCTGACGCCCGCCCTCGCCCTCGCCTCGCCGCTGGTCGCCGCCGCGTTCTTCGTCGGCGCGCGGCTCTTCTGGCTCAGGGCGGTGGGGAGCTACACGAGCGCGAGCAGTTGAAGCCCGCCGGAAAACTCACGACATGGCCGCCCGATGAAGGTATCGTGTAGGCCGCCTCAACGCATGGGTGTGGTGGGTCGCTCGCCGGGTCCGGTGGGCCAGGGTGGGCGCCCGGTCGTCAGGGTTTTGTGACGGTGGCCGCCGTGGAATGGCCTGTCCCGGACGGGCTCACCCTTCCGAAAAGGCGCGTAAAGGAGCTTGCGATGTTTCCAGTCAACTTCGAGTACAGACGGGCTCACTCGGCCCAGGAGGCGTTGGCGGCCCTCCAGGAGCACGGCGGGGAGGCGCGGGTTCTGGCGGGCGGCCAGAGCCTGATCCCGGCGATGCGCTACCGGCTGGCGCGTCCCGCCGTCTTGGTGGACATCAACCCGGTGCGCGAGTTCGACTTCCTGCGTGAGGAAGGCGGCCAGCTCCGCATCGGCGCGACCCTGCGGGACGCCGCGCTGGAATTCACCCCCTGGGTGGGCGAACGCTACAGCCTCCTCGCCGACGTGTCGCGGGTGGTGGCCGATCCGGTCGTGCGGCACCTGGGCACCGTCGTGGGCAGCGTGTGCCACAACGACCCCGCCGGGGACTGGACGAGTGCGGCGCTCGCCGCCCGCGCGACCATGCTCGTCCACGGCGCGGACGGCGAGCGCGAGGTGCCGATAGACGATTTTCTGGTGGACGCCTACACGACCGCCGTGCAGGACGGGGAACTGGCCGTCGAACTCCGCATTCCCACCCCGGGCGCCCGCACCCGGGGCTCCTACCAGAAGATCGAGCGCAAGGTCGGCGACTACGCGACCGCCGCCGCCGCCGTGCAGCTCAGCCTGAACGAGGACGGCACCGTGCGCGAGGCGGGCGTAGCGATCACGGCGGCGGGCAGCACCGCCCTGCGGGTCGCCCAGGCCGAGGCGATGCTGCGCGGCCAGCGCCCCACCCTGGAGCTGCTCCAGGCCGCCGCCGCCGAGGCCTCCACCCTCGCCTCCCCGATGGCGGACGCCCGCGGCAGCGTCGCCTACAAGAAAGACATGGCCCGCGTCCTCGTGCTGCGCGGCCTCAAACAGTCCCTCTCGCGCCTGGGAGTCCCCGCATGACCACCCCCCCCTCCAAGCTTCCCGTCTCCATGACCGTCAACGGTCGCCCCGTCACGGGCTACGTCGAGCCCCGCACCCTGCTCGCCCACTTCATCCGCGAGCAGGCGGGCCTGACGGGCACCCACGTCGGCTGCGACTCGTCGAGCTGCGGCTGCTGCGTGGTGCTGATGGACGGCGCCCCCGTCAAGTCCTGCACGGTGTTCGCCCCGATGGCGGAGGGCCACTCCATCCAGACGGTCGAGGGGCTGGCGCAGGGCGGGCAGCTCCACCCCATCCAGCAGGCCTTCTCCGACCAGCACGGCCTGCAATGCGGCTACTGCACCCCGGGGATGATGATGACCAGCCTCGCCCTGCTCTCCCGCAACCCCGACCCCAGCGAGCACGAGATCCGGGAGGGCCTGTCGGGCAACCTGTGCCGCTGCACGGGCTACAACAACATCGTCAAGGCCGTGCAGCAGGCGGCGGGGGCGATGGCGGCGAGCGCGAGCACGGCGGCGGACGACTGAGCCTGTCTCCCGGAACGTAGAACCGGGCCCCCCCGCCTGAACGCCAAAGCCGCTCCCGACCCCGCCGGAGGACTCCTATGGGCATTCCCGACACCACCCCCGAAAAGCACGCCATCGGCAAGTCCATGAAGCGCCGCGAGGACCCGCGCTTCCTCCAGGGCAAGGGCCGTTACCTCGACGACATCAACCTCCCGGGCCAGCTCTACATGGCGCTCGTGCACAGCCCCTACCCGCACGCCAACATCCTGAACATCGACTCCACGGAGGCCATGAAGGTGCCCGGCGCGGTCGCCGTCGTCACCGCCAAGGAGCTCAACGCCCACGGGGTCGGGCGCCTGCCGACCTTCCACGGCTTCGACACCCAGATGGTGCTCGCCGACGGCAAGGTTCTCTACCAGCACCAGGAGGTCGCCGCCGTCTTCGCCGAGACGAGGGAGGCCGCCTACGACGCCGCCGAACTCGTGGAGGTCGAGTACGAGCCGCTGCCCGCCGTGGTGGACCCCTACCACGCCAGGACCGACGAGGTGATCATCCGCGCCGACCGCGAGGCGCAGACGAACCACATCTTCGAGTGGGAGGTCGGGCAGGAGGAGGAGGCCGACCGTGCCCTCGCGGAAAGTGCCCACGTCGTCCGCCAGCACATCAAGTACCAGCGGGTCCACGCCGCGCCGCTGGAGACCTGCGGCTGCATCGCCGAGTTCGACGTGATGGGGCGGCTGAACTTCTACGTCACCTCGCAGGCGCCGCACGTGTACCGCACGGCCCTCTTCCTCGTCACCGGCATCCCTGAGGACAAGATCCGGGTGATCGCCCCCGACATCGGCGGCGGTTTCGGCAACAAGGTGCCCGTGTACCCCGGCTACGTCTGCGCCATCGCGGGGGCGCTGGTGATCGGGCGGCCCGTGAAGTGGATCGAGACGCGCACCGAGAACCTCTCTTCGTCCTTCGCCCGCGACTACCACATGGACATCGAACTCGGGGCCGACGCCGAGGGCAAGATCACCGCCCTGAAGGTGAACACGGTGGCCGACCACGGGGCCTTCGACGCCGCCGCCGACCCCAGCAAGTACCCGGCGGGCATGTTCGGCATCATCACCGGGTCGTACGACGTGCCGCAGGCCTACGCGAAGGTAGACGCCTACTACACGAACAAGATGCCCGGCGGCATCGCCTACCGCTGCTCCTTCCGCGTGACGGAGGCCGCCTACTGCATCGAGCGCGCGATGGACATCTTGGCCGACGACCTCGGCATGGACCCGGTGGAGCTGCGCCGAAAAAACTTCCTGCGGCCCGAGCAGTTCCCCTACGCCTCGCCCCTGAGCTTCACCTACGACAGCGGCGACTACGAGAAGACGCTCGACGTGGCGCTCGAAAAGATCGGGTACGCCGACCTCCTGAAAGAGCAGGCCGAGAAGCGGGCGCGCGGCGAACTCATGGGCATCGGCCTCAGCTCCTTCACGGAGGTGACGGGGGCGGGGCCGTCGAAGCAGTTCGACATCCTGGGCATCAAGATGTTCGACGGCGCCGAAATCCGCATTCACCCCAGCGGCTCGGGCATCATCCGCACGGGCAGCAAGTCGCAGGGCCAGGGGCACGAGACGACCTGGGCGCAGATCGTGGCCGAGGAGCTGGGCCTCGACCCCCAGAACTTCCTGGTGGAGGAGGGCGACACCGACACCTCGCCCTACGGTCTGGGCACCTACGCCAGCCGCTCCACGCCGGTCGCGGGCGGCGCGCTCGCCCTGGCGGCCCGCAAGATCCGGGACAAGGCGAGGAAGATCGCCGCGCACCTGCTCGAAGCCGACGAGCAAGACGTGGAGTGGAAGAACTACAAGTTTCAGGTCATGGGCGCCCCCAGCCAGTCGGTGACGATGCAGCAGGTCGCCTTCGCCGCCTACACCAACCCCGGCGACAACGAGCCCGGTCTGGAGGCGACCCTCTACTACGACCCGCCCAACATGGTCTTTCCGCACGGCACCTACGTCGCGGTGGTGGACGTGGACCGCGAGACGGGCGAGGTGAAGGTGCGGCGCTTCCTCGCGGTAGACGACTGCGGCACGGTCATCAACCCGATGATCGTGGAGGGCCAGATTCACGGCGGGCTGGCGGAGGGCTTCGCCATCGCCTTCATGCAGGAGATTCCCTACGACGAGTACGGCAACAACCTCGCCACCAACTTCACCGAGTACCTGATTCCCACGTCGCTGGAGACCCCGAAGTGGGAGACGGGCAGCACCGTCACCCCCAGCCCCCACCACCCCATCGGCGCCAAGAGCATCGGCGAGAGCCCCAACGTCGGCTCGCCCGCCGCCTTCGTCAACGCGGTGATCGACGCCCTCTCGCCCCTGGGCGTGCGCCACCTCGACATGCCGCTCACCCGCGAGAAGGTGTGGAGCGCCATCCGCGAGGCGGAGGGTCAGCCGGTCTGAGTCCGGACGCGGCTGGATGAGGAGGGGGAGCGGACGCAGAATTGGGTTCGCTCTCCCTCCGGCCCTGAGAGTCAGGAACCTATAGGCATTTTGTTGGACTTCGACAGAACAAGGACGGCTGAGACGATGTTTTTTGCTCTTCTCCCTTGAGGGGGGAGGCTGGGACTGGCACAGCTCCGCAGGAGAGGGGGTGAACCGTCACGCCGTCCAGAGGCCAAGAGGAAAGGTGAAACCATCTTCCTGGCCGTGAAGTTGGCTCGCCTGCCCCCTCACCCCAACCCTCTCCCGCGAGGGGAGAGGGAGCATAAGACCGCATCCGTCACGCCGTCCCCCACGTCACACCCCCAGGAGGTACCCTCAACCATGTCCCCTGAGTTCTCGTCCCGCTCCGGCCATTTCGCGCGCATCGCGGCGCTGGAGACGGCGGGACAAAGCTTCGTGACGGCCACGGTGGTTATGCGCCGGGCCCCGGTGTCCTCGCACCTGGGAGACCGGGCGATCATCCATCCGGATGGCCGGATGGAGGGCTTCGTCGGCGGCGCCTGTTCGCGGGAGATCGTCCGGAAACACGCGCTGCTGGCCCTGGACCTCGGGCAACCCCGGCTGGTGATGATCCGCCCCGACGCCTCGGAGTTTCCGGCTGCCGGGGTGAGCGAGACCGAGGTCGTCGTGCCCATGACCTGCGCCTCTGAGGGCTCGGTGAACGTGTACCTCGAACCCCACCTGCCCACCCGGACCCTGCTGGTGGTGGGCCTGACCCCGGTGGCCGAGCTGGTGGCGCGGCTGGGGGAGACGGTGGGCGAGCGGGTGTGGCGGGTGGTCACCGCTGAGGAACGCCGCGATCTGGAGCCCGGCGCGCAGGGACCCACGCTGGAGGAGCTGGGCGCCGCCCTGGAGGCCCTGCCCGCCCCGCTGCGCGCCGGGCTGTCCGCCGTCGTCGCCTCCCAGGGGCACTACGACGAGCTGGCGCTGGAGGCGCTGCTGCGCGCGGGCGTGGGCTCGGTCTCGCTGCTGGCGAGCCGCCGCCGGGCCGCGAGCGTGGTGGAGTTGCTGCACCTCCAGGGCCTCGGCCCCGAGCAGACGGGCCGCATTCGTGCCCCGGCCGGTCTGGACCTGGGGGCCCGCACGCCGGGCGAGGTCGCCGTGTCTATCCTGGCGGGGCTGATCGCGGAGCGCCGGGGCGGGCGGCGTGACGTGGAGGCCCAGTCGGCCGGGGCCACGCCCCCAGCTCCGGCCCGGGCGCCCCAGGTCGGCGAACCGTCCGCGTCCGGGCCGGGGGACAGCCCGGAGTTCGCCGTCAGCCCGGTGGACGGCGAGCGGGTGCGGATCGCGGGGGCGCTGCACTTCGCCGACCACGAGGGCACGCGCTACTACTTCAGTTGCCCCAACTGCAAGCGCCGCTTCCTCAAGGAGCCCGAGCGGTACCTGAGGGCCCCCGCGCCCGAGGCCTGAGCTGGAGGACTCGGGGAGGTGGGCCAGGGGCACTCCCGACCTGCCCCCCCTCCCTCTCGACGTTTGCCGAGCACACGCCTGGCAACCTGAGCGCCACCCGGTGCGGCGAGCCCTTCACGCGGAACCGGACCGGACGGGCGTGTGCCGTTCCGGAGCGTGATCTCCCCGCCGTGGCGTCCCTGGGCAGTGCCCACACGCCCACCCTGGGGGCTGTTCCTGCCTTCACCCCCGACCCCACATGAAGCGTGCGCCATCTGGCGCGGGGGGGGCGGGGGTGGCTAAATTCGGGGCATGACCCAGCCCGGCGCCACGCTGACCACCCCCGCGAGCGGGACCCCGCCTCTGCTGTTCACGCCGCTCAAACTCCGCAGCCTGACCCTGCAAAACCGCGCGGTCGTCTCGCCGATGTGCATGTACAGCGCGCAGGGCGGGCTGGCGAACGACTTCCACCTCGCCCACCTCGGGCAGTTCGCGCTCGGCGGGGCGGGGCTGATCTTCACCGAGGCGACCGCCGTCTCCCCGGAGGGCCGCATCAGCCCGGAAGACCTCGGCCTGTGGACCGACGAGCAGATCGTCCCGCTGGGGCACATCACCGACTTCGTGCACCGGTACGGCGCTTTGATCGGCGTGCAGCTCGCCCACGCGGGCCGCAAGGCGAGCACCTACGCCCCCTGGCGCGGGCGGGGCGCGGTGCCCACCGAGGCGGGGGGCTGGCCGGTCCTCGGGCCGGGCGACGAGGGGTACAACGAAGTCTTCCCGCACCCGACCGCCATGACGGTGGACGATATCCGCCGGGTGACCGCCGACTTCGCCGCCGCCGCCCGCCGCGCGCAGATGGCGGGGTTCGACGCCGCCGAGATCCACGCCGCGCACGGTTACCTCCTCCACCAGTTCCTCTCGCCGCTCGCCAACACGCGCACCGACGAGTACGGCGGCTCCTTCGAGAACCGCACCCGTTTCCTGCTGGAGGTCGTCCGGGCCGTGCGGGCGGCGTGGCCGATGCACCTGCCCCTCTTCGTACGCGTCAGCGCGACCGACTGGGCGCCCGGCGGCTGGGACGTGGACCAGACCGTCGCCCTCGCGGGCCTGCTCCGCTTCGAGGGGGTGGACGTGCTCGACGTGAGCAGCGGCGGCCTGACGCCAGCGCAGCAGATCACCCCCGGCCCGCTCTATCAGGCCCCCTTCGCCGCCCGCGTGAGGCGCGAGGTCCCCGACCTGCTCACGATGGCGGTCGGCATGATCGATACCCCCGCCCAGGCCGAGCAGGTGCTCGCGGAAGGGATGGCCGACCTCACCGCCGTCGCCCGCGCCTTCCTGCGCGACCCCCACTGGCCGCAGCGGGCCGCCCGCGAGTTCGGCCTCACGCCCGCCCTGCCGGACGTGTACGCGCGGGCCGGGTGGTAGAGGGCGGGTGGCCTGTGGCTTGTCGCCTGGAGAGAAAGGACAGCGAGGTGGGAAACGTGGCCTCTGCCTCCCACCCCCACCCTCTTTGTCCACAAGCCACCCGCTACAGGCCACCCGCCTCCTCCTCGATCCGCCCGTCGAGCAGGTGCAGCGCCCGGTCGGCCCGGGCCGCGAGCCGCTCGTCGTGGGTGACGAGGAGGACCCCGGCGCCGTCCTCGCGGGCGAGCTGGGTCAGGAGGCCCGCGACGACCTCGGCGTTGGCGCGGTCGAGGCTGCCGGTGGGCTCGTCGGCGAGGACCACGGCGGGGCGGGCGGCGAGGGCGCGGGCGACGGCCACCCGCTGACGCTCGCCGCCGCTCAGGACGCCCGGCAGGTCGCGCTCGCGGCCCGTCAACCCCACCCGCGCGAGCAGGGCCCGGGCCCGCGCGCGGCCGTCCTGCCCGGTCAGCATTGCGGGCACGAGGACGTTGTGCAGCACGCTGAGGTCTTCGAGGAGGTAGTGGTGCTGGAAGACCAGCCCGACCCGACCCGCCCGCCGGAGGGCGCGGGCCTGGGTGCCGAGGGTGTCCACCCGCTCGCCCGCCCACCACACCTCGCCGCCCCGGGGGGTGTCGAGCCCGCCCACGAGGTGTAGCAGGGTGCTCTTGCCGCTGCCGCTCGGCCCGGTCACGGCGACGACCTCCCCGGCGGCGACCGCCAGCGAGACGCCGTGCAGCACCTCCACCCCACCGAAGCCGTGGCGCAGGTCGCGGGCGAGCAGGGCGGGAGCCGCGCCGGGAGCCGGGAACATCACGCGGGGAACTGTAGCGCAGCGGGCCGGGCCGCGCGGCTTGGGCGGGCCCTTGGCCCCGCCACCCCTCACGGGTGGGTGAGCACCCCGGTGACCGGCGGGGCACTCGCCGTCTCCTCGCGCATCAGGTGGGGGAAGTCCACCCGCGTGAAGACCCGCAGCCCCGCCTCCACGACCTCGGGGTCAAACTGGGTTCCCGCGTTCCGTCTCAACTCGGCGAGGACGTCCTCGCGCGGCCACGCCCGCTTGTAGGGCCGCTCGCTCGTCAGGGCGTCGAACACGTCGGCCACCGCGACGATGCGGCCGGTGACCGGGATACCCACCCCGGCCCGCCCGAGCGGGTAGCCCGCGCCGTCCCAGCGCTCGTGGTGCGACTCCGCGATCTCCTCGGCCATGCGCAGGAGCCGGGAGTGGCCGCCCGAGAGGATGCGCGCGCCGATCAGGGTGTGGGCCTTCATGCGCTCGAACTCCTCGGGGGTAAATTTGCCGGGCTTGAGCAAGATGGCGTCGGGAATCCCGATCTTGCCCACGTCGTGCAGCCGCGCGGCGATGCGCAGCAGGGCCACGTCCCCTTGCGGGAGCCCCAGTTCCCGCGCGATCAGGGCCGAGACGTGCCCCACCCGCCAGGTGTGCTCGCCGGTCAGGTCGTCGCGGTACTCGGCGGCTACCGCCAGCCGGGTGACGATCTCCACCTGCGCCTGCTCCAGCTCGTGGGTGCGCTCGCGGACGAGGGCCTCGGCCTCCTCACGTGCCGTCTCGGCCATCGCGCGCTGGAGGCGCTGCATCTCGGCGTCGTGGCGGGCGCGCTCCACGTCGAAGCGGGCGCTCAGCTCGCCCGTCTTCTTGTCGCTCTCCTCGTTGAACAGGGCCCGTTCGCCCTCGTGGTACCGCTCGTGGTGGTGCAGGGCCCGCTCGAAGTCGCGCGCCCGCTTGTGGACCTCCGCCAGCGCCCGGTGAGCCTCATAGACGGTTTTCCGGTGATCGGCCTCCTGGGCCAGGGTGAGCACCCGCTCCAGGGACACCAGCGCGGCGCCGAGGTCGCCCAGTTCCGCCTGGACCTCCCCGAGGTGGCGCAGGGCGTCGAGTTCGCCCTCCAGGTCCTCGATCTCGCGGGCGATGGTGACGGCCTCCGCGTGGGCGGCCGCCGCCTCGCGCCACTGGCCGCGCCCCGCGAAGATGTTGCCCAGGCCGTCGAGGGCGGACAGTTCGCCGGGCCGGTACTGGACCGCCCGTGAGAGCCCGAGCGCCTCCCGGAAGGAGTGCTCGGCCTGCCCGTCGTCGCCGGACCTTTCCTGGGCGATGCCCACGTTCAGGGTGGCCGTCGCCTCCATCAGCCGGTCCTCGCGGGAGCGGGCGGTTTGCAGGGCCTCGCGGAAGTACGCCAGGGCATGTTGCGACTCGCCGATCTCGGTGTAGAGCAGGCCCAGGTTGATCAGGACGATCCCCTTCGTTCGCTCGTTCTGGACGCTGCTGTTGAGCAGGTGATACGACCGGGTCAGGTTGGTGAGCGCGTCGGGATAGGCCCCGAGGCTGATCTGCAAGACGCCGATGTTACACAACAGGTTGGCCTCCTCCGCCGGGTTGCCGAGCTGCCGGTGAAGCTCCAGCGCCTTTTGTAGACGGTCCAGGGACCGGGCATAGGCCCCGCTGCGGTGGGAGACCCCCGCGAGCAGGTTGAGGACCCGGGCGGTCGAGGCGGCCTGCTCCCGCCCGGTGAGCGTGAGGGCCGCTTCGAGGTACCCCTCCGCACTGGGCAACTCCCCGAGCTGCAAGGCCGTCCGGCCCAGGGCCTCCAGCGTCTCGCCCTGCCCGCCGAGGTCGCCGAGGTGCTCGAAGCCGACCAGCGCCGCTTGCAAACACGCCAGGGCCTGCTCGCCGTCTCCCCGCCCGGCATGTCCCAGCCCCTGGAGGTAACTGGCGCGGGCGGCGCCCTGGGCATACCCGCCCTCGTGGGCCAGGCGGGTCGCCGTCAGGGCCAGCTCCACGGCGTGTCCGTCGTCGGTCCCCAGCGACGCGGCGGCGGCCTCGTTCAGCAGGTCCACCCTTTCCGGGAGGTCACGGTCCCCAGCGTCTGGCATTCCGTCGAGGACTCTCGGCACGGCTGCATCCTGTGCTCCCGCGCCTTTCCGGGGTCTTACAAGGGGGAAGGACGGGGAAAAGATCTCCCCGTCCTCCCGTGGTGTGCCGCTCAGTATTTGACCGCGTTGGTCAGGAACTTCTCGAGGTCGAGGCGTCCCTTGCCGAGCAGATCCTTGTAGGCCGAGTTCCTGCCGTTGTTGTAGAGATCCTGGCCGGTCTCGGCCATCTTCTTGGTCACGTCCTTGAGGGGAACCGCCAGCGTCTGGCCGAGCGCGAGCGCGAGGCCGCCCGCCACGATGGGCGCCGCCATCGACGTGCCGCTCCACGACACCAGCAGGCCGTCGGGACCTGCCGTGAAGATGTTCTCGCCGGGCGCCATCAGTTCGAGCCGGTCTTTCTGATAGTTGGAGAACGAGGACTTGAGGTCGAGGGCGTTGACGCTGCCCACGCTCAGGCTTCTCTCGCCGTCCGCGCCGTCGGAGGCGTGCTGGGCGGGGAAGGTGATGGTCTTGGCGTTGTCGTTGCCCGCCGAGGAGACGACCAGAACGTTTTTCTTCTCGGTGGCGTACTTGACCGCCTGCTCGATCACGTCGGACTTGGTGACGCTGCCCAGGCTGAGGTTGATCACCCGGGCGCCCTTCTCGACGGCGTAGTAGATGGCGCTCGCCACATGGTCCGTGTCGCCCGCGCCGTCCGAGTCCAGCACGCGGATCGGCAGGATGGTCGCCAGGGGGGCCACCTGCAAGACGATCCCGGCGACCGCCGTGCCGTGGCCGTGCCCACCGACCCCGAGGACGCCCTGCTCCTGGGGGAGCGCGTCGTTGCCCACGTAGTCCTTCCACTCGGTCGCGGGGGCCAGGCTGTCGATGAAGGCCGGGTGGGCCAGGTCGATGCCGGTGTCGATGACGGCGACCTTCACCCCTGCGCCCAGACCGGGGGCGAGCGCGTGGGCTTTTTCCAGCAGAATCTGCTTGAACGGGGCGGTGTTTTCCGGGACGAGGGCATAGGTGCCGCCCGCCCACATGCTGCGTGCCCCGCCCGCCCACATGCTCCGGGCGCCGCCCGCCCACATGCTGCGCGCCCCGCCCGCCCACATGCTCCGGGCGCCGCCCATGAGCGCGATCCCGCCCGCCTGGAACTGGTCGATGTTGGGCTCGGCGACGGGCTCGTCTCCCAGCGCCTGCGCGCGCAGGTTCCGGGTCTTCGCGGCGCCCGCGTCGAGCCCCACGACGGCAAAGCCCGCCTCCGCGTTCAGCTCGACGACCCGGCCGCCGTAGCGCGCCCCCAGGGTCTGCGGGGTGTCCTGCGGGGTGACGGGCACGCTCATCACGTACTCGGGGCGCTCGCTCTGCGCCGTGGGAACGGTGGAGGCCTGGTTGCAGCCCGCGATCAACGCCGCCGTACACAGCCCAAGCGCGGTTCGAACCAGAAGTTGAGGCTTCATGTTGCTCCTTTCGTGAGGGGGATGTGGCCCTCCGCCACGGGACGACACACATCCCTCTCCGGGCATAGTGTGAAAAATGCCTTGAAAGATTTCTTACATGAAGGTTTTCTTACGAATGCTCTGGAGAAGGCCGCGAGGAACCGGGAGCTGGCCCGTCTTCCAAATGGGGGCGCGCCGATGCTCTAGCATGGCGCCGATGTCGCGCCTGGACGATCTCCAACGTTCCCCCCTCTTCCAAAACGTCCCCGAAGACGCGGTGCGCGAGGCGGCCCGGGCCGTCACGGAACGGAGCTTCCGGCCCGGCGGGGTCCTGATCGAGCAGGACGCGCCCGGCGAGGCGCTGCACCTGATCACGCGCGGCGTGGTGCGGGTCAGCCGGGTCAGCCTGGGCACCCGCGAGCGCGTGATGGGCGACCTCTACGCGCCCGGCGTGGTGGGCGAGACCGCCGTGCTCTCGCGCCAGGAGCGCAGCGCGACCGTGCGGGCGCTGACCGAGGTCCACACGCTGATGCTCTACCGCGAGCACTTCGAGCAGATTCTCAGGCGCCACCCGCGCGTGTTGTGGAACCTCGCCGCCCTGCTCGCCGAGCGCGTGACTGCTCTCAACGACGAGCTGATCGCCTCCGGGCAGAACACCGAATCGGCGCTCGCCCACGTCTTCTCGAACCTCCACCGCCAGCGCGTGCGGGCGGGCGTGCCGCACCCCGAGGAGCTGCCGCTCACGACCCACGACATCATGCAGCGCGTGAGCAGCAGCCGTGAGACCGTCGCCCGCGTCCTGAGGCGCCTGGAGGACCGGGGAGTCCTGCGTGCCAGCGGCCACGCGGTCACCCTGCTCGACCCCGGCGCCCTGGAGGCCGTCGCCGTCGAGGAGGCCGATCCCGTCTGAGGGCTCCCTCCCCCTCCCCCCGTCACGCCTCCTTGCGCAGCAGCAGGCTCTTGAGGTAGAGGCTTTCGGGCACGCTCAGGAGGTGCGGGTGGTCGGCGGGCTGGTAGGTCACGGTGACGACCTCGGCGTCGCACCCGGCCTCCCCGGCGGCGACGCGGGCGGCGTCGAGGAGGTCGCTCACCCCGATGTAGTGGGCGCAGGTGCTCACGAGGAGGTGCCCGCCGGGCCGCAGCATCCGCAGGGCGCGCGCCGCGCCGTCGGTGAAGAGGCGCTTGGCGCGCGGCACGTCCTCGCGGCGCTTGGCGAGGGTGGGGGGATCGAGCACCGCCGCCCCGAAGGTTCGTTTCTCGCGCTCCAGCGCCGTCAGCGTCTCCAGCGCGTCCCCCCAGCGCACGCCGACCTCCACCCCGTTCTCGCGGGCCTCGCGCTCCAGCACGCCGAGGGCCTTCTCGTCCTTGTCGAGCGCGACGGGCCGCGCCCCCGCCCGCGCCGCGTGCAGGCTGAAGCCCCCGGTGTACGAGTACACGTCGAGAAAACCCTCGCCCGGACGGACGAGCGAGCGCATCAGGCGGCGGTTGTCGCGCTGGTCGAGGAAAAAGCCCGTCTTCTGCGCGTCGAAGGGACCAAAGTGCAGGGTGAGGTCGTCCTCGAAAAAGGTCACGCGCTCCGGCACGTCGCCCCAGAGGGGACCCGTGCGGAGGTCCAGCCCCTCGCGGCGGCGCTCGCCCGTGTCGCTGCGCTCGTAGGCTGATCCCGCCCCCGTCTCCTCGCGCAGGGCCCGCAGGATCAGGTCGCGGTGGCGCTCCGCGCCCGCGTTGCGGAGTTGCACCGCCAGCACGTCCCCGAAGCGGTCGGCCACCACGCCGGGCATCCCGTCCGCCTCGGCGTGCAGCACCCGCAGGGCGTCGGTGCCCCCAATCCGCCCCGCCCGCCGCGCCAGGGCTGAGCGCACCCGCGAGCGGTAGAAGTTCAGGTCGATCTCCTCGCGGGTCCAGGTCAGCATCCGCAGGGGCGTCGCCCCCTCGGGGTTGAAGTACCCGCGCCCGATGACCTTGCCGTCCGGCCCGCGCACGTCCACGACCTGCCCCGGGGTGAGGCCCGCGTCCGAACTCTCGATGTCCCCGGCGTGCCCGAAGGGGTAACGGCCGAGGGTTCGCCGCACCGCGCCCGGCTTCAGGGTCACGCCCGCCTGTCTGCTCGCCTTCGTCATCCGGGCAGGGTAGCAGGGGGCGGCTGGGGGTTTTGGAATGGGGAAGGGGGCTTCCCCGCCCGTCCAGACCCGCCGCGCATGACACGGCAAGAAGGCCTGGGCCGCGTGAGGCTCTGACCCCGGATGAACCCCGACCTCACCCCTTTCCTCGGCGGGCGGGTGCGCGTGGTCGTGGACCGCCCGCTGGGCAGCGTCCAACCGCGCTGGCCGAACCTCGTCTAAGAGGTGAATTACGGCGAACTCCCGGGAACGGTCGGCGGCGACGGCCAACCCATTGACGCCTATCTGCTCGGCTGGGCCGAACCCGTGCCCGAGGCGGAAGGGCTCGTCGCCGCCCTGATCGTCCGCGCGGACGCCGTGGAGGACAAGCTCGTCGTGCGGGATGGGGTGACCCTGACGGATGGGGAGATCATGAAGGCCGTATCGTTTCAGGAGCGGTATTTCAACTCGCGCGTGGTGCGTTAGCCTTCCGCCCATGACGGCTCCAGACAGACCCGTGACGCTGATCACCGGGGCGACGGGCGGGATCGGGACGGCGCTCGCGCGGGCCCTCGCGGGGAGGCACGGCCTGATCTTGCAGGGGCGGGACCGGGAGCGGCTCGCGGCCCTCGGCGCCGAGGTGGGCGGGACGGCGCTGCCGCTCGACCTCGCCCGCCCGGAGACCTTCGAGTCGGCGCTGGCGGGCGTCGGGCGCGTGACGAACGTGATCCATAACGCGGGCGTCGTTAAGCTGGGGGCGGTCGCCGGACAGGAGCACACGGTGTGGACCCACACCCTCGCGGTGAACGTGGTCGCCCCCGCCGAGCTGACCCGCCTGCTCTTGCCGCGCGTGCGGGCGGAGCGGGGCACCGTCGTCTTCGTGAACAGCGGCGCCGGGCTGCGGGCGAACCCGGAATGGGGCAGCTACGCGGCGAGCAAGTTCGCCCTCCGCGCCCTGGCCGACGCCCTGCGCGACGAGGAGGCCCGGCACGGGGTCCGGGTCACGACCGTCTACCCGGGCCGCACCGCCACTCCGATGCAGCAGAAGGTCCGCTCGCAGGAGGGGGGCGCCTACGATCCCGGCGACTTCATCGACCCGGCGACGGTCGCGGCCACCATCCGCTTCGTGCTGGAGGCGCCGCGCGACGCCACCCTGCCCGACGTGAGCGTGCGGCCCGGGCCGCGTTGAGGTTTGGGCATGGACACCTTCGACGTGATCGTGGTGGGGGCCGGAGCGGCGGGCGTGAATGCGGCGCTCGTGCTGGGGCGGGCCCGCCGGAGGGTCCTCCTTCTCGACGGCGGCCCGCCCCGCAACGCCCCGGCGGGGGAGGCCCACGGTCTGCTCACGCGCGACGGCATCCGGCCGCTGGACCTCAAGGCGCGGGCGCTCGCCGACCTCGCCCCCTACCCGGTGACGGTGTGCGCGGCGGCGGCGCGGGAAGCCCGCCGCACGCCGGAAGGCTTTGCGGTGCGGCACGACGGGGGGTGGGCGCTGGGCCGCCGCCTGCTCCTCGCCGCCGGGGTGCGGGACGTGTTGCCGCCGGTCGCGGGGCTGCGCGAGCGCTGGGGCCACCTCGTCCACCACTGCCCGTACTGCGACGGCTGGGAGTACCGGGGCCGCCCGCTCGGGGTGCTCGGGAGTGGGGACGCCGGGCACCACCTCGCCCTCAACATGCGCGCGTGGTCGGATCAGGTCACCCTCTTCACCGACGGGCCGGACGGCCTGACGGGCGTGCAGCGCCGGGACCTCGCGCGGCTGGGGGTAAAAATCGTGAGGGCGCCGCTCGCCCGCCTGACGGGACGGGACCGCCTGTGCCTCCACCTGCGTTCCCGCGAGACCCGCCTGCTCGACGGCCTCTTCCTCAGCCCCGAGCAGACGCCCGGCAGCACCCTGCCCGCCTCGCTGGGCTGCGAGCTGAACGAGAAGGGCCGGGTGATCGTGGACGAGCGCGGAGAGACGACGGTGCCGGGCGTGTTCGCGGCGGGGGACCTCGCCGGGGCCCCTCAGTACGTCGTCAACGCCGCCGCGAGCGGGATGACGGCCGCCGTGGGCATCAACACCACCCTCATCCACGAGGAGGTCGAAGCCCAGGGCGCGGCCTTCCATAAAGGTGGGGCTTGAGGGCTGTCCTTTTCGACCTCGACGGCACGTTGCACGACCGGGCCGCGACCCTGCGGGGCTGGCTCACCGGGCATGTGGAGCGGCACGCTCTCCCCGCCGGGTATGCCGAACGCTTCACCGTGCTCGATGACCTCGGCTACCGCCCCAAGCGCGAGGTGATGCCGCTCCTCGTGCGGGAGTTCGGCCTGACGCATGACCCGCGGGCGCTGCTGGACGACTTCTCGGTGCACTCGCTCGCCGATCCCGTCCCCATGCCCCACGCCCACGACGTGCTGTGGGAGTTGCGGGCGCGTGGCGTCCTCGTCGGCGTCGTGACGAATGGCTGGGTGGAGGCGCAGACCGCCTGCCTGGAGCGCTGCGGGCTCGCCGGGCTGGTGGACGACGTGGTGATCAGCAAGAGAGTCGGCCTGAGCAAGCCTGACCCTGCCATCTACACGCTTGCCCTGGAGCGATTGGGTGTCACGGCGGCGGACGCCTGGTTCGTCGGCGACTCGCCCCGCAACGACGTGTGGGGGCCGCAGCAGGTGGGATTGCGCGCGGCCTTCCTCCCCACCGGGCACGCGCTGAAGGGGGAGGTGCCCGACGCGCTGCTGGGCGACCTGCGGGACGTGCTGAGCCTGCCGGGATGTTGAGGGTCAATCCACCGCGCACCCCCTGCTACCATGCCCCGCGTGACCGCCGAGCCCCTGCCCGTCTTCGAGGTGCTGCCCGAGTTGCGGGCGGCCCTGGCACGGCACCCGCTGGTGGTCCTCCAGGCGCCGCCCGGGGCGGGGAAAAGCACCGGCCTGCCGCTGGAACTCCTGAACGAACCCTGGCTGGCGGGGCAGTCCATCGTGATTCTTCAGCCCCGGCGGGTGGCGGCGCGGGCGGTCGCGGCCCGGCTCGCCGAGGGGCTGGGCGAGGAGGTCGGGGAGACGGTGGGCTACCGGGTGCGCTTCGAGTCGCGTGTCTCCCCCCGCACCCGCATCGAGGTCGTCACGGAAGGCATCCTCACCCGCCGCCTGCAACACGACCCGGAGCTGCACGGCGTCGGCCTTGTCATCCTCGACGAGTTCCACGAGCGCTCGCTGAACGCCGACCTCGCCCTCGCCCTGCTGCGCGAGGTGCAAGGGGCGCTGAGGGACGACCTGCGGGTGCTCGTGATGAGCGCGACCCTCGACCCCGCCCTGCCTGGGCGGCTGGACGCGCCCCTGGTGCAGAGCGCGGGGCGGGCCTACCCGGTGGAGGTGCGGTACTTGAACGCCGATCCCACGGGCCGGGTGGAGGACACCGTGGCCCGGGCGGTGCGGGAGGCGCTGGCCGAGCACCCGGAGGGGGACCTCCTCGCCTTCCTGCCCGGCGTGCGCGAGATTCGTGGGACGCAGGCGGCCCTGTCGGACGTGGGCGCGGTCGTGCTGCCCCTCTATGGTGATCTGCCCCTTTCTGAGCAGCGCCGCGCCCTCGTCCCCGACCCCGCCGGGCGGCGCAAGGTCGTGCTGGCGACCTCCATCGCGGAGACGAGCCTGACGCTGGCGGGCGTGCGCGTGGTGGTGGACGGCGGGCTCAGCCGGACGCAACGCTTCGACCCCGGCACCGGCCTCACCCGCATGGTGACCGAGCGGGTCACGCGCGACGTCGCCGAGCAGCGGGCGGGCCGGGCGGGTCGCACCGCGCCGGGCACCGCCTACCGCCTCTGGAGCGAGCGGACGCACGCCCTGCTGCCCGCCGCCCGCCCCCCCGAGATCCAGGAGGCCGACCTCGCCCCCCTCACCCTCGAACTCGCCGGGTGGGGTGCGCCCGATCCGCAGTCGCTCGCCTGGCTCGACCCGCCGCCGGGGCCCCGTGTGGCCGTCGCCCGCGATCTGCTGCGCGACCTCGACGCCTTGGACGACGCCGGGCGCATCACCGGGCGCGGCTCGGCCCTTCTGGAACTTCCCACCCACCCGCGCCTCTCCCACCTGCTGCACGACGGCGCGGTGCTCGGCCTGGGTGCCCTCGCCGCCGACGTGGCCGCGTTGCTGGAGGAACGTGATCCCCTCGGAAGCGGAGCCGGGGCGGACCTCGCGGACCGGGTAGCCGCGCTGCGGGCGTGGCGGCGGGGCGAACGGGGCGGGGGAGAGATCGCCGTGCTGGAGCGGGTCGAGCGCCTCTCCCGCCAGTGGCGCGCGGCCCTGCGCGTCCGACCCGACGATACGCCCCCCGACGCCTTCGCGGTGGGGCGGCTGGTCGCCCTCGCCTACCCCGAGCGGGTGGCCCTGGGCCGGGAGGGCGGTGGGGGCCGCTCCCTCCTCGCGGGTGGGCAGGGGGCGCGGCTGCCGGAGGGGGACCCGCTCGCCGGGAGCCCCGCCCTCGCCGTCGCCCACCTCGACGCCGTGAGCGGGAAGGGGACCGGGGAAGGCCGCATCCACCTCGCCGCGCCCCTCGACCCCGCCGTGCTGGAGGAGCGGGCCCGGACGCGGGACGTGGTGCGCTGGGACGCCCGCACCGGAACCCTCGTCGCCCAGCGGGAGCGGCACGTCGGCGCCCTCGTGCTGGACGCGCGGCCACTGCGCGACCTGCCGCACGGGGCGCGGGTGGAGGCCCTCGCCGGGGCCGTCCGCTCCGAGGGGCTCCACCTCCTGAACTGGACCCCCGAGGCCGAAACCCTGCGCGCCCGCGTCGAGTCCCTGCGCCGCTGGCGACCCGAGGAAACGGAATGGCCCGATCTGAGTGACCCGGCCCTCCTCGCCACCCTGGAGGACTGGCTCGGCCCTCCTCTGGAAGGCGTCCGCACCCGCGACGACCTGAAACGGGTCAACCTCGTCCCGGCCCTGACCGCCTTCCTCCCCTGGCCCCTGCCACAGCGGCTCGACGAGCTGGCCCCCGCCCACCTCACCGTCCCCACGGGCTCGCGCATCCGGCTCACGTACTTCCCGGACGGCAGCCCGCCCGTCCTCGCCGTCAAGTTACAGGAACTGTTCGGCCTCGCCGAGACACCGACCGTGAACGGGGGCCGCACGCCCGTGCTGCTGCACCTGCTGAGCCCCGCCGGGCGGCCCGTGCAGGTGACGCAGGACCTGAGATCGTTCTGGAACTCCTCGTACTTCGAGGTCCGCAAGGACCTGCGGGGCCGCTACCCCAAGCACCCCTGGCCGGACGATCCCTGGACCCACGCGCCGATGCGCGGGACGAAGAGGCGGGGCGAGTAGCGTGCCTCCCGTCTCCCTCATCACCGGGATGATGGCCTCGGGCAAGTCCACGGTGGCGCAGGCGCTCGCGGAGCGGCTGCCCCGCAGCGTGCATGTGCGCGGCGACCTCTTCCGCCGCATGATCGTCTCGGGCCGGGTGGACATGACCCCGGACGCAGGCGAGGAGGCGTGGGCCCAGCTCCGCCTGCGCTACCGCCTCGCCGCTCAGACTGCTCTTGGCTATCACGCGTCAGGCTTCACGCCGGTCGTGCAGGACGTGATCCTCGGCCCCGTGCTGGGGGACGTGACCGCCCTGTACGCCGCCGTGCCCCTGCGCCTGGTCGTGCTGTGCCCGTCGCCGGACGTTGTGGCCGCCCGCGAGGCCGGACGGCACAAGCGCGGGTACGGCGCCTTCACCCCCGGGGACCTCGACCGCGCGCTGCGCGAGGAGACGCCGCGCCTGGGCCTGTGGCTGGACTCCTCGGTCCTGACCGTCGCCGGGACCGTGGAGGCCATCTTGCGGCACTTCGGCTCGGGGGAGTGAACGGATGAGGCCTCAGCCCGCGCCGCCCACGCCCTCGGCGGCCTCCTGCTCGTCCGGGTTGAGGGGGCCGCGCGTCGCCCAGGTCAGGAGCAGCGCCGCCGCGCACCCGAGGAGCGGGCCGAGCAGGTGCGGCCAGGCTTCCGCCAGCCTCCCCGACACGAGCGCCGGGCCGAAGACGCGGGCCGGGTTCATCGCCACCGCCGAGACACCCGCCGACACGAGGTGGTCGAGGGTGACCGCTCCCCCCACCGCGAGGCCGAGGGCGGGCTTGAGCCCCCCGCTGCGGTGGGCGGTTGCCAGGATCACGGCCACCAGCACGGCGCTGCACCCCGCGTCGAGGAGCAGCGCCCCCACCGCCGGGACGCGCTCGGTCGGCGGCGGGATGTGCGCGAAGGTCAGGACCAGCCCGCCCGCCAGGACCGAGGCGGCGAGCTGGGCGGCCCAGTACGGCCCCACCAGCCGCCACGGGAACGCCCCCCGCAGCGCGAAGGCCAGCGTCACCGCCGGGTTGATGTGCGCCCCCGACACGTCGCCGAACGCGTAGATCACCGTGAGCACCACCAGCCCGGGCACCACGGCGGCGGCCACCGTCTCGGGCAGGAGGCCCAGCCGCGCCAGCAGCAGCGCGCCCACCCCCGCGAGGGTGAGCAGGAACGTCCCGAACGCCTCCGCGACGAGCGCCCGCCCGACGTGGCGGACCGTCCACGCCTCCTGCCCCTCACGTTCCTTCGCGCCCGTCACGGACGGCAGCATGACACCGCCCCGACGGGAGAACCTTCACCAACCGCGAACCCTCCGGGGCACAAAAAACCCGCCCGGGTGGGGGCGGGGGTTACGTCGAGCAGAGGTCAGAACAGGCGGGCGAGCGCGCCGCCGATCAATGTGACGGCGAGGACGGCGGCCATCACGGCGAGGGTGCGGGCGGGGCTCAGCGGGTTCACGCGGCCCGTCCCTGCCCACCCTGCGAGGTGGGGTGGATGCTGCCCAGCGCGGCCTTGAGGTGCTTGTACACCTCGCGCTGGAGTTCGAGGTCCTCGGGCAGCTCGTACTTGAGCTGCTCCATCGCCTGCACGATGTGGGCGCCGCCGGGGCTGCGCTCGTGGTCGGGCCGCGCCCACTCGGGCAGCTCGGGCGTGGCGGCAGGCTCGCGCCGCCCGTCGTTCCAGTCCACCCACTGCTTGGGCAGGTCGTACAGGTAGCGCCCGATCCCGAACTGCACCGCGCAGCGCTTCAGCGCGTCCGAGGAGGCGGCCTTCAGCGTGCCGTACTCGCCCTCGCCCGCCTCGCCGATGTCCTCGCGGGTCACGCCGAGCACGGTCAGGCGACCCTTGACGGTAGGCGAGGTGGTGCCCGGGATCACCTCGATCTCGAAGGACCACGCATCGGGGCAGATGGCGTCCAGGCGGTCCTGCACGGCGCGGGCGTCCACGTAGGCGAGCAGCAGCGCGCGGCCGCGATCCTTGGTGAAGGACTGGGGCTTCCAGCCCACCAGGTGAGCGGGAAACGGAGCCTGGAGTCGTTTCTGAACATCGCTCAACTTCATGGATTTAGTCTATAACAGAACACAATTACGGTCAAGGCGTAATCGCGGGGCGTGAAGCCGGGCTTTGGATGAAGTGAGGCGGCGGAGGCTGGACCACGGTCCAGGGCGAAGATCGCCCGTCCTAGAACGCCGCACGATGGGTTCCCCCGCCACGCCGTACCATGCCCCGCATGACCCGCACCGCGACCGTTCACCGCGCCACCAGCGAGACCGACGTGACCGTCACGCTCGACCTCGACTCCGCCGCCTCCGAGCCGCCCGCGACCGGGCACGGCTTTCTCGACCACATGCTGGACGCCCTCGCGCGCCATGCCCGCGTCGGTCTGAGCGTGCGGGCGCGGGGGGACCTCCACATTGAGCCGCACCACCTGATCGAGGACGTGGGGATCACGCTGGGGCAGGCGCTGACGCAGGCGCTCGGCGACCGCCGGGGCATCGAGCGCTACGGCAGCGCCTTCGTGCCGATGGACGAGACGCTCGCCCACGTGGTCCTCGACCTCTCGGGGCGGGCACACCTCGCCTTCGAGCCGGAGCGGCTGGACGTGTGGGGGGACGCGGGCGGCATGACCCACTACCACCTGCGCGAATTCCTGCGGGGGCTTTGCAACCACGCCGGGGTGACCCTGCACGTCCGCCTCCTCGCCGGGCGTGAGGCGCACCACGTCATCGAGGCGATTGTGAAGGCGTTCGCCCGGGCGCTGCGGGACGCGGTGCAGGTGACCTCCTCCGACCTCGCCAGCACGAAGGGAGTCCTGTGAGCGCTCCCGAAGTCCTCCTCCTCGACTACGGCGCCGGGAACGTCCGCAGCGCCGCCAAGGCCCTGGAGCGCGCGGGGATGCGGGTGCGCGTCTCCGACTCGCCCGCCGACGTGCCCCATGCTCCCGCCCTCGTCGTGCCCGGGCAGGGCCACTTCCGGCAGGTCATGGAGGCCTTCGACACGGGCGGGTTTCACGGCCCGGTTATGGACGCCGCCCGCGCGGGCACGCCCCTCCTGGGCATCTGCGTGGGGATGCAGATGCTCCTCACCGACTCCGAGGAGGCGCCCGGCACCCCGGGGCTGGGCCTCGTGCCCGGCACGGTCCGCAAGTTCGAGCCTGTCCCCGAACGCAAGGTCCCGCAGATGGGCTGGAACAGCCTCGACCCGGTGGGCGACTCGCCCCTGCTGCGTGATCTCGCCTGCCCCGCCTACGCCTACTTCGTTCACTCGTACTACGTGCCGCTGACGGTGGACGTGGACGCGGGGGCCGTGACCGAGTACGGGGTGCCCTTCTGGGCGGCCTTCAGCCAGGGCAATGTCCACGCCACCCAGTTCCACCCGGAAAAGAGCGGGGCGGTGGGGCTGGCGATCCTCGAACGCTTCCGGCGTCATGTGCTGGAGGGCTGAGGCGCAGATGTCGGATGAAGATGTGACGTTAACGCTCGGTCGGTCAGAGGCCCCCGTCCTTTTCGAGTGGCCCGCCCGTCGTGATGACGCTGGGGTCTGCTTCGCTCATTCGGCCAAGCAAAGGGCCGTCTGGCTGTTTGAGGGGAGACTCGAACAGGCTCTTGAAGAGATTTTGAAGCCGGACTACAGACTCATGCTCCAGCAGGCCAGGGAAGACTTGCTCGGCTCCTGACTCCGTACTTCTTTCACCCGCCCCGCCCGGTCTGGATTCCCCCGTCCGGCTCCCAACCCCAGCCGGTAGACTCGCCCCATGACCAACGTGCTTCCGCCGGGTGTGCTGCCCCTCGACCACGGCCACCTGCAAAAGCTCGCCACCGCCGATCTGGTGCGGCCCGACCACCTCCTTGGGGCGCACCCGGTCACGGAAGGCGGCGTGGAGGGCGTGCGCTTCGCCGTGTGGGCGCCGAACGCCCAGCACGTCAGCGTGGTGGGAGACTTCAACGGCTGGAACGGCTTCGACAATGCCATGCAGAGGCTCGACTTCGGCTTCTGGGGGGTGTTCGTGCCCTCGGCGCGCCACGGGCAGCGCTACAAGTTCCGGGTGACGGGCGCGGACGGGCGCACCGTGGACAAGCTGGACCCTTACGGCACCTTCTTCGAGGTCCGGCCCCTCACCGCCAGCATCGTCTGGGACCAGCCCTTCGAATGGTCCGACGACACCTGGATGCGGGGGCGCCGGGCCGGGTACGACCGCCCTATCAGCGTCTACGAGGTCCACGTCGAGTCCTGGGCGCGGCGCGAGGACGGCTGGTTCCTCAACTACCGCGACCTCGCCCACCGCCTCGCGGAGTACGTGACCTACCTCGGCTACACCCACGTCGAGCTGATGGGCGTGATGGAACACCCCTTCGACGGCTCGTGGGGCTATCAGGTCACCGGCTACTACGCCCCGACGAGCCGGATGGGCAGCCCCGAGGACTTCAAGTACCTCGTCAACCACCTCCACGAGAAAGGCATCGGCGTGTACCTCGACTGGGTGCCCGGCCACTTCCCGACCGACGAGGTGGGCCTCGCGCACTTCGACGGCGGCCCCCTCTACGAGTACGCCGACCCCCGCAAGGGCTTCCACAACGATTGGAACACCTACATCTTCGACTACGGCCGCAACGAGGTCGTGATGTTTCTGATCGGTTCGGCCCTGAAGTGGTTGCAGGACTTCCACATCGACGGGCTGCGGGTGGACGCGGTGGCCTCCATGCTCTACCTCGACTTCTCGCGCACCGAGTGGGTGCCCAACATCCACGGCGGGCGCGAGAATCTGGAGGCCATCGCCTTTCTCAAGCGGCTGAACGAGGTGACGCATCACATGGCGCCCGGCAGCGTGACCATCGCGGAGGAGAGCACCGCCTTCTCCGGCGTGACGACGCCGACGCCCCACGGCCTGGGCTTCGACTACAAGTGGGCGATGGGCTGGATGAACGACACCCTGCGCTACTTCGAGGAAGACCCCCTCTGGCGCAAGTACCACCACCACGCGCTGACTTTCTTCAACGTGTACCGCGCCACCGAGAACTACGTCCTGGCGATCAGCCACGACGAGGTGGTCCACATGAAGAAGTCGATGGTCATGAAGATGCCCGGCGACTGGTACGCCCAGCGCGCGAACTACCGCGCCTTCCTGGCCCTGATGTGGAGCACGCCCGGCAAGAAGCTCCTCTTCATGGGGCAGGAATTCGCCCAGCCGACCGAGTGGAGCTTCGAGGGCGGGCTCCCGTGGCACCTCGCCGACATTCCCGACCACCGGGGGGTCATGAACCTCGTGCGGCGGCTCAACGCCCTCTACCGCGAGCGTCCCGACTGGCACGTGGGCGACGTGGGTTCCGAGGGGCAGGTGTGGGTCAGCGGGGACGACGCCGACAACAGCGTGTACGCCTACCTGCGCCGCGACCCCACGGGCACGGCCTGGAGTCTCGTCGTCGCCAACCTGACTCCGGTGTACCGCGACCTGTACCCCATCGGCGTGCCCCAGAAGGGCGAGTACCGGGTGCTCCTCTCCACCGACGACGGCGAGTACGGCGGCTTCGGCACCCAGCAGCCCGACCTGACGACCAGGGACGAGGGGTGGCACGGTCAGCCCTGCCACCTGCGGCTGAACCTCCCGCCCACCAGCGTGCTCGTGCTCGAATACGCGGGGGAGACGGGGCCAACCGTGCCCGCCGAGCCCCTGGCCGAGGCGCGGACGACAGAGGCCGAGGCCCGGGAGGACGTGGCCGACCCTGAACTCAAGGAGACGGCCCCGCCCGTGACGCCGCCGACCGGAGACGGCGGGGCCGGGGACAGCGAGTCGCGTTGACCCCGCCCGAACGCCCCCGCCCCGACGCCTTGACCGCCGTCAGCCTCGCGCTGCTGGCGGTGGTGGCCGTGCTGCTGCTCCTGCCGCTGTTGGGTGGCCCGCTCCCCAGCCCGTACCTCGTGGCCCTGCTCCTCGTGGCGCGGCTGGGGGTGCAGTTCCTGCGGGCCCGGCGTGACCCCACCCTCCGCCGCCCGGCGAGCTGGGCCCTCGACCTCATCCTGATCGGGCTGCTGTTCTACGCGGCGTCCAACCAGCCGCCCGGCTGAGCTTCGACAAACCTTCAACGTCGAGCGGCAGAATTTCGGGGTGTCGTCCGCCCGGCGAGTTCTCCCAGACCTGCTGCGCCGCCTGTCCCCACCCCACCGCCTGCGAAGCGTCTACGAGCGCGTCCTGGGCACCGAGCTGGAGGTGCAGGTCGTCGCCGACACCCGCGCCCGGGCCGAGGAGGCCGAACGCGCCGCGCTAGACGAGATCGACCGCCTGACCCTCGTCCTCAACCGCTTCGACCCGGCGAGCGAGCTGCGGCGCTGGCAGACCCGGCCCGGCGAGCGGGTGGCGCTCAGCCCCGACCTCCTCCACGTCCTGCGCGCGGCGGACCGCTGGCGGGAGGCGACCGGGGGCGCGTTCCACCCCGGCGCGGACGCTTTCGGTGTCCTCTGGAAACGGGCCGAGGAGACGGGGCGTGTCCCTGACGACGGAGAACTGGCCGAACTCGCCAGGCGGTTGTGGGACCCCCCGTGGACCCTCCACCCGGACGGCACGGCCACCCTGCACGCCGACCACCCCCTGGGCCTGAACGCGCTGGCGAAGGGATACGTCGTGGACCGCGCCGCCGAGGCCGCCCTCGCCTGCCCGGGGGTGCGCGCCGTGCTCGTGAACGCCGGGGGGGACCTGCGCACGCTGGGGGGAGGGGGGCTGACCGTCGCCGTCGCCGACCCCTTCAGCGGGCGGGATGACCTGCCGCCCCTCTGCCGGGTTCCCGTGCGGGACGGGGCCCTCGCTACGAGCGGGGACACCCGCCGGGGCTACCGGGTGGGGGAGGGGTGGCACTCGCACCTCCTCGACCCGCGCACCGGCTGGCCCGTGACCGACGTGCCCGGCGTGACCGTCACCGCCCCCGACGGCCTCACCGCCGACGCGCTCGCCACATCCCTGAGCGTGCTCGGCGTGGGGGGGCTGGCCCTCGCGGACGCCACCCCGGGCGCGGCGGCCTTGATCGTCACGCGGGACGGGGGGCGGCACGCGAGCACCCGCTGGTCCGCCCAGCCCCCCTGACCGCCCGCCGCCTTAACGCCCAGCCAACCTGATCACGTCACCCTCGGCTACGGTTCGCCTCGCCCAAAAGACGCCAAGCTCAGGCCCGACGCTTTCCCCTCACGGAGACTCCGACCATGACCCAGGACACCCGCCGTTCCGTTCTCCGCAGGCTCGCCCTCGGCGCCGCCGCCCTCCTCGCCTCCCGCGCCCTGCCCGCTGGGGCCGCCGCCGTGAGCCCGACCACCGGGAAGAAATGGGTGGCAGGTCAGGCCCTCGACATCACCTTCACCGTCGCCACCCAGGCGGGGGGCCGGGTGAGACGCCCCTACGTCGCCGTCTGGATCGAGGACACCCAGGGCAACCCGGTGCGGACCCTGACCGTCTGGGCGCAGACCACCGGGCGCGGCCCGCGCTGGATTCCCGATCTGCGCCGCTGGTACCGCGAGAACAGCGAGCTGCTGGACACCGTGAGCAGCCCCACCCGCAACCCCGGCACGTACGCGGTCGCCTGGGACGGCAAGACCGACCGGGGCGCCCTCGTCCCCCAGGGCGACTACTACGTGTGCATCGAGACCGCCCGCGAACACGGCCCCTACAGCCTGGTCCGCGAGAAGGTGACGGTGGCGGCCACCTCCTTCAAGAAGACCCTGACGGCGAACAACGACATCGAGGCGGCCAGTGTCTCTTTCGGCAAAGCCTGAGTCCACCGCTCCCGCCACGGCAGCCCGCCGCCCCCGCTCCCTGAAAGCCCGGACGCACGTCTGGCTGCGCTGGCTGCACACCTACACCAGCATGATCAGCCTGCTCGTGGTGCTGTTTTTCAGCCTCACGGGCATCACCCTCAACCACCCTGACTGGGCCTTCGGGAGCGCCGACACGCGGCGGGAGGTGACGGGCACCCTGCCCGCCGGGTGGATTCGGGACGGGGAGGTGAACTGGCTCGCCGTCGCCGAGGAGCTGCGGGCGCGGCAGGGCCTGCATGGCCGCGCCGAGGACACCCGCGTGGACGGGAACGAGGCCAGCCTGTCCTTCCGGGCTCCGGGGTACAGCGCCGACGCCTTCATCGACACGCGGACCGGGAAGTACACGGTCAACGTGGAGGCGCAGGGGGCCGTCGCGGTCCTCAACGACCTGCACCGGGGACGGGACGCGGGCGGGGCGTGGGCGTGGCTGATCGACCTCAGCGGCGTGTTCCTGACAGTCGTGTCGCTGACTGGGCTGGGCATCCTGCTCTACCTGAAAAAGACCCGGGTAAAGGCGCTGGCCGCCATGCTCGGGGCGGGGGTGCTCGTCCTCGTGCTCGCCCGGCTCGCCATCCGCTAGGGCGAGGCTTGAGCGCCCGGCCCGGGTCGCGCTATGCTCCTCCCATGACCGTGAACGGCGCGTGGTGGTGGCCCAGCTTCGCCTGGGCATAAGCCGCGCCGTTTTTCCCTTCCGCAGACCGGACGCGCCCAGGTGGACTCCCTTCCACCGGGCGCGTCTCCTTTTGCCCCTTCACCCAATGACACAGCACCCAACGACCCAGCCCAGGAGCCCCATGACCCAGCCCACGCCGCAACCCGCGCCCCGCCCCACGCCCCCCGCCGCCGTCGCCGTCCATGAGCTGAACGCCGACCTCGACACGCCCGTCACCGCGTACCTCAAGGTCGCCCGGGGGCACGCGGTCAGCTTCCTGCTGGAGAGCGTGGAGGCGGGCGAGAAACTGGGCCGCTACTCCTTCATCGGCGTGGGGGAGGCGGGCCGCTTCACCTCTCGCGCCGGGCGGGTGACGGCGACGGGCACCTTCGGGAACTTCGACGGGCCTGAACCTGACCCCCTCGCCCGCCTGTACCACGCCACCACGCGACCCGTGGCCCTGCCGCCCGGCCTGCCCGCCTTCGTGGGCGGCGCGGTCGGGTACGCGGCCTACGACCTCATCCGCGCCTACGAACGCCTCCCCGACGCCAACCCCGACGAGCTGAACGTTCCCGACGCCCTCTTCATCGTGCCCGAGGGCATGGTCATCTACGACCACCTCAAGCACCGGTTGATCGCGGTCGCCACCGCCGACACCCAGGAGCGGGCGGACGCGACGGTCGAGAATCTCACTGCCCGGCTGCGCGGCCCGCTCCCCGACGAAGTACCCGGACGTGAGCCCACCCCCGCCCCCCGCTTCACGAGCAACTTCACCCCGCAGGGGTACATGGACGCCGTGGAGCGCAGCCTGGAGTACATCCGCGCCGGGGACGTGTTTCAAGTCGTGCCCTCGCAGCGGTTCAGCGCCGAGCTGGAGACGCACCCCTTCGCCCTCTACCGCGCCCTGCGGCGGGTCAATCCCAGCCCCTACCTCGGTTACCTGGCGCTGGGGGACGTGACGCTGGTGGCGTCGAGCCCCGAGAGCCTGCTGCGGAGCGACGGGCATACCGTGATCACCCGTCCCATCGCCGGGACCCGCCCGCGCGGCTCGGACCCCGAGACCGACGACGCCCTCGCCGCCGAACTCCTCGCCGACGAGAAGGAGCGGGCCGAACACCTGATGCTGGTGGACCTGGGCCGCAACGACCTCGGGCGGGTGAGCGGCTACGGGACGGTGCGGGTGCGGGACGCCTTTTCGGTCGAACGCTACAGCCACGTCATGCACATCGTCTCCACCGTGACGGGCGAGCTGCGGGAGGGCCAGACGCCCCTGCACGCCCTCGCCTCCGTCCTGCCGATGGGCACGGTCTCCGGCGCCCCCAAGATTCGGGCGATGGAAATTATCGACGAACTCGAACCCGTCCGGCGCGGCCCCTACGGCGGCGCCTTCGGTTACATCGCCTTCGACGGCAGCCTCGACATGGCCCTGACCTTGCGGACGATGGTGATTGCGCACGGGAAGGTCCACATCCAGGCGGGGGCGGGCATCGTGGCGGACAGCGACCCGGCGAGCGAGGAACTGGAGACGCGGAACAAGGCGGCGGCGCTGATGCGGGCGGTGGAAATGGCGGCGGGGGGGCTGTGATGGTCGTTGAACCCGCCGTGCCGGAAGACCTGCCGGACATCCTCGACCTGCAACGCCGCGCCTATATGTCTGAGGCGGCCCTGTACCCGGAGGCGACTCTCCCGGCCATGACACAGACTCTGAAGGAGTTGCGGGCAGAGGCTGAAAGACAGACCCTTCTGAAAGGCACGCTGGACGGACGGCTCATCGCCTCCGTGCGGGGCTTTGTCGACGAGGCGGGAGTGGGGCAGATCGGGCGTCTGATCGTGGACCCCTTCGAGCAGGGCCGGGGCTATGGCACCCGCCTCCTGCACAGCATGGAGTCCATGCTCCCTGTTCAAACTCTGGAACTGTTCACGGGCGAGCGCAGCACCCCTAACCTCAGGCTCTACGAGCGCCTGGGCTATGTGTGCGACCGCTCCGAGCATCACGGCGGCGTGACCCTGATCTTCCTGCGAAAAGAGAAAGCGACGGTGACGGCATGACTCCGCGAATCCTCCTCATCGACAACTACGACTCCTTCACCTACAACCTCGTCCAGTACCTCGGCGAGTTGGGCTGCGACCTGACGGTGTGGCGGAATGACGACTTCTCTCTCGAAGACGTGCGGAGGTTGAATCCCGACGCCATCGTCGTTTCTCCCGGTCCCTGCACACCGCTCGAAGCGGGGATGAGCGTGGAAGTCGTCCGCGAACTGGGGCCCGAGTTCCCCACCCTCGGCGTCTGCCTGGGCCACCAGAGCATCGGCGAGGCGTTCGGGGCGCGGGTGGGGCGGGCGCTGCAACCTGTCCACGGCAAGACGAGTCCGGTCAGGCATGACGGCTCGGGCCTCTTCGCGGGGATCGGCGACGACGTGCGCGTGACCCGCTACCACTCCCTCGTGGTGCGCGACCTGCCGCCCGAACTCGTGCCCGTCGCGTGGACGAGCGACCCCGGCGAGGAGGTGCTGATGGCCCTGCGCCACCGCGACTACCCCGTCTTCGGCGTCCAGTTTCACCCCGAATCCATCGCTACCGAGGACGGCAAGACGATGCTGCACAACTTCCTGAACGTGGTCCGCGAGTACCGGGCGCAGAAGGAGCCCGCGTGACCCCTCTCTTTTCGCTGGCGGCTGGCCGCTGCAAGCTGGTGGCCCCGTGATGCACGCCCGCCTGATGAACGGTGAACTCCTGTCCCAGCCCGAGGCGGCGGCCTTCATGCGTCAGGTCATGGACGGGGACGTGAGCGGCGTGCGCCTCGCCGCGGCCCTGGCGGCGCTGCGCGTGCGGGGCGAGACGCCGGAGGAGATCGCGGGCTTCGCCCAGGCCATGCGCGAACACGCAGTGCGGGTGGAGGTCGAGCCGCGTGACGTTCTGTTAGACGTGGTGGGCACCGGGGGCGACGGGGCGCACACCTTCAACATCTCCACGACGACCGCCTTCGTGGTGGCGGCGGCGGGCGTGCCGGTCGCCAAGCACGGCAACCGTGCCGCGAGCAGCCGGGCGGGCAGCGCGGACGTGCTCGAATCCCTTGGCGTGAACCTCGACGCCTCCCCGGAGGCCGTGGCGGAGGGCATCAACTCCCTAGGCATCGGCTTCATGTTCGCGCGCAACTACCATCCAGCGCTGCGCCACGCTGCCCCCGTCCGCGCCGACCTCGCCGCCCGGACGGTCTTCAACATCCTGGGGCCGCTCTCCAACCCCGCCGGGGCCACCCACCTCGTCGTAGGAGTCTTCAAGCCGGACCTGACCCGCACCCTGGCCGAGGTGTTGCGTCTCCTGGGTGCGAAGGGAGCTACCGTCGTCCACGGCAACGGCCTTGACGAGTTCACCGTCTGCGGCGAGAACACCGTCACGGGCCTGCGGGACGGCGAGGTGATCGACCGCGCCGTGCATCCCGAGGAGGCGGGCGTCGGCCTGCACCCCCGCGAGGCCATCGTGGGTGGCACCCCCGCCGAGAACGCCGAGATCACCCGCGCCCTGCTGACGGGCGGCGGCACCCCGGCCCAGCGCGACATCGTGGCGCTGAATGTGGGGGCGGCCCTGCGGACGGCGGAACGGGTGGGCAGCATCCGCGAGGGGGTCGAGCAGGCCCGTGAGGTCATGGCGAGCGGGGCCGCGTGGGAGTTGCTGGAGCGGTACGCGGCGCACACGCGGCGGGGTGTGGAGGGCTGAGGGCAGGCTGAGCGTCACCGTGTCCGCCATTTCGCCCATCCGGTCCCGGAAGGGGAACGTGTAACCTGGTTCCAGCGCGCCAAAGACGCCTCCCGTCCACGGAAAGGGCCCAGCCCACTGCCGAGCCCCGCCTCCGACAACCCTGACCTTCCTTTCGGCCCGACACTGTGGACTCGGGGCCTCTCGAAAGGGAGTCGTCATGCGCAACCTGCCCGTCCGTCCACTGCCCGCCTCGCCCAGCCTCGACCACCTCAGGGGGCAGGCGAAGTCCCTGCTGAAAGCCTTCCTCGCCGGGGACGCTGGTGCCCGAGAACGTGTCGTCGCGCAACTGCCCCAGCTCGGGGACGTTCCCTGGGACCGGCACGCGAGGCTGGCCGATGCCCAGTTCGTCCTCGCGCGGGAGTACGGCTTTCCGAACTGGGCAAGGCTCAAGACCTATGTCGAAGCGGCCGGGCCGTCGGCGACGACCGTCAACCCCCGCGACCAACGCCGCTCGGCCCGTCGGCAGGTTGTTTACGAATTGGCGGCGTCCCTGCTGATCTGGTCACGGCAACACGAGGCTCAGGCCCTCGGCGCCCGCTTCGCGCTCATGCCCCTGCGTGACATTCTGGCCGTTCGGGAACAGTTGAACGGCGCAGGCGAACTCCCGGCCGTGGTGGACGGACTTCTTGAAGGATTGCGTCACCCTCGACCCAGAGTGCGTTTCGACTGCGCGAACGCCCTTGACCACCTCGCGGACGAACGCTGTGCCGGGCCCCTGCGGCGACTGTTGGACGATCCCGTTCCGCGTGTCCGCCGTGCCGCCCTGCACTCCCTGAGCTGCGACGCTTGTAAGCTCAGCCCGCTTGAGCCCGGTGAAGACCTTGTGCCTACCTTAATCAACATGGCGTTGAGCGACCCGAGCATTCGCGTCCGCCGCGCCGCCGTCCCGTTGCTCGAAAGTCACTGCCGGGACGGGCGGGTGGAGGAGACCCTGCGGACGTTGGCCCTGAGCGACGACCCGGCAATCGGGCGCACGGCCCGTGAGGTCCTGCGGCGACGTGACCTCCTCAGAGACGACACCGCCTGAGCCTCACCTCGGCGGCAACAACACCTTCCCCTCCAGCGGCGAACTCAGCACGATGCTCGTGTCGCAGGTGAAGCCCATCCCGATCAGGTCGCCCAGCATCGTCTCCAGCGCCCCCACGTCGGGCACGGCCACCTTGAGGATGCAGGAGTTGTCCCCCGTCACGCTGTGGCACTCCAGCACCCCGTCGTGCTTCTTGGCCCACCGGACGAGCGTCGGGTCGTTGCGCCCCGAGTCCTGCACCCCGATGAAGGCCGTGATCGTCCGTCCCAGCGGCTTGCTTGCCACCCGCACCCCGTACCCCAGAATCACGCCCGCGTCCTCCAGCCGCCGCACCCGCTCGGTGACCGCCGGGGCCGAGAGCCCGACCCGCCGCCCCAGTTCCCGCATACTCAGCCGCGAGTCGGTCTGAAGTTCTTCGAGAATGCGGTGGTCGAGGTGGTCGAGGTGGCCGCCGTGCTGCTTCATGACCGCATCTTATCAATTGCAAGGTCAGAAGTGGCGTTTGACAGCCTGTCGCGTACCGGGCGTCTCACGTGTACGGCCCGCGCCCATTCCAAAGGCCTCCCCCAAGCCCAACAATGGAGGAGGAAAAGTCACATTTCGTTCCAGCCCGAGGAGACCCGAATGTCCCGTTCAACGACACTGCACCCGCAGGCGACCGTCCGGTCCCAGCAGATGCTGCCCCGCAACCACCGCGCGCCGAGGTGGGCCAGCGTGCCCGACGAGCAGTGGTACGACTGGAAGTGGCAGCTCAAGAACCGCATCAACTCCGCCCTGGAGCTGGAAGAGGTCATCCGCCTCACCGAGAGCGAGCGGGCGGGCGCGAGCGCCAAGGGCATCTTCCGCCTCGACATCACCCCGTACTTCGCCTCGCTGATGGACCCGGAGGACCCCACCTGTCCGGTGCGGCGTCAGGTCATCCCCACCCATCACGAACTCGAACCCTTCACGGCGATGATGGAGGACTCGCTCGCCGAGGACAAGCACAGCCCCGTGCCCGGCCTGGTCCACCGCTACCCCGACCGGGTACTGATGCTGGTGACGACCCAGTGCGCCAGTTATTGCCGCTACTGCACCCGCAGCCGCATCGTGGGCGACCCCTCCGAGACCTTCAACCCCGCCGAGTACGAGGCGCAGCTCAACTACCTGCGGAACACGCCCCAGGTGCGCGACGTGCTCCTCTCGGGCGGTGACCCCCTGACCCTCGCCCCGAAGGTGCTGGGCCGTCTTCTCTCCGAACTGCGCAAGATCGAGCACATCGAGATCATCCGCATCGGCACGCGCGTCCCGGTGTTCATGCCCATGCGCGTGACCCAGGAACTGTGCGACGTTCTGGCCGAGAATCACCCGCTGTGGATGAACATTCACGTCAACCACCCCAAGGAGATCACGCCGGAAGTCGCGGAGGCGTGCGACCGCCTCACGCGGGCGGGCGTGCCCCTCGGCAACCAGAGTGTCCTCCTGCGCGGCGTGAACGACCATCCCGTGATCATGCAGAAGCTGTTGCGCGAACTCGTCAAGATTCGGGTGCGGCCCTATTACATCTATCAGTGCGACCTCGTGCATGGGGCGGGGCACCTGCGGACCACGGTGAGCAAGGGCCTGGAGATCATGGAGAGCCTGCGCGGGCACACCAGCGGCTATTCGGTGCCGACCTACGTGGTGGACGCGCCCGGCGGCGGCGGCAAGATTCCCGTCGCGCCTAACTACGTCCTGTCCCACTCGCCCGAGAAGCTGATCCTCCGCAACTTCGAGGGCTATATCGCCGCCTACTCCGAGCCGACTGACTACACCGGCCCCGACATGGCTATCCCCGAGGAGTGGCAGCGCCGCGAGCCCGGCCAGAGCGGGATTTACGGTCTGATGGAGGGCGAGCGCATTTCCATCGAGCCGCGTGAGTTCAGCGAGAGCCGCGTGAGACCCGGCGCGACCCAGCACCGCCTCAACAGCCGCGAGGACAAGTGGGCGGCGTACGGGGTGGGGAGCGTGGCCGTGACCGACACTGCGCCGGATGGGATGGTGCAGGTGGCAGAGACGGTGAGCGGGGATTGAGGCAGGGCGACTTGCTGTAAGCGGCGATCACTCCGTCGCCCCCTCACCCCAGCCCTCTCCCACCAGGGGAGAGGGAGCAAAAGAAGCAAATGCTTGAGCCAAAGCGTCGTTCTCCCCTCTTCCCTTGCGGGAGAGGGGTCGGGGGTGAGGGGGCGTGTGACCAACCCTGCCGCCCCACCCCACAGGAGCCCCCATGACCACCCTCCCCAAGCCCCGCCAGCCCCTCCTCAAAACTGCCCTCCCCGGCCCCAAGACCGCCGAGATCATGGCGCGCGACGCGAAGCACCTCTCCACCTCCTACATGCGGCCCTATCCCTTCGTGCCGGACCACGGCGAGGGCGTGTGGCTGACCGACGTGGACGGAAACACCATGCTCGACTTCTTCGCGGGCATCGCCGTCAGCACGACGGGGCATGCGCACCCGCATGTCGTGAAGGCCGTGCAGGAGCAGATCACCAAGTTCGCCCACGTCTGCCTCACCGACTACCCGCAGGAAATCACGACGAGCCTGGCCGAACGCCTCGTCGCCCAGATCGAGCGTCCCGGCGAGAAGTGGCGCGTGTTCTTCGGCAACTCGGGGGCGGAGGCGGTCGAGGCGGCGGTGAAGCTCGCGCGGAATCACACCGGGCGCACGCATATCATCTCCACGCTGGGGTCCTTCCACGGGCGGACGTACGGCGCGATCACGCTCACGGGCTCCAAGACGAAGTACAAGCGCGGCTTCGGTCCCCTGCTGCCGAACGTCTCGCACGTCCCCTATCCCAACCCCTTCCGCCCGCCGCTGGGCAGCACGCCCGAAACGTGCGGTCAGGCCGTCCTCGACCACATCGAACTGCTGTTCCAGACGGTCATTCCTGCCGATGAGGTCGCCGCCGTCGTCATCGAGCCGATGCAGGGTGAGGGCGGGTACATCGTGCCGCCCGCGGACTTCCTGCCGGGGCTGCGCGCGTTGTGCGACAAGCACGGCATCCTGCTGATCTTCGACGAGGTGCAGGCGGGGATGGGGCGCACCGGGAAGATGTTCTCGTTCCAGCACTTCGACGTTCAGCCCGATATCGTGACCCTCGCCAAAGGCATCGCCTCAGGCCTGCCCATCTCCGCGATGCTCGCCAAGGAGTCGGTCATGACCTGGCCCGTCGGCTCGCACGGCAGTACGTTCGGCGGCAACCCGGTCGCGGCGGCGGCGGCCCACGCCACGCTCGACCTCCTCGAAGGTGTGGTGAAGCACCCCGGCTGTGGCGAGAGCCTGATGGACAACGCGCGGGAGGTCGGCGCCTCCATCCTGGCCGAGCTGCGGAAGATGCAGTCGGACTTCCCCTTCCTGGGCGACGTGCGCGGCGAGGGGCTCTTCATCGGCCTGGAGTTCGTGAGGCCGGACGGGAGCCCCGACGGGGGGCTGCGGGACCGCGCCAGCCTCGCCCTGTTCGAGCGCGGCCTCCTGAACCTCGACTGCGGCGAGGCCGTCATCCGCATCAGCCCGCCCCTGATCCTGACGCGCGAGGAGGCGGGGACGGGGCTCAAGATCATGCGGGAGACGCTGGCGGCGCTGTAGGTCGGGATGGGGCGAAGGTGGGACTGGATGTGGGGAAGTTCACGGTCCACCTTCCACAGTTCACACTCCCCCGGGCGTGTTACGCTGTGATCAGAAAGGGGGCCGACCTTGACCGTCACCATCGACGATCCGACCAAGACCGGGTACGCCGCCGAGGTGGTGGCGAACGCCTTCCTCGACCTCGCGCGGGCGGAGGGGCGGACCCTGACGCAGATGCAGGTGCACAAGCTGGTGTACATCGCGCACGGGTGGACGCTGGCGCTGCTGGGGCGGCCCCTGATCTACAACACGGTCCACGCCTGGCAACGCGGCCCGGTCGTCCGGCGGTTGTGGGACCACTGGGGAAGCCGGGGCCGCACGCCCATCGCCGAGCCGCTCGACGTGTCGCCGGGCGAACCTGACCTGAGCAATGATCCCGCCGCCCTGGAAGTGATCCGCAGCGTCTGGATGACCTACGGGCAGATGGACGGCGACGAACTCTCGCGGCTGACGCACCTTCAGGGCACCCCCTGGATGCAGGTCTTCGGGCGCCCGAACGACCTGATTCCCAACGAGGTCACCCGCGAGTACTACACGGCGCTCTCCCGCAGCGCCTGAGCCGGAGCGCATGACTGGTCCCCCGCCCAATCCGGTCACGCCGCAGGGCGCCACGCCCATCACCGCCGTGCAGATGAGCGCCATCCAGGCCCGGGTGGAGGGCGGCCTGGAGAGCGAGCGCCGCCAGCGGGCCGACGAGGACTACCTCCGCGAACGGCAGGCCCTCTCGCTCCGGGAGGTCCGGGCGCAGCAGCGCTGGCGCGGCTGGGCGGGCTTCGCGGTCTTCGCCCTGGCGACCGCGTGGCTCGTCGCCGACGTGGTGCTGACGGTCGCGGTCGGGTGGGGCACGTTGGGGGGCCGCCCCTTCCGGCTGGAGGCGGGCGTCATCATCGCCTTCCTGACGACGAGCACGGCGACGGTGATCGGCCTGTTCCTCGTCTTCTTGCGCTGGCTCTACCCCCAGGAACCGGAGCGGGAGCAGGCGGTGCCGACGCGGGACGCTAGGACGCGCTGACCCCGGAGGCCACCCCCTCTAGGTGCCGCAGCACGTCGGCGGCGTGGGTGGCCGGATTCACCCCGCGCCAGTGGTGGGCGACCCGGCCCTGGGGGTCGATCAGAAAGGTCTCGCGCGCCGCCAGCCCCAGCAGGCCGCCCAGCCCGCCGATCACCCCGTAGGCGCGGCTGACGCTGCGGTCGCCGTCGGGAATCAGGGGGAAAGACAGCGAGCAGGTGTCGCGGAAGTTCGCCTGCCGGGCCTCGGTGTCGGTGCTCACGCCGACGACCTGCGCGTTCAGGCGCCCGAACTCGGGAAGGGCCGCCTCGAAACGCCGGGCCTCGACTGAGCAGCCGGGCGTGTTCGCGCGGGGGTAGAAGTACAGCACCACCCAGGACCCGCGCAACTCGGTGAGGCGGACGGGGCGGCCGTCGTCGCTGCGCGCGTCGAACTCGGGGGCGGGTTGACCGACAGAGGGGCTCATGGACCCGATTCTAAGGCCCCCGCCTAGAATGCCCGCGTGCCCCGCCCCGCGCCGTCCGCCCTCACCGCGCCGCTGCTGCCCTTCGCCGGGCGTGTGGTCGTGGTCGGTGTCTCGGGCGGCGCAGACAGCGTGGCGTTGCTGCGGGCCCTCCTCCTGATCGGCGCCCGGCCCATCGCCGCCCACCTCGACCATGCCCTGCGCGAGGGGTCGGGGGGGGATGCCGAGTGGGTGAGGGCTCTTGCGGAGGAACTGGGTGTTCCCTTCGAGGGGACGCGGGTGGACGTGGCGGCGGTGGCCGAGCGGCGCGGCTGGAACGTGGAGGACGCCGCCCGCCGCGTGCGCTACGAGTTCCTGGGCCGGGTGGCGAGGCGGCACGGCGCCTCTGCCGTCCTGACCGCCCACACCCGGCGCGACCAGGCGGAGACGGTGCTGATGGAACTCCTGCGCGGGGAGGCCGTCCCGAGCGGCATCCCCCCGGCCCGGGGCCGGGTGCGCCGCCCCTGGCTGGACGTGCCCCGCGCCGAGGTCGAGACGTTCCTGCACGCCCTCGGGCAGGGCTGGCGCGAGGACCCCACGAACGCCGATCCCACCCAGACCCGCGCCTGGCTGCGGACGGTCGTGATGCCCACCCTCACCGCCCGTTTCCCCGAGGTCGAGTCGGCCCTGGCCCGCGTCGCCACCTTTGCCCGCGAGGACGACGCGGCGCTGGGGGAGTGGGCCGCGCGTCTGACCGACCACGCGCCCCTCGCCGCCCAGCCGCCCGCCGTGCTGAGACGCTTCGTCGTGCGGGCGCTGAGGGAGGCTGGCCTGCCGTACCACGCCGAACACGTCCTCACGCTCACGCACGCTCTCGCACGGGGAGAGACGGCCCACCTCACCCTCCCCGGCGCGCGGACCGTGACCGTCACCGGGGGGAAAGTGCACCTCGCCCCGCAAGTCTGGCCCGACCCCCTCTTCCCCCTCCCCGGGGGCTGGACCCGTCGCACCCGGCAGGGCGGCGACCGCATCCGCCTTCCCGGCGGCACGCGCAAGCTCAGCGACGTGCTCACCGACTTGCACGTTCCGAGAGGCGAGCGCGACCGGGTGCTCCTCCTCGCGGTGGGCCAGGACGTTCAGTGGGTGGGCCTGCGCCCTCCCCTCTGGGCAGTGGGGGCGTGCGAGGAGGCGGGGCAGCCGGAAGACCCCCTCCACGCCGCGATGGGGGAGGCCCTCACCCTGGCCCGCGAGGCGGCCTCGGCGGGCGAGGTTCCGGTCGGCGCGGTCGTCCTGGGGCCTGGCGGAGCGGTCGTCGGGCGCGGGCGCAACCTCAGCCGGGAGGCGGGCGACATGACCCGTCACGCCGAGGTGGAGGCGCTGCGGGAGGCCGCCCGCACCCTCGGCCCCTACCTGACGGCTTGTACCCTCGTCGTCACGCTCGAACCCTGCCCGATGTGCCTGGGCGCGGCGGTCGAGGCCCGGGTGGGACAGATCGTCTTCGGGGCGCGCAATCCCAAGGCGGGTGCCCTCGGGGGGGTGACCGACCTCCTCGCCCACTCCTGGGGCCACACGCCGCGCGTGACGGGCGGCGTCCGGGCGCGCGAGGCGGCGCGGCTGCTGCGCGACACCTTCCGCTCGTGGCGGGGCGGCTAGGGGAAGGCTCTACGTGCCCCCGCACCCTCCGCCGTCCCCGCCGCTCCCACCGTCGCCGCCCGCGTCGCACCCTCCCCCGTGCCCGCCGGAATCGCCCGGGCTCCAGGCCCAGTCCCCGCCGCCGGTCCCGACCGCCCGGCCCCGGCCACCCCGCCGCTCCCGCCCGCGCCCGGAGGCCGTGGTGAGAAGCAGCAGGACGACCACGAGGACCACGCCCGCCGCCACCCACCCGGCGACCAGGAAGGTGAGCAGGCCAAAGGCCGTGAGCAGGAGAACCAGGGGAAGGGTCGAGGGTGAAGCCTGCATCTGACCTCCAGGGGTGTGGGGCGTGGTCCGGGCGGGTGAGCCCCCGTGCCCGCAGGGTGGAGCCGGATGGTCAGCGGCCTGTCATGGCAGGAAAGGAAGGAGGGGCCGCGCCGCCTACTCGCCCCTCCGGACGGTGCGGCGGCGAACGGACGGGGTGCCCAGGACGGCGCTCCCCGCCAGCAGGGTCCACACCTGAAGCGGGAAGACCGTCACCCGTTCCATTCCGCCCATCCCGAGCCCCAGAAACTGACCGCCGAACAAAAGCCCCATGCCCAGCAGCCCGGCGGCCCCCAGGAGGGCCCCCAGCCGGGGGAGGGCCAGACCGGGACGCCCCGCGAAGGCGGGCCCGGCCAGCAGCAGCCCGAGGTTCCCGGCGAAAAAGATCAGCACCGCCCCCAGCACGTGCAGGTTCTCGTTCACGTCGGCGGGAAAGAGCCCCGCCGCGACCCAGCCGGCACCGCCCGCCAGGAGCAGCACGCGCCCGGCCCGCGAGGCCCGGGTGGGCCGCCAGCACGTCCACAGCAGCAGGGCCCCGAGGAGCAGGGCGGCGCCCTGCACGGCGAACGACACGTTCATGAGGCCGTGCAGCGGGGAGCACACGTCCCTCGGCGGGTCGCCCCAGGGTCCGCACCGCACGTTCCCCAGGTCGCTGATGTTGTTCGCCGACCAGCGGTACGGGGCGCTCCACGCCGTCTGGACGATCAGGTGCGCGGCGAGGAACTGGAGCGCGCCGACCACCCAGAGGGCAGCGCCGAACCGCGGGAGGAGGCGCGGCGGGGCGGGGGCCCTGTCGGTCATGGCCGCGCCTTCCTCGGCATGGCCCCAGTCTCGCGGTGAGCCGGGGGGCGCGCGTCCGCCGGAAGGATGACCGCGAGAGGCGGGCCCGGCCCCTATCCTGTGCCCCATGCGCGTCGTCCTGAAGCTCGGCACCAGCGTCCTCACGGCGGGCACCGACCGCCTACACCGCCCCCGCCTCGTGGACCTGATCCGCGACGTGGCGGCGGTGCGCGCGGGCGGGCACGAGGTCGTCCTCGTCACGAGCGGCGCGGTGCTCGCGGGCTGGGAGGCGCTGGGCTTCCCGCCGCGCGACCGGACGCTGGCCGAAAAGCAGCTCCTCGCGGCAGTCGGGCAGGGGCGCCTGATGCACACCTACGCGACCCTCGCCGACCTGTACGGGATCAGCGTCGCCCAGGTGCTCCTCACCGCCGACGACTTCCGCGACCGCACCCGCTACCTCAACGCGCGCACGACCCTGGAGGGTTGCCTCACGCGCGGCGTCTTGCCCGTCATCAACGAGAACGACGCCGTGGCGACCCGGCAACTCAGGGTGGGCGACAACGACACCCTCTCGGCCTTCGTGGCGAACCTCGTGGAGGCCGACCTCCTCGTGATCCTCACCGACGCGCCGGGGCTCTACACCGCCGACCCGCGCACCCACCCGGCGGCGACCCTGATTCCCGTGGTCGAGCGGGTGACGCCCGAGGTCTGGGCCCTGGCGGGTGGGGCGGGCAGTCACCGGGGCACGGGCGGGATGCACACCAAGGTCCAGGCCGCCGAGATCGCCACCCGCGCCGGAACGCCCGTCGTGATCGCGCCCGGCGACGCGGGGAGTGCGCTCACCCGCCTCGTGGCGGGCGAGGAGATCGGCACGCGCTTTCTCGCCCACGGCTCGCGGCTGGAGGCCCGCAAACGCTGGATTCTCGCCGAGATCGCCACGGGCCGCGTCACCCTCGACGACGGCGCCGCCCGGGCGGTGCGCGAGCGGGGCGGGAGCCTCCTGCCCGCCGGGATCGCCGCCGTCCACGGCCCCTTCGAGCGCGGCCACACCGTGCGCCTCCTCGCCCCCGACGGCTCCGAGGTCGCCCGGGGCCTCACCCGCTACCGCGCCGCCGACCTCGCGCGCATCGCGGGCCGCCACTCGCGCGAGATCGAGGGCGTGCTGGGCTTCACCTACGGGCCCGAGGCGGTCCACCGGGATGATCTGGTGCGGCTGTAGCGGGCCCGTGGCGCGCGGCCTGTCGCTGGTGGGGGCGGTTCCGGTCTCCTCTACACGCCACACGCGACCCGCCACCCACCCCTGCTACCCTGGCCCCATGACGACCACCGGGACCCTCTCCGTCCGTGAGCTGGGCGTGCGGGCGCGGCGGGCGGCGCGGGTGCTGCGCTCGCTGCCCACCGCGCGCAAGGCGGCGGCCCTGCACGCGGTCGCGCGGGAGCTGCGGGCGCGCGAGGGGGACATCCTCGCCGCGAACGCGCGGGACGTGGCGGCGGCGCAGGCGGCGGGCCTCCCCGCGCACCTGGTCGCCCGGCTGCGGCTGGACGCGGCCTCGCTCTGTGCCATCGCCGCCGACGTGGAGGCCGTCGCCCGCCTGCCCGACCCGGTGGGGGAGACCACGCCCGAGGAGGTGCGCCCCAACGGCATCCGCGTGTCGCGCCGCCGGGTGCCCCTCGGCGTTCTCGGCGTGATCTACGAGAGCCGCCCGAACGTGACCGTGGACGTCTCGGCCCTGGCCCTGATGAGCGGCAACGCCGCCATCCTGCGCGGGGGCAAGGAGACGGTCAGCAGCAACGCGGCGCTGGAGGGGGCCGTCCGCGCCGCCCTGGAGCAAGAGGGGTTGCCGGGCGACGCCGTGCAGGTCATGGGCGACCCCGCCCGCGAAAGGATGCTCGAACTCCTGCGCCTCGACGACCTCGTGGACGCGATCATCCCCCGGGGCGGGGCGGGCCTGCACCGCTACTGCGTGGAAAACGCCACCGTCCCCGTCATCGTGGGCGGCATCGGCGTCGTGCATGTGTATCTCGACGAGACGTTCACCCGCGACCCGGCGGACGTGGAGCGGGCCGTCCGGCTTATCCGCAATGCCAAGGTACAAAAGCCCAGCGCCTGCAACGCCCTCGACACCCTGCTCGTCCACGCGGGGGCGCTGCCCGCCCTGCCCGCCATCGCCCGTGATCTGGTCTCGCACGGGGTCACCCTGCGCGCCGATTCCCCCGCCCTCGCCACCTTGCACGCCGCCGGAATCGAGGCCGAGCCCGCCCGGGACTCCGACTACGGCACCGAGTTCCTCGCCCTGACCGCCAGCCTCCGCACCGTCTCCGGGCTGGAGGGGGCCCTCGACTTCATCGCCGCGCACGGCAACCACACCGACGTGATCCTGACGCGCGACCCCGCCCAGGCTGAGCGCTTCGTGGCCGACGTGGACAGCGCCGCCGTGATGGTGAACGCCAGCCCCCGCTTCAACGACGGCGGGCAACTCGGCCTCGGCGCCGAGGTCGCCATCAGCACCCAGAAGCTCCACGCCCGGGGCCCGATGGGCCTGCGCGAGCTGACGACGACGAAGTGGGTCGTGGTGGGGGAAGGACAGGTTCGGGACTGAGGCCCGCCCGGGTCTACAATCCGACATGCTCGAATACCGCACCTTCGGGGCGAACACGTATCTGCTCCAGACGGACGAGGGAACGCTCCTCGTAGACAGCGGCCTCGCAGGCACCCGCGAAAGGGTCCTGGCCTGGGCGCGGGCGTCGGGTGTCAAGGCCCTCTTTCTCACCCACCACCACCCCGACCACGCGGGCGGTGCCCGGCACCTGTGGGAGTCGCTGGGCCTGCCGATCTACGCGCACGCTCTCGACCTGCCGTACCTCACCGGGGAGACGCCGCGCCCGCCACTGCCCATACCTGTCCTCGGGCGCCTGCTCAACTTCCCGGTGCCGCCCGTGCCGCGTGCTGCCCTCCAAACGCTCGCCGAGGGCGACACGTTGATGGGCTGGCAGGTCATTCACCTTCCCGGGCACACGCCGGGGCAGATCGGGCTGCTGCGGGACGGCGTGCTCGTCGCCGCCGACGCGCTGGCCTCGCGGCGTGGTCAGGCGGCGATGGGTCCGGCCTTCCTCAGCGCCGACGTGGCGCAGGCCCAGCGCACGGTTCGCAAGATCGCCGATATCGCGCCGAGCGAGGTGTACGTCGGCCACGGCCCGGTAACGACGGGCCGGTCGGTGCGGGCACTGGCCGACCGGCTGGGCGTCTGATCAGGGACCTGGGAAACCTGACCGAACTTGCAAAGCTTCGCAGGAAAGGGGCTGTCCCGGCTGATTCAAAGGCCGTCTGCCCCCTGGCCTCCTGACGGCCGCAAAACGAAGGCGGAGGACAAGTTTCTCCTGTCCCCCGCCTTCTCCTTCCCGTCCTACACCTCTATCGGCACGTTCACGCCCAGTTCGGCGAGCACGGTGCGGATCGCCTGCGCGTCGATCCCTGCCCGCGCGTGGACGCTCTCGACGGTCGCGTGATCCTGGAACTCGTCGGGGATGCCCAGGACGCGCACCGGGGTCCGCAGGCCCATGGCGCTCAGCGCCTCCAGCACCGCGCTCCCGAAGCCGCCGACGACGGTGTTGTCCTCGACCGTGATCAGGGCGCGCGCCCTGGAAGCCACCTCGCGCAGCAGCGCCTCGTCGAGCGGCTTCACGAAGCGGGCGTTCACCACCCCGACGCCGGGAAGGTCGGCACTCGCCCGCAGCGCGTACTCCAGCGCCTTGCCGCCCGCCAGGATCACCACGTCGTCGCCTTCCCGCAGCCGCTCCCAGGTGCCCCACCTCAGGTCGGGCCACGTCCCCTCCGGCACCCGCTCGGTGTTGCCGCGCGGGTAGCGGAGGGCGAAGGGGCCGGGGCTCTCCTGCGCGGCCCTCAGCATCCCGCGCAGCTCGGCGGCGTCCTTGGGCAGGCCGACGCGCACGTTCGGGATGGACCGCAGGTAGCTCAGGTCGAAGACGCCGTTGTGGGTCGCCCCGTCCGCGCCCACGATGCCGCCCCGGTCGATGGCGAAGGTGACGTTCAGGTTCTCGATGGCGACGTCGTGCAGCACCTGATCGTAGGCCCGTTGCAGGAAGGTCGAGTAGATCGCCACGATGGGCCGCATCCCCTGGAGGGCCATCCCGGCGGCGGTCGTCACCGCCACGTCCTCCGCGATCCCCACGTCGAGATAGCGGTGCGGGTGGACCTGGCTGTACTTCACGAGGCCGCTGCCCTCGCGCATCGCGGGCGTGATCACGAAGGTGCGCGGGTCCTGCCTGGCGAGTTCCGTCACCGCGTCCCCGAAGGCCGCGCTCCACGAGTAGGCGTCACTCGGTTTGAACTCGCCCGTCGCCGGGTCGAACTTGCCCGGCCCGTGCCAGTAGATCGGATCGGCCTCCGCGTAGCTCAGGCCCTTGCCCTTTTTCGTCACGACGTGCAGGATGGTCGGCCCATCCAGATCGACCAGCCGCTCGATCAGCCACACGAGTTCCTGCACGTTGTGGCCGTCCACCGGGCCGACGTAGCGCACGCCCATCGCGGCGAAGGGGTTCACGCTCGCGGGGTCGAAGAAGTGGCGGGTGCTGCTCTTGGCCCGGCTCATGAAGTCGGCGAGCGGCTTGCTGACCGCCTGCACGGCCTTCTTCCCGGCGCCCTCGCCCTCCTGAAACCACTTCTGGACCTGGAGGCCGCGCATGAACTTGTTCAGGGCGCCCACGTTCTCGGAGATGCTCATCTCGTTGTCGTTGAGGACGATCAGCATCTTGCGGCCCATGTCGCCGATGGTGTTCAGCGCGGCGAGGGCCATCCCGCCCGTCAGCGACCCGTCCCCGATCACGGCGGCGACCTTGTGGTCTTGCCCCAGCGAGTCGCGGGCGAGCGCCATGCCGAGCGCGTTCGCAAGGCTCGTGCTCGCGTGCCCCACCGTGATCGCGTCGTGTTCGCTCTCGCTGACCTTGGTGAAACCGCTGAGGCCGCCCTCCTTCTTCACGGACGACATCCGCGAGCGGCGCCCGGTCAGCATCTTGTGCGCGTACGCCTGATGCCCCACGTCGAAGAGGATGCGGTCGCGCGGGGAGTTCAGGACGTAGTGCAGCGCCACGATCAGGTCGGTCGCGCCCAGAGAGCTCGCCAGGTGCAGGCCGCCCACCGAGCACACCCGCACGATCTCGCCCCGCAGCTCCTCCGCGAGGAGGGTGAGCTGGTCGCGCGCGAGGGTCTTGAGGTCTTCCGGGCTGTTCACCCGGTCGAGGAGCGGGGTTCGGCTCGCCGGGGACAGGCTGGAGGTGGTCGTCGGCTCGCTCATGGCTGGCCTCCCTTGGGGATGAGCTTAAGGACGGGGGGCCCTCCGAATGTCCCGCGGGGCACAGGCCCCTCAGCGCACATTGAAGTTCCTCCCGGTGAGGAGCAGCCCCTCGGGCGTCCGCACGTCCCCCACGAAGGGCGCGAACCACAGTTGCTGGGCCTGGGGAAAGAGGCCCCCCACGTCGTCGGTGATCTGGCGGGTGACGACCCACACGTCGAAACTTCCGCCCGGGGTGCTCACCCGGCGGCGGTCCTGCACGTCGTAGCGGTAGCGCAGGGTTCCTTGCGCCTGGACCTTGCCGTCGTCGCTCGTGATCGTCACGCGGCTCTCGCCCTGCCAGCCCAGACCCACCCGCCACGCGCTCTCGGCGGGGGCCTCCACCCAGGCGGGGTCGAGGCTGACGGTGACGCCCGGCTTGCGGAAGCCCAGCAGCCGCACGCCGCTGGCATCCACCCGCCGGTACCACGTCTGCTCGGCGCCGCGCCCGGTGAGCCCGGAGGCGAGGACGCTCTGCCCGGCGAAGACGGTGGGTCCGAGCCCCCGCAGGGTGTAGGGCACGCCGCCCGCCGCCTCCCCCTCGGGGAGGTAGGTCCAGGTGAGCCCCGTCTCCTGGGGATAAAAGGACACGCGGTTGACGGGGGTGCTGGCCTGGACGGGGGGTGCGCCCGTGGGGTTGGCGGCGGGCGCGCAGGCCCCCAGCGCCGCCGTCAGCGGAAGGGCGAGGAGGAGCAAGCGGCCTCGCATGTTCTGGAGGGTAAGGCAGGGCATCGGCCCCATTCTGTCAGCATTCCTGAAGTCTGGCTGACCGGAACCGCACGGGAAAAGGGAGAAAGGGCGCTGCGGGCGCCCCTTCCCGGTCAAGGCTCCGCGCCTCAACCCTGCTTGTCCCCGCCCTGCACGCGGGCCTTGAGGGCGGCGAAGGCGTCGTCGAGGTCACGGTCGCGGCCCAGGTTCGCCAATTGCGCGTCGATGTCGTTCTCCTCGCGCAGCTCGGTCATCGCCCGGTTGCGGTCCTCCATCCCGGCGACCTTGCGCTCCATCTCCTCGAAGGCGCCCATCGCGCTCCCCGCTTGGTCGAAGCCGCTCACCCGGTCGAGGGTCGCGCCCGCCTGGGCCGTCTTCTGCCGGGCGGCGAGCAGGGACTTGCGCGACTCCAGCTCGTCGATCTTGGCCTCCAGCGCGCGCAGTTGCGTCTTGAGCTGATCGACGGTGCTGCGCTGGACGGATACCTGCTCCTCGAACCCCCGGGCGAGGTCCTTGTGGTTTTGCGCGCGGCGCAGCGCCTCGCGGGCCAGCTCCTCGCTGCCGCCGCGCAGGGCCTCTTCGGCCTTCTTCTCGTACTCCTCGGAAAGGCGGCGGTTGGTGTTCGCCTCGCGCTCGAGTTTGGCGCCCTGGCTCATCGCGTCGGCCACCTCGGCCCGCGCCTCGCCGTAGGCGGCCCGCATGTCGCGCAGGGCCTGCTCGATGATCTTGGCGGGGTCCTCCGCGCGACTGATCATGTCGTTCACGTTGGCGCGCAGCAGTCTGGACAGTCGGTCGAGAATACTCATGGTGGGGTGTGCCTCCTTGGCGGTTATGATTACGCACCCTGCCCGCCCGAAGTTGCCCCTGGGCGCGACCCTCAAGGCAAGGTGAACGTGGGAAGGCGGCCAGCGGCCAGCCACCGGCAGGGGCTCGCGGCCCCAGGTCCGTCGCCACCCCGCGGGACGAGAGGGGAGGAGCCCTCCCGGACCCCTCCCCTCTGTTCTCCCTTCCGCTGCTGGCGGCTGGAAGCTGACCGCTCAGAACACGATGGGCTTGAGCCCCACGCTCGCCGTCCCGCACGCGACCGTCACGTTGGCTCCCGCCGGGGTCAGGGTGCAGCCCAGCGCGCGCAGTCCGGCGAGCGGGAAGATCAGGTTGCGCCCGTCGGTGGCCGGAAGCAGGGGCAACTCGACGCTGCCGTTCCCGAGCTGCGCGGTCTTTTGCCCGACGGTGACGGTCAGGGGCTGCCCGCTGGCGCCCAGCAGGCGGAACTTGCCCGATCCCAGCGAGGTCACGCTCACCACGCCGACGAGATCGCGACCCAGGACGTAGGGCTGGCCCTTCACGATCCCGACGGGCGCGGTGCTCGGCGAGGCCGCCTGGGCGACCGCCGGGTTCGCCGCGTCCACGACGACGAGGGTTTCGCGGTCCCCCAGCGCCGTCAGCAGCACGTAGGCGGCGACCGGGCCGTTCGGGGCGGAGGACACCAGCAGGGAACTGGCCTTGCCGCTCGGGGTCGACTTCCAGTCGCCGAGCGCGCGGGCGCCGAGCTTGCCGCGCACCAGGGGGCGCAGCGCGGCGGGGGCATTCTGCACGTACAGGCACACCGCCGAGGCCCCCACCCGCAGCGCCGCCGGGCAGGAGACGATCTGGCCCCGGACGGTGCCGCTGACCTCGACCGCGAGGCTGCTCGCCGCCTTGGTGGTCGCGGCGGACACGGACGCGGACGCGGCGGGCCGGGCCGGAGCCGCCGGGGTGGAGGCGGGGCGGGCGGGAGCGGCCGTGCCCTGGGCGCTGACGGCCCCCGAAAGGCCTGCCAGGAGCAGACCCGCGACGCGAAGCGTTTGGGAAACTTGAGGCATGGCGCCCATCCTACCCGCCTCCCATGAGCGCCGACTTTGAGCTTCTCACGTCGCTGGCCGCGCCCGCTGCCGGTCCTCCCACATGCCTCTGCGGCCCGGGCGGACCCGCACGGCGGCGGGACGGAGCGAGGGGCCGGGGTGAGCGCCGTCCTCGGGCGGGGGCGGGACAGACCGTGCCCCACCCCAGAACCGGGGCGCCGCGCTCACGGCCCGGTCTGTTTCCCCGCGCGGCGGCAAAGTGACAGCGCCCGGGCGACCTCGCGGGGTAGACTTGGGGGCGTGCTCTGGCTGCGGCTTGTTCTCATTTTGCTCGGTCTGCTCGCCGGTCTGGGGGTCGGCCGGGCGCTGGAAGGCGGCAGCGGCGACCCCGACCTGGCGCGGGTGAATACCCTCAGCCTGGGGCTGGCGGGGGCGCTCGCCGCCCTGCTGCTCGCTCCCCGCGCCGAACGTCTCGCCGCCGGATGGGTGGGCAGGCTGGGGCGCTGGTACGCCGGGCTCTCTCCCCGGCGGGTGGCGGCGGCCACCTTCGGGCTGATGGTCGCCCTGCTCCTGAGCGTGCTGCTCGGGAGTCTGCTGCGCGGCCTGCCCTTTTCGACCTGGCTGTGGAGCGTCCTCGCCACCCTGCTGCTCGCGGCCTTTTTCGTGCCCTTTGCCCTGCGCCACGAAGGCGCCTTCGCGCCCCTCGCCCTGCCGCCCGCCCGGCGCCCCGCCGGGGGCAAGCTGCTCGACACCAACGTCATCATCGACGGACGCATCCTCGACCTCGCCCGCAGCGGCTTTCTGGAGGGTGAGCTGATCGTGCCCGGCTTCGTGCTGCGCGAGTTGCAGCTTCTCGCCGACCACGGCGACCCCCAGAAACGCACGCGCGGCAAACGCGGCCTCGCCGTGCTGGAGGAGTTGCGCGAGGCCCGCCCCCTGCGCGTCGAGGACTGGGACGACCCGACCCTTTCCACCGTGGACGACAAGCTCGTGCGCCTCGCCCGCCAGACGGGGGCCGCCCTCCTCTCGAACGACGGCAACCTCGGCAAGATCGCCCGGCTGCACGGCCTCACGGTCCTGAGCCTGCACGCCCTCGCCGTGGCCCTGAGACCCCAGGTCCAGGCCGGGGACTACCTCACCGTCACGGTCACGAAGAACGGGCAGCAGCAGGGTCAGGGGGTCGGCTACCTGGAAGACGGCACGATGGTCGTGGTCGAGGACGGCCTGAAGTACCGCGGCAAGCCCACCCGCGTCCTCGTGGTGAACAACGTGCAGACCAACGTGGGCCGCATGATCTTCGCGCGGGCGGAGAAAAGCGACGCGGCGTGACGGCGGGGGCGTTTGAAAAGACGCCTGGGTGACGAGACGGTCTCCGGAGCAGAGGTGAGGAGGGGGTGTGCGGGCACCCCGTCCCAGGGTCAGTCAGAAGGTCGCGGCCACTCTCTGCTGGCCGTGCGGGTGGGGCGGTTGCGGCTTCCCCCTCTGCAAACTGCTTCGCGAGGCTCGCGGTGCGGGCTGTGTCCGTCTCCCACGAGGGGGTGTCAACCCCAGTCCCTCGCCCTCACACGGTGACGGGTTCGACCGTCACGCCCATCGTGCCGGGGCCGGTGTGGGTGGCGATCACGGCGCCGATCTGGTGGTCGCCGAGGTCGGTGAAGGTCACGCCCTCCAGTCCGGCGCGGATTTCCCGGACGTACTCCTCGCCGCCCAGAGTCGCCAGAAAGGCCACCCGCACCTCGCCGTGCGCGGAGGCATAGGTGCGGACGTGATCCACGATGTCCGCGACCGCCTTCTTGTGCCCGCGCACCCGCCCGGCGGACTCGACCCGCCCGTCCTTGACCGTCAGGATCGGCTTGATGTTGAGCAGGCTCCCGAGCAGGGCCTGCGCGCCCCCGATGCGCCCGTTGATCCGCAGGAAGTCGAGGGTGTCCACCGTGAAGCGGATGTTGGCGACCGCCGCGACCCGTTCCAGCTCGGCGACGATCTCGGCGCTGTTTCGACCCTCGCGGGCCCGGTCGGCGGCGCGCAGGGCCATCATCCCGAGGGTCAGGCTCGCCGAGCGGCTGTCCACCACCGTCACCCGGCCTCCGAAGTCCTGGGCCGCCAGCCGCGCGCTGCCCACCGTGCCCGAGAGCTGCCCGCTGATGTGGACGCTGATCACCTCGTCGGCCGCCGAAAGCGCCTCCCCGTACACGGCGGCGAACTCGGCGGGGCTGGGCTGTGACGTGCTGGGCGTCTTCTTGCCCTCCTTCAGGCCCCGGAAGAGGTCGGCGGGGGTGATGTCGATGCCGTCTTTGTGCATCTTGCCGTCGAACAGCACGTACAGCGGCACGCTCCGGATGCCGTGCTGTTCGCGCAGCGCGGGTGCGAGGTCGCTGGTCGAGTCCGTCACGATGGCGATGGTCATGGCCCGATCTTACCGCGACGGTGACGGCCCTCCCTGACGCGCAGGAACCGCTCGTCAGGGCAAAAGATGGACGGGGGTGAGGGTGCCCCCGTCCAGTCCCGCGCCCCTCCGGTCAGCCCCCGGTGTACTGGATGCGGTAGACCCGCCCCTCGCCGTCGTCGGTCAGCAGCAGCGAGCCGTCCCGCGCCACCACGAGGTCCACCGGGCGGCCCAGCACGTTTTGCCCACGCAGGAAGCCCGTCAGGAAGTCGGTCACCTTGCCCGTCTGCGGGTCGACCGTCACGACCTTGTAGCCGCTCTTGGTGCTGCGGTTCCACGAGCCGTGGAGGGCGGCGAACATCTTGCCCCGGTAATTCTGCGGAAAGGTCTGGCCGTCGTAGAAGGTCAGGCCCAGCGGCGCCGAGTGCGCGGTCGTCAGGGCGAAGGCGGGTGTGGCCCCCCCGCACACGCTCGCGTTTTTGCGCCCGAAGTCCTTGTCCCACACCTGGGGCTGGCCGGGCCGCGTCGTGTAGCAGTACGGCCAGCCGTAGAAGCCGCCCGCCTTCGTCCGGTAGAAGCCCTCGGGCGGAATGTTGTCCCCGAGCATGTCGCGCCCGTTGTTGGTCGCGTAGAGGGCGCCGCCGTACCACTCCAGGCCGACCGCGTTCCGCAGGCCGGTCGCGTAGGGTTTGCCGTTCTTGCCGTCCGCGTCGTAGACCCACACGGCGGCGCGGCGCTTGTCGCCCTCCTCGCAGACGTTGCAGGTGGAGCCCGTCGAGACGTACATCTTCCCGTCCGGCCCGAAGACGACCGTGCGTGTCCAGTGCCCGCCGTTGGGGGGCAGGCTGACGATCTGTTGCGCCGCCCCGCTCGCCCTCGTCTGGCCCGTCTGGTAGGCGAAGCGCACCACCCCGTCCGTGTTCGCCACGTAGAGGGCCCCGTTCTGGAAGGCGAGGCCGTGCGGACGGTTAAGGCCCGAGGCGAAGACCGTCTTGCCGTCGGCCCGCCCGTTCGCGTCCCGGTCGGGCAGCACGGTCACGGTCCCGGCGCGCGGGTCCGACACGAACACGTCCCCGTTCGGCGCCACTGCCATGAAGCGCGGCTGCCCGAAGCCCTCGGCGAAGACCGTCACCTTGAAGCCGTCCGGCACCTGGAGGTCCGGCGTCTGCGCCCCCGCCCCGCCCGCGAGGAGCAGGCCAGCCGCGACCAGCCACCCTTTCGTTCTGCTCAGCATGAAAAAAGTCGAGCATACCGGGGTGAGAACAGACGGGGAGGAGGATGAGGGCGGGTCAGAACCGTCCGGGCATTCCGGCGGCGAGCTGAACGAGGGCGGCGATTAGGACCACGAGCAGGACGGCCTGCGAGAAGGTCAGGCCCACACCCGCGATACCGCGGGCCCTCTGCGGGTGCGTGTCCCGGAACCACAAGAACGCCAGGCGCCCAGACGAGCAGCAGCGGTGGGAAGAACAGCGGCGGCACGAGCGGCTGGCTGGAGGGGAGGGAAGACGGCCCAGCCTCCCGGCTCATTGAGCCCCCGTCTCCGCGTACCCGAACCGCGCCCCCAGCTCCTCCAGGTGCTGGAAGAACTCCGGGTAGCTCTTGCGGATGTGGTGCGCGCCCGTGATGCGGACGGGCGCCTCCGCCCGCAGGCCGAGCAACGTGAGCAGCATGATCATCCGGTGGTCGCCGTGCCCGTCGGCGGTGACCCCACCGGGGATTCGCGGCGTGCCCGTCACGGTCAGACTGTTTCTTGTCTCGCCCGCCGTCACCCCCAGCCGCTCCAGTTCCCGCCGTGTGTCGCTGATGCGGTCGCATTCCTTGAGGCGAAGCGTCTCCACATTCTCCCAGGTCGTCGTGCCCTGCGCCGAGGCGGCGGCGGCGGTGAGGGCCTGCACGGCGTCGGTGAAGCCGTCCCCGTCGCGGGTGACCGCGTGCAGGGGCCGCCCGCCGCGCACGGTCACCCGGTCCCCCTCGTGCACGAGGTCGGCTCCCATCTCGCGCAGCACGTCCACGGCCTCGCGCTCGCCCTGGAGGTCGTTCGCCCGCAGGTTCGTGACCGTCACCTCGCCGGGGAGGAGGGCGGCGGCGGCCAGGATCGCCGCGCTGCCGGGGTAGTCGCCGGGCACGAGCACGCGGCCCGCCTGGTACGTCTGCCCGCCGGGGATGGTGACGCGGCTCAGGTCAGCGCTCGCGCTCGCCGTGACCCCGAACGCCGCGAGGGTGTCGAGGGTCTGCCGCAGCGGCGCGTGGCTCTTGATCTCGCCCGTGAGCCTCAGATCGAGCCCGTCCGGCAGCAATGGCGCGAGGAACATCAACGCCGAGGCGTACTGGCTGGAGCGTTCCGCGCCGACCTGCACCAGCCCGCCGCGCACCGGGCCGCTGATCGTGACGGGCAACTTGCCGTCCCGGCTGGTCACCCGCGCTCCCAGCCGCTCCAGCGCCTCCAACAAATCACCTTGTGGCCGCCGACCCAGCGAGTCGGCGTGGTCGGTGACGAAAGTCGTGCCCTCGGTCAGCGCCGCGACCCCCATCAGGAACCGGGCGACGGCGCCCGCGTTGCCGGGGTCGAGGGTCACGCCCGCACGGGGATGGGCGCCGAAGCCACGCACGACGGCATCTTCCCCGAGCCGCTCCACGCCCGCGCCCCAGTCGCGCAGGCAGCGAATCATCGCCTCCGCGTCCTCGCTCGTCGCCACGCCGACCACGCGGGTCTCTCCCTGGGCCAGGGCCGCCGCGAGGAGATACCGGGTCGTGTAGTTCTTGCTCGGCTGTGCCCGCAATTCCCCGCGCAACTCGCGGGCGGGATGGACGATCACGTCGAAGCGTTCGGGCAGGCCGCCTTGGGTCATGGAGAGGAGGCTAGCGCCGTGCCGTCCACGAGAAGGACGAGGCTTCAAGACAAGCCGTGCCGCCCCCGCATCCCGGCATTGAAGCTGGCCGACCCGCCGCGCGGAATGCTCAGCGTCTCCCACCCTTCCCCGCGCAAAGTCTTGACGAGGAAAACGAGCTGGTAGACGTGCCCGCTGTAGTGCGCCACCTGGCGCTGGATGGCCGCCAGCACGGTATGCGCCTCGCCCCGGATGGTCAGCGTCCGGGTGAGGTCGGCGGGCCCTAGATGGTCCAGGGCGTCCAGAAACACGGCCCAGCCGTCCTCCCACTCGGCGCGCAACTCGGTCAGGCTCAGCTCGCTCTCCTCGAACTCGGCATCCCGGTCACGGCTGCCCGTCTCGCCTTCCATGCCCGCCGCGTACCCCGACCGCAGGCCGCCCCAGCGCGAGCGCATATTTCCGGCGAGGTGCCGCACGAGGACCCCGGCGCTGTTCCCGCCCGGCGAGAGCACCACGCCCACCTCGTCCTCCCGCAGTTGGGCGAGGGCGCCCTCGCCGAGCGCCTTCACGCCACGCATCCGCCCGCGTACGTCGGAGAGGTACAGCTCTGCAAGGTCCATGCCCGGAGCCTACTCCGTCCATCAAGGCGCCACGCGGGCCACCCGTCCGCCCTCCAGCGTCAGCGTGGCCGCCAGCCGCCCGTTCTCTACCCGCACCACGCACCGCTCGACGTTGGAGGGCGGCCGACGGCCCAGCACCTCGGCGCAGTTCACCCCGGCGGGGGTAATCGGTGTCAGGCCGCGTTGCTGCGCTGCCCGCACGGCCTCCAGCCCGTAGTCGCGTGCTGTCCGTCCCTGCCAGGAGAAGTAGGTCACCAGGATTCCGACGAGCGCAAGAAAGGCCACGAGAATCCACACGAAGGTCCGCATGGCGCGCAGGCTACCGCAGGGGCCACAACGGCAAGGGCCGCGCCAGGAGGAGGGGGACGGCGCGGCCCGGGGACACGAGCGGGAAGCATCGGGGGGCTCCTTGACCGCTCGGCCGTCATTCTGGGCGGCGAATCTGACGCGGGCGTGACCGGGCCGGACCGGGGGCACGGGGTACACTGGCTCCCGACATGAGCCGAATCATCATCATCGGGGCGGGCGGCGTGGGCAACGTCGTCGCCAAGAAGTGCGCCCAGAACGACGAAGTGTTCACCGAGGTCCTGCTCGCCAGCCGCACGGTGGGCAAGTGCGACAAGATCGTCGCCGAGATTCACGAGCACTTCCCCCAGAGCAAGGCGAAGTTCACGACCGCCGCCGTGGACGCCGACAACGTGCCCGAACTCGTGGCGCTGATCCGCTCCTTCCAGCCGGAACTGGTCATCAACGTGGCCCTGCCCTACCAGGACCTCACGATCATGGACGCGTGCCTGGAAACGGGCGTGCATTACCTTGACACCGCCAACTACGAGCCGCGCGACGAGGCCAAGTTCGAGTACCACTGGCAGTGGGCCTACCGCGAACGCTTCGAGAGAGCGGGGCTGATGGCGCTGCTCGGCTGCGGCTTCGACCCCGGCGCCACGAACGTCTTCACGGCGCACCACGCCAAGCACCACTTCGAGGAAATCCATTACCTCGACATCGTGGACTGCAACAACGGCAACCACGGCAAGGCGTTCGCCACCAATTTCAACCCGGAAATCAACATCCGCGAGATCACCGCGAACGGGCGCTACTGGGAAAACGGCGGGTGGGTCGAAACTCAGCCCCTCGAAATCTCGCAGGACATCTACTACCCCAACGTGGCGACCCGCAAGAGCTTCGTCCTCTACCACGAGGAACTCGAATCGCTCGTCGTCAACTTCCCGACCATCAAGCGGGCCCGCTTCTGGATGACCTTCGGGGAAGCCTACATCAAGCACCTCACCGTGCTGGAGGCGGTGGGCATGACGAGCATCGAGCCCATCAACTTCCGCGGACAGCAGATCGCGCCCATCGAGTTCCTCAAGGCCGTGCTCCCCGCCCCCGAGTCGCTGGCGGCGAACTATACCGGGCAGACCTGCATCGGCGTGCAGGCGCGCGGCATCGGCAAGGACGGCGAGCCGAACAAGGTCCACTTCGTCTACAACGTCAAGGACCACGCCGAATGCTACCGCGAGGTGCAGGCGCAGGGCGTCTCGTACACGACCGGCGTGCCCGCCATGATCGGCGCGATGCTGATGCTGCAAAAGACGTGGTTCAAACCCGGCGTCTACAACGTCGAGGAGTTCGACCCCGACCCCTTCATCGCCGGGATGAACAGGTGGGGCCTGCCGGTGGACGAACTGGGCGGCATTCAGCTCGTGTTGGACTGAAGCCGGATGTCAAGAGGGGGCGTGGCCGCGTGGGTCCGCCCCCTTTCTTCCGAGGGAGGGGGTTATTCCGCCGCGTCCACCCGCGCGAGTTCGGCGCTGATCGCCTCGTCCAGCTTTTCCCGCACCTCCGGGTAGGAGAGGGCTACCGTCGCCCCCGCCGCCGGGACATGTCCGCCCCCGCCGAGCGCGACGGCGATGTTCTGCGCGCTGACGGGCCCCCGCGAGCGCAGGGAGAGCTTCACCCGGTCGCCGTAGTCCTTGGCGATGACGGCGAGTTCGGCGCCCTCCGCGCTGCGCAGCAGACCCGAGTACGACTCCACGTCCTCCCAGCTCGCGCCCGCCCGCGTGAGCATGGCGTCGTCCACCCGGGCGAGGACCACCCGCCCGCCGTGCAGGAATTCGAGGGTGCCCAGCACCTCGCGCAGCAGCAGGTAATAGGTGCGCGGGTTCTGGCCGAGTTGGTCGTTCAGCCAGCCGAGTCTTGCGCCGTGAGAAAGGAGCCGGGCGGCGGTCTCGAAGGTCGCCGGGGTCACGCTACTGAAGCGGAACGAGCCCGTGTCCGTGATCATGCCGAGCATCAAGGGGGTGGCAATCGCCTCCGACCACGGCGCCCCCAACTCGTCCACAAGGTCGGCGACCATCATCGCGGTCGCGGGCTGGGCGGGGTCCACCATCAGCGCCGTCGCCTGCCTGCGGTTGGTGCCGTGGTGGTCCACGTTGACGACCCCGCCCGTGAAGGTGGTCAGGTCGGCGCCCGCCACCCGCGCCGGGTCGTTGTTGTCCACGTCGAGGACGGCGGCGAGGGCGTTCTCGGGCCATTCGGTCAGCGGCTCACTCAGCTCTCCGGGCTCGGGCAGGAAGCGCAGGTAGCGGGGCACGTCCATCGGGGCGATCACCGTCTTGCCCATCGCCCGCAGCGCCCGCGCGAGGCCGAGGACGCTGCCCAGCGCGTCGCCGTCGGGGTTCTCGTGGCTGAGCACGACGAGGGGGCCGGGGTGGTTCTGGAGTTTGGCCGCGACCGCCGCGACGTCCTGAGCGTAGTTCGAGGCGACGTCATTCATGGCGGGAGTATAGGCGGGGTGGTCAATCGTGGCCGTGGGCCTTCCCCCGCACAGGAGCGACGTTATGCTGCCGGGATGCCCGCCCGGCTCAACCTCTGCGCCCTAACTGCCGACGAGCTGGAAACGCTGCTCGGCGAGGGGGCCGCGCAGGGAAGACTTCCCGACGTGAACCGCGCCCGCCTGGAGGGCCGCCCGCTGCCCGGCCCGCCCATCCACACGGCCCTGACCTTCGAGGCCCTGGAGGAACGCGCCTGGGGGGCCACGCCTGAGCAGGCCCGCACGCTCGCCGCCCTCGATACCGAATTGCGGGAGAGCGGGGCCGAGCCGCTCGGCGTGTACTACGCGCCCACCCTTCCCGAGTCGCGCCACCTGCGCGCCTACCTGTGGGGCCCCGACGTGGCCTTCGCCCTGCGCTGGAGCGAGACGCCCGACTCGCCCCGCCCGGCCCCACCGCTCGTGCAGGCCGTGACCTGGCTGCGTGACCGGGCGAGCGGCGTCGCCTGCGTCCTGAGCACGACCGCCGAGCCCTCCGCCCCCGCCCTCAGCGAGGAGGTGGACGTGCGGGTCCTGCCCGGAGCCAGCTCGTCCGAACTGCTCACCGCCCACCGCGCGAGTGTGGTGCGTCACGGTCGCGGCGGCAAACTGGCGGGCGAGGGCGGCTGGGTGCGCGCCTGGCAGGAACTCCACGCCCTGAACGTCGTCGCCTGGATACGCCGGGGCCTGCTGCTGGAGGACTGAGAGGCCCGTCCGTCTGCACAGCCGCCTGCCGGGTTGAGGAACGCTGCGCCAGAATCGGCCCATGACCGATTCGACCCGGGCCTACCATCACGTCGCCTTCGACTGGGGCGGCGTCTTCACCATCGGGACCTTCGACGGGCGCTCCACCCAGAACGTCGCCGACCGAAGCGGTGTGCCCGTCGAGCGCGTGCGGGAGAGTTACTTCCGGCACGTCCGGCAACTGGAGGTCGGCGAGTGGACCCTGCCGCAGTTCTGGGCCGTCATGCAGGAGGAGACGGGCGTCAGGCTGCCCTACGACGAGTTCGAGGCCCTGTACCTCGGCAGCGTCCACGACAACCTCCCGATGTACGCCACCCTCGCCGCGCTGCCCCGCTCGGTCCGGGTCGGCCTGCTGAGCAACAACTATCCCGTCGTCAGCGACCACCTGCGCCGCGACCCGCGCTTCGCCCGCTTCGACGCCCTGGTCTTCAGCAACGAGCTGCGGCAGAAAAAGCCTCACCCCGACGCCTTCTCCGCCCTGCAAGGCGCGATGGGGGTGCCCGCCGCCCAGGTCGCCTTCGTGGACGACGTGGAAGAGAACATCGACGCGGCGCGGGTCGCGGGCTTCCACGGCCTGCTCTACCACCACGACCGCCACGCCGAGTTCGAGCGTGAACTGGAGGCGTGGCTGGGCGTGGGCGTCAGGGTCTGAACCCCGCCCTTCCCAGCGTCCCATCTCCCCGGCGAGGTGGGGCATTCCTCTTTGTGGCCTCTGGTGGTGTACCTGCCGAAGTGGTGTACCCCGCCGCGCCGCGAGTACACCACCCCGGCGGCGGGGTCGCCTCGCCCACAATGGCCTCATTCGTCACCGGGGCCGAGCGCCCCACCGCCGTTCCCGCCGACCTGCCTCACAGGCAGGACAGCCTCTCACACCCCTTAGGAGCCCACCATGACCCCCACCCCCCGCACGCACGCCGAGATTCTGGAAAAGACCTGGAAGACCGAGGAGCGCTGGCAGGGCATCCGGCGCAACTACTCCGCCGATGAGGTGGTGCGGCTGCGCGGCAGCCTGCCCGTCGAGCACACCCTCGCCAAGCACGGGGCGCAGAAGCTCTGGCGGCTGATGAAGGAAGAACCCTTCGTGAACGCCCTCGGCGCGCTGACGGGCAACCAGGCGATGCAGCAGGTGAAGGCGGGACTCAAGGCGATCTACCTCAGCGGCTGGCAGGTGGCCGCCGACGCCAACAACGCCGGGCAGATGTACCCCGACCAGAGCCTTTACCCGGCGTCCTCGGTGCCGGACGTGGTGCGGCGGATCAACCACACCCTGCGGCGGGCCGACCAGATTCAGCACGCCGAGGGCAGGGGCGACGTGGACTACTTCGTGCCCATCGTCGCTGACGCGGAGGCGGGCTTCGGCGGCCCCCTGAACGCCTTCGAACTCATGAAGGCGATGATCGAGGCGGGCGCGGCGGGCGTCCACTTCGAGGACCAGCTCGCCTCCGAGAAGAAGTGCGGCCACCTGGGCGGCAAGGTGCTCGTGCCCACCTCCCAGTTCATCCGCACGCTCAACGCCGCCCGCCTCGCCGCCGACGTGTCCGGCGTGCCCACCGTCCTGATCGCCCGCACCGACGCGGACGCCGCCAACCTCCTCACCAGCGACATCGACGACAACGACAGGCCCTTCACGACGGGCGAGCGCACCCCGGAGGGCTTTTTCTACGTCCGCCCCGGCATCGAGCAGGCGATCAGCCGCGCGCTGGCCTACGCCCCCTACGCCGACGTGATCTGGTGCGAGACGAGCGTTCCCAACCTCGAAGACGCGCGGCGCTTCGCCGAGGCCGTCCACGCCAGGTTCCCCGGCAAGCTCCTCGCGTACAACTGCTCGCCGTCGTTCAACTGGCGGAAGAACCTCGACGACGAGACCATCGCCCGCTTCCAGCGCGAACTGGGCGCGATGGGCTACAAGTTCCAGTTCATCACGCTGGCGGGCTTTCACTCGCTGAACTACTCGATGTTCGAGCTGGCCCACGGCTACGCCCGCAAGCAGATGAGCGCCTTCGTCGAGCTTCAGGAAAAGGAGTTCGCCGCCCAGGACCGGGGCTTCACCGCCGTCAAGCACCAGCGCGAGGTCGGCACCGGCTACTTCGATCTCGTCGCCAACGCGGCGGGCGGCGGCCAGAGCAGCACGACGGCGCTGGCGGGGAGCACCGAGGCGCAGCAGTTCGCGGCGGCGCACGACTGAGGGGAAGCGGCCCGCCGCCAGACATGACAGGCAGAGGGGGAGGGCCAGGAAGGTTCTCCCCCTCTGCGTTTTATGGGGCGATGACCAGCCGTTCCACATCCGCCCCAAGTCGCCGGAAGTGCCTGGGGTTCAAGGTGACGAGGGCTGACGCGCCTGCTTGAAGTGCCGCTTCAGCGATCAGGGTGTCGTAGATCGCGCCGCCCTGTAAGGCCAAGTCCCGGCACCGCTCGGCGGCGCGAAGGTAGTGGGCTGGGGTCAGCAGAAGGACGGTCCAGTTTTGCTCGAGGGTGGACAGAAGACGAACAGCCTGTACCGCTGGCAGGCGAATCTGTGGGCTGGCCGTGATGATCGCGTAACACTCTGCAAGGCTGTGAGCACAAAGTGCGGGGTGCTCTGCCCGTGCGAGCTGTTGGGAGGCCTACCCGAACTGCTCGTGGGTTAAGGTGTTGGCGGCAACGATAGCGCTGGTATCAAAAACGGTGATCACAGGTCGAGGAGGTCCCTGAGCCGCTGCTGGCGCATTTCCTCAACGAGATCGATGTCCGCCTTGATCGGCTGCGCGGTCATGATGACCAAACGGCCTTCGAACTCCACCAGTTCCGCCTCGGCTACCTGGGGACGCAGGACCAGCCGCCCCCCCTCCACCTCGGCGTCCAATGTCTCACCGGGCCGCAGGCCTAACGCCTCCCGAAGTTCCTGGGGGATCAGGACCCGGCCCTGCTCGTCCATCTGGAGGTGAGCGGTCATACCCCAGTGTAGCTACTCCGTCCCCACCCCATGCCCGTCGTCCCGCTGGTCCAGCCGGAAACCGTGCGGCAGGAAGTCGCGGACGAGGCCGCTCACCACGTCGCCGTGCTGGTTGACGCACACCACGCGGGCCTCGGGGCTGAACTCGAAGAGAATCTGGCGGCACGCCCCACACGGGCTGGCGGGCGGCGTGGCCTCCGAGTAGACCACGAGGTCGGTGAACTCGCGCGCCCCGGCGGTCGCCATCGCCTGCACGGCGCTTTGCTCGGCGCAGCGGGCCAGGCCGTAGCTGGCGTTCTCAACGTTGGCGCCGAAGAAGACCCGCCCATCGGGCGTCCGCAGGGCCGCCCCCACGCGAAACCGGCTGTAGGGCACGTAGGCCTGCCGGAACGCGGTCTGGGCGGCCTCCAGCAGTTGCGGGTCGGGGGTCGGCTGAACGTCACTCACGGAGGCTCTCCTCCTGCACCGGGGGCTCCAGGGCGTCCACGTACGGCGCGCGCTCGACCCGCACCCGCACCACGCGGCGCTGATCGGCCTCCTCGACGGTGAAGGTCCAGCCCTCGTGCAAGAAGCTCTGGCCGACCTCCGGAATGTCCCCGAAGTGGCTCGTCATGAAGCCTGACAGGGTGTCGTACTCGCCGTCGCCGTCTTCCAAGTTGCTGCCCAGCCGCTCCTCGACCTCGCCCACCGTGAGGCTCGCGTCCATCAGGTACAGCCCCTCGCCGAGCACCTCGATCAGCGGCGCCTCGTCCTCGTCGGTCTCGTCGTAGATCTCGCCGACGATCTCCTCCAGCGCGTCCTCCAGCGTCACCAGCCCCGAGGTGCCGCCGAATTCGTCCACCACGATGCTCAGGTGAGACTTCTTCTCGCGCATCTTGGTGAGGAGGTCCTTGATCTTCATGCCCTCGGGCACGAAGAAGACCGGGCGCATGATGTCGGCGATGGTCGTCTCGTCCAGCTCGTTCAGGTGCCGCAGCATGTCCGAGGTGTGCGCGATCCCGACGATGTTGTCGGCGGTGTCCTGATACACGGGCACGCGCGAGTAGCCGTGCTCGGTGTTCACCTCCAGCAACCTTCGCAGCGGGCTCGCCCCGTCCACGACCACCATGTCGATGCGCGGGGTCATGATCTCGCGCACCGTCGTGTCCGAGAGGTCGAAGACGTTGTAGACGAGTTCTTTCTCGTCGTCCTCAAGCACGCCCTCCTGGCTCGACGCGCTGACGATCATGCGGATTTCCTCTTCCGAGTAGGCGGTGTGGTGCCCGGCCACGCCCCGCAGCCCGAAGAGGCGCACCACGCCGTTGCCCATCGCGTTCAGGCCCCGGATGGCCCACTTGAAGACCGTCGTGAAGATCAACAGGGGCCGGGTCACCCACAGCGACACCTGCTCGCTGCGCTGGAGGGCCCAGCTCTTGGGCGCGAGTTCCCCGAAGACGATGTGGAGAACCGTGCTCACCGCGAAGGCGATCCCGAACGAGAGCGCCGTGATCTGTCCTTCCGTGAGCGTGGTGTCGCCGAGCAGCGGGTGGATCAGGTGCTCGATGGCGGGCTCGGCCACGAAGCCGATGCCCAGGGACGCCATCGTGATCCCGAGCTGGGTCGCGGCGATGTACAGGTCGAGATTGTGCAGGGCGCGCTGGGTCGCCCGGGCCGTCTTGTTGCCCTCGTCGGCGAGCTGGTCGATGCGGGTGCGCCGAACGCTGACGAGCGCGAACTCCGCCGCGACGAAAAATCCGTTCACGAGCACGAGGACGAACAGGGCGACGATGCCGAGGAGATCATTCATGAATGGGCGCGCTCCATCGCGCCCCGGCGTTCCGCGCGGCACAAGCTGCCCACCTCTCCTGCCGCACGGGGCAAGGCCGAGGCGTCGGTCGCCGGTAGGGGGGCCACAGCAAAAACGCCGCCCGCAGGCGGAGTTCACCGGGCGTCAGACCAGAGCCAGAACTGGGAGGCTCCATAAGCAAAACAGAGTATACCACTTCGGTCGGGGCAGAATGCGTTTTGCTCTCCATCCGGCAGGCCTGCCGGGAGAACACGCGTGGCAGGCTACCGGACCAGGGCCAGCAGCGGCGGCCCGAGGACGGCCACGCCGACGAGCAGCGCCCCCCCGCTCGCCACGAGCACCGCGCCCGCCGCCGCGTCCTTGGCGACCTTGGCGAGGGGATGCAGGCCAGGGCTGGCGAGGTCCACGACCGCCTCCAGCGCCGTGTTCAGGAGTTCGAGGCTCAGCACGAGCGCGCACGCGAGCAGGATGGGGGCGAGGGGGGCTCGGAGGAAAAGGGCGAGCCCGACCGCCACCACGCCCGCCCAGACCTCGATGCGGAAGTTGGCCTGCACCCGGTAGCTGGAGACGAGACCCGCCCACGCGAAGCCCGCCGAGCGCCACCAGCGCCGCAGGGAGAGGGCCGAGCCGCCCTGCCTCACGCGTCCGCGGGCAGGGCCGCCCGGGCGGCCTCCCAGGCGTCGTGGAAGACCTGCCATTCCTCCCCGGTCGCGCCCTCCTCGAAGCCCAGGCCCTCCGCGTGGGGGTGGTCATGTCCGACGAGGTGGGTCAGGCCGTGGCTGGCGAGGAGGGCGACCTCGCGCGTGAGCGAGTGCCCGCGCGCCGCCGCCTGCCGCCCCGCCGTGTCCAGGCTGATGAAGACGTCCCCGAGGTGCGGCGGCACGAAGGGGTCGCCCGGCTCCCAGGTGGGGAAGCTCAGCACGTCCGTCGGCGCGTCCTCGCCCCAGTGCTCGCGCTTGAGGTCACGGATGGTCCGGTCACCCACGAGCACGACGGTCACCTCGCGGTCCTCCACCCCGAAGTGCCGCATCGCCGCCGCGAGCGAGGCGCGCAGGGCGGGCCGCAGGCCGGGGGGAGGGGTCTTGCGGGCGATGAGGTCGATCACGGGGACCAGAGTAGTGCAGACGGAAGCGGGGGTTGTCCTCCGCGCGGGGAGGCCGGGCCGAGGATTGGACGCCCCCTCCGGCCGCGTGCGGGGGCGAGGCGCGCCGCCTGCGGGCGGTGATGCTGGCGTGCCTGTCCCGAGGGCCCCCCGTGTCTCAGGCGGCTGGACGGTGGCCTGGTCCCCCAGCGTGAAGGGTGCCCCCGCCGAGCAATACACTCCCCCCATGACCCTGACCCTCCCCGACCTCGCCGCCCTCCGGGCCCAGTTCCCGCCCCTCGCCTCGGGCCGCGCGTACCTCGACAACGCGGCGGGGGGGCTCCTCCCCACCCGTTCCATCGCGGCGATCACCGATCACCTGACCCGCTACGGCGCCACGAACGCCCTGCCGGGCCACCGGCCGGGCCGGGACGTGCTCGCCCTCAAACACCGGGCGCGGGAGGGCACCGCCCTCTTCCTGAACGCCAATCCCGAGGACGTGGCCCTCGGCCCCAGCGCGACGGCCCTCGCCTTCCGGCTGTCCGCCGCCTTCGCCCGCTTGTGGGGTCCCGGCGACGAGGTGATCCTGGGCGGCCTGGAACACGAGGCGAACGCGAGCCCCTGGCGCGAGCTGGAGCGGGTGGGCGTGACGGTGAAGGTGTGGCACGCCCGGCCGCCGGAGATGCGGCTGCACCAAGGCGACCTCGGGGCGCTGCTGACCCCCCGGACCCGGCTGGTGGCTGTGACCGGGGCGAGCAACGTCCTGGGGGTGGCGGTGGACGTGCCCGCCGTCGCGGCGCAGGCTCAGGCGGCGGGGGCGTGGACGGTCGTGGACGCCGTGCACACGGCCCCGCACCGTTTCCCCGACGTGCGGGCGTGGGGCGCCGACTTCGTGACCTTCAGCCCCTACAAGGTCTGGGGACCGCACCTGGGCGCCCTGTGGGTCAACCCGGAGTTGCGCCCGACGCTGCCGTGGCCGCGCCTGAGCTTCGTCCCGCCAGGAGACATCACCGGGCTGGAGTACGGCACGCCGCAGTTCGAGCTGCTCGCCGGGTGGCTGGGCACCCTCGACTACCTGCGCGAACTCGGCGGGGGCGAGGCGCTGACCCGCGCGGCGCTGGAGGCGGCCTCGGCCCGCATCGGGGAGCTGGAGCGGCCCGTGGCCGGGCGGCTGCTCGGCGGCCTGCTGGACACCCCCGGCGTGACGGTCTACGGGCCCCGGACGATGGAGGGCCGACTCGGGGCCGTCGCCTTCCGGGTGGAGGGGGAGACGCCGGAGGTCACCGCCGACCGCCTCACCCGGCAGGGGGTGGACGTGGCGGCGGGACACTTCTACGCGGTGCAGCCCCTCAAGGACCTCGGGCTCTACCCCGAGGGGGTGGTGCGGGCGAGCATCGCCCACTACACGGGCCTGGAGGATGTGGAGCGGCTGCTCGCTGGTCTGCGCGGGGGCTGAAGGGCGTATCCCCCGTCTTCTTCAATCCACGCGGGGGGCGGGTTCGTCGTCGAGCGTCTCGCCGGGGCGGGCCTCGTCGGCCCAGACCAACATGCGCGTGAGGCGGGCGTTGCCGAAGGTGGTGGTAAAGGCCACGTCGCTGGCGTCGCGGCCCTGGGCGATGAGGACCCGCCCGATGCGCGGCTGGTTGTGGCGGGCGTCGAAGGTGCGCCACTCGCCGTCGAGGAAGGCCTCGAACCAGGCGTGGAAGTCCATCGGCACGCCGCCCGAGTCGAAGTCGATGTCGGGGAGGTAGCCGCACACGTAGCGGGCGGGGATGTTCAGCGCCCGGCAAAAGGCCACGCCCATGTGGGCGAAGTCGCGGCACACGGCCCGCTTGCTGTCGAAGGCCTGCTTGGCGGTGGTGGTCGAGTTGCTGCCGTAGCCGTACACGCACTCGTCTTGCAGGAAGTCGCTGATCGCCTGCACCTGCGCCCACCCGCCCTGGATGTGTCCGAACCTCTCCCACGCCTCGCCGCTGATCAGGTCGCTGTCCACGTAGCGGCTGGGCAGCAGGTAGGTGATGGTCTCGTCGGGCAACTCCTCGACGAGATGCTTGCGCAGGCCAGGCAGCACCGGGTCGGGGTGGCCCGTCACCTCCGCGATCAGGTCGTGCCCGATCACGAACTCGCCGGGCTGGGCGAGCGTGCGCCAGATCAGGTTGCCGTGCAGGTCGGTGTAGGTGTGGATGCCCTGCGCCTCCCCCAGCATCCGTTCGTCGAGGAGACGCTGGCGGGTGCCGGTGGGCTCCAGGCGGGTGCGGGGCTGCACCACGAACAGCATCGGCGTGGGGTGGCGCACGTCGAAGGTCAGGGAAAAGCCGGCGCGGATGCGCACGGGCTGCTCGATGGGGGCGGGGGAGACTTCAGTCTGGGCATCGAGCGGGGCCATACCCCGACATTGTGCCGTGCCCCGGCCATGAGCCGGATGTGTGGTCTATTCCTTAACCAGCTTGGGCCTCCGGCTGGGCACACCCCCGGCGCGGCCCGCTAGCCTGCGTGTATGAACCGCCTCGCCCGGGAGTCCAGCCCCTACCTCCTCCAGCACGCCGACAACCCGGTGGACTGGTGGCCGTGGGGCCCAGAAGCCTTCGCCGAGGCGAGGCGGCGCGACGTGCCCGTCTTGCTGAGCATCGGCTATTCCACCTGCCACTGGTGCCACGTGATGGCCCACGAGAGCTTCGAGGACGACCGGACCGCCGCCCTGATGAACGAGCACTTCGTCAACATCAAGGTCGACCGCGAGGAGCGCCCCGACGTGGACGCGGTGTACATGACGGCCACCCAACTGATGACCGGGCAGGGCGGCTGGCCGATGACCGTCTTCCTGACCCCGGAGGGCGAACCCTTCTACGCGGGCACCTACTTCCCGCCGGTGGACCGTTACGGGATGCCCGGCTTCCCCCGCCTCCTCGCCAGCGTCGCCCACACCTGGCAGGAGGGCCGCGAAAAGATCGTCGGCAACGCCCAGGCGCTGACCGAACACGTCCGCGAGGCGAGCCGTCCCCGCCCGGGTCAGGGGGAGGGTGAACTCCCCGCCGACTTCCTGCGCCGGGGGGTCGAGAACCTGCGCCGCGTGTTCGACGCCGACCGGGGGGGCTTCGGGCGCGCACCCAAGTTCCCCGCGCCGACCACCCTCGACTTCCTGCTCACCCAGCTCGGCGGGCGTGACATGGCCCTGCACACCCTGCGTCTGATGGGGCGCGGCGGAATTTACGACCAGCTCGGCGGCGGCTTCCACCGCTACTCCGTGGACGACCGCTGGCTGGTCCCCCACTTCGAGAAGATGCTCTACGACAACGCGCAGCTCACCCGCACCCTCCTGCGTGCTTATCAGTCCACCGGGGACGAGGAGTTCGCGCGGCTGGCCCGTGAGACTCTGGCCTACCTGGAACGGGAGCTGCTGTTGCCTGAAGGTGGGTTTTACTCCGCCCAGGACGCCGACACCCAGGGGGTCGAGGGGCTGACCTTCACCTGGACGCCCGCCGAGATTCGGGCGGTGCTGGGCGAGGGGCCGGACGCCGACCTCGTGCTGCGGGTGTACGGCGTGACGGAGGAGGGCAACTTCGAGGACCCCCACCGTCCGGATGCCGGGCGGCGGAGCGTGCTGCACGTACCCACACCGCCTGCTGCCCTCGCCCGCGACCTGGGGGAGTCTGAGGAGAGCCTCACCGCCCGCCTAAACGCCGCCCGCGCCCGTCTCCTCGCCGCACGGCAGGCCCGGCCCCAGCCCGGCACGGACCGGAAGGTCCTCACCTCCTGGAACGGGCTGGCGCTCGCCGCCTTCGCCGACGCGGGGCGAATCCTGGGGGAGGGGCACTCCCTGGAGATCGCCCGGCGCAACGCCGACTTCGTGCGGGAGAGGTTGCGGCTCGAAGACGGCACCCTCTCCCACACCTTCAAGGACGGGGCGGCGCGGGTCGAGGGATTGCTGGAGGATCACGCGCTGTACGGCCTCGGCCTCATCGCGCTGTACCAGGCGGGCGGCGACCTCGCGCACCTGAACTGGGCCCGTGAACTGTGGGAGATCGTCCGCCGCGACTTCTGGGACGAGGAGGCGGGCCTCTTCCGCTCGACCGGGGGGAGGGCCGAGACGCTGCTCACCCGGCAGGCGCAGGGCTTCGACTCCGCCGTCCTCAGCGACAACGCCGCCGCCGCCCTGCTCGGGCTGTGGGTGGGGCGCTACTTCGGGGACGAGGAGGCTGAGCGGCTGTCGCGGATGACGGTGCTGACCTACCGCAGCGACATGCTGGCGGCGGTAAGTGGGTTCGGTGGGCTGTGGCAGGCTGCCGCCTTCCTGGAGGCGCCGCACGTCGAGGTGGCCTTAATCGGGACAGCGGGGGAGAGGGCGCCGCTGGAGCGGGTGGTGGCGCGGTATCCGCTGCCCTTCGCGGCGCTGGCGCCTGCGGAGCGGGGGGAGGGGTTGCCTGTGCTGGAGGGGCGGCCGGGTGGGGGGACGGCGTATGTGTGTGTCGGGCATACGTGCGACCTGCCGACCCGGGAGCCGGGGGTGTTGGAGGGGCAGCTTCGGCGGCTGGAGGGGTGAGGGTTTTGGGGCGGGGCAACTTGCCACGGTTTACCCCCACCCCCCAGCCCCCTCCCCCCAAAGGGGGCAGGGGGAGCGGCGCTGCGCTGAGCAAGGGCACACGGGCGGCGCGGGTGGACGGGTCTTTCCGAACGCAATGTTTGATCTTGTCGCGTCCCAGCCACGTACCCACCGTCTCGCTGCGCGAGCCGACGTGGCCGTGGGCCAGGAGCGTTTAGTCGCCGGCACTTATGGGGCGTCATTGACGTTTTGAACAGCGGAAAGGCTCAAGCTTTTCTCCTCCCTCTCCCCTCGTGGGAGAGGGCCGGGGTGAGGGGGCGTGTGACCCACGCTACCGCCCTTTTCCAGTCAACAGCCGCTCTTTTTGCTCCTCCCCCTTGTGGGGGAGGCTGGGAGGGGGGGTAAACGAAGCGTCCCCAATACCCTCCCCCTACCGCGCCCCCTCCGGCAGCGTGATCAGCTCGTTCTCGCGCACGAAGGCCTCCATGAAGCGGGGCATCACCTCCATCTGGCTGGCGTGGGCACGCAGGGCGCGGAGTTTGGTGTCCTGCTGCCCGCCAGTGAGGCCGAAGCGGGTCCAGGCGAGGTGGCGCCCGCGCGGGGGGATCAGCAGGGGAAAGCCCTCGTGCAGGCCCTTGGGCACGGGCCATTCCAGGCCGCCGTGGACGATCCAGAGCCGCTCGCGGCCCGTCTCGCCGCGCGCCGCGAGAAGCTGGGCCGTGACGAGGCTGGTCGCCACGTGGTCGTGGTGGAAGTCGTGGGTCGAGGGCAGCAGCACCACGTCGGGCCGCACCCGCCCCAGGACCGTGCTCAGGTCGCGCCGCAGGCTGGCGGCGGTGTAGGGGGCGCCGGGCGAGAGGGCCTGCGGGTAGGGCACGCGGGTGGCCCCGGTGTGGGGCGAAACCGTCGGGGCAGACGAGTTGGCCGTCAGCATGTGCAGGAGGGCGCCGTCCGGGTAACCCAGGAAGAACAGGTGACTTGCGGGCACCCCGAGCGCGGCGGCGGCGCGGGTGGCCTCGCGGATGCGGACGCTGCCCAGCGACTCGGAGGCGCGGCCGTAGGGGCGGGGTGTGCGTTCGAGCAGGGCCGCGTCGAGCTCGAAGCCGTCGCCGCTCGTGAGCCACACGATGTAGACCTGCGCCCCGGCGGCGAGGGCCTGCTGCATATTGCCCGCGCAGCACAGCGATTCGTCGTCGGGGTGGGGGCTCACCATCAGCACCCGCTGACCCGCCCGGTAGCCGGGGGCGGGGGGCAGCGCGGCGACCTCGGCGACGGCACGGGGGTAGAGCAGCTTGAGGGCCCCCGTCGAGTTGATCGCGAAGGCGGCGAACAGGGCCGCGAGGAGGACGGCCCCCACCCAGAGGCGGCGGCGCCGTGGCCTCCCCAGCAGTCGGCTCAAGGGCGGCGCACCTCCCGCACCCCCTCCGGCGAGGCGACGAAGGCCAGCTCGGCCATTCCCAGGAAAAAGCCCGTCTCCACCACGCCCAGCGTTCCCTTGACCTGCCGTTCCAGCGCGGCGGGGTCGAAACTCTCCGGCAGCGCCGCGTCGAAGATGTAGTTGCCGTTGTCGGTCACGTACGGCTGGGCGCCGGGTTGCCGCAGCCGCCCTCCCAGCCCCAGGGCCCGCAGCCGCTCGATGGTCGAGAGGAAGCCGAAGCGCGCGATCTCCACGGGGAGGGGGGCTTTCTCCCCCAGCCGCGAGACGACCTTGGTGTGGTCGGCGATGATGACGAGTCGCCTAGCCTGTACCTCGGTCAGCTTCTCGCGCAGGAGGGCGCCGCCGAGGCCCTTAATCAGGTTCAGCCCCGGGTCGATCTCGTCCGCCCCGTCGATGGCGAGGTCGAGGGGCCGGGGGTCGAGGGGCTCGACCGGGATACCGAGGTCACGGGCCAGCGCCTCCGAGGCCTCGCTCGTCGCCACGCCCACGATGTTCCTCACCTCGCCTGCCGCGAGCCGCCGCCCGAGTTCCTGGATCGCATACTTCGCGGTGCTGCCCGTGCCCAGGCCGACCCGCATGCCGCTCTCGACCAGCAGGGCGGCGCGGATCGCGGCCTGTTCCTTCAACCCCTCCAGGTCAGGCATCGCGCCCCTGACGGTCGGCGTCGATGGCGGCGGCTACCGCGTCGGCGTGGCCCTCGACCTGCACGGTGGGCCAGACCTGCACGAGCCTCCCGTCCGGGCCGATCAAGAAGGTCGCCCGGCGCACGCCCTCCGTCACCTTGCCGAAGCTGTTCTTCGGGCCGTAGGCGCCCACCGTCTTCAGGAAGGCGGCGTCCTCGTCGGTCAGCAGGGGGAAGGGCAGGCCGTACTTCTCCCCGAAGGCGCGGTGGCTCTCGGCGTCGTCGCGGCTCACGCCGAGGATGGCGGCGCCGTGGGCCTTGAGGAGGGCGCTGTCGCGGAAGTCGCACGCCTCCCGCGTGCAGCCGGGGGTGTCGTCCTTGGGATAGGCATAGAGCACCACGTAGCGGCCCGCGTAGTCGGCGAGGCGGTGGGTGCGCCCGTCAGCGTCGGGGAGGGTGAAGCTGGGGAAGGGTTCGCCGGGGGTGAGGGTGGGCGTGGCCTGGGTCATATCTCAGAGCGTAACGGAAAGGTGGCCCCACACCGTTCAGGTTGGACCCGGCGGATGAAGTCCGGTTTACGTTTCTTAGCCCCCAGCGCGTATTCTGAGCGCGTGAAGCTCGCCCCCTACATCGACCACACGCTGCTCAAGGCGACCGCCACGCCCGCCGACATCCGCCTCCTGTGCGCCGAGGCGCGCGAGCATACCTTCTACGCCGTCTGCGTGAACCCAGTTTACGTCCCCCTCGCAGTGGCCGAGCTGGAGGGCTCCGGGGTCAAGGTGGCGACCGTGTGCGGCTTCCCCCTGGGCGCGACCCTGGGCGAGCAGAAGGCGGTCGAGGCGCGGCTGAGCGTCGAGGCGGGCGCGGACGAGGTGGATATGGTCATCCACATCGGCGCGGCGCTGGAGGGCGACTGGGACGCCGTGGAGGCCGACGTGCGGGCGGTGCGGCGGGCGATTCCCGACTCGGTGCTCAAGGTCATCATCGAGACCTGCTATCTCGACGACGAGCAGAAGCGCGCGGCGACCGAGGCGGCGGTCCTGGGCGGGGCCGACTTCGTGAAGACCTCGACGGGCTTCGGAACGGGGGGGGCGACGGTGGAGGACGTGCGCCTGATGGCCGAGGTCATCGCGGGCCGGGCGGCGATCAAGGCGGCGGGCGGTGTGAGGACCCCCGAGGACGCGCGGCTCATGATCGAGGCGGGCGCGACCCGGCTGGGCACCTCGGGCGGCGTGGCCCTGGTGGCGGGCGAGCAGACGGGGGCGGGGTACTAGCGTGGCGCCGGATGTCATCCTCGCCTCGGGCAGTCCCCGGCGGCGCGAACTGCTGGGCAACCTCGGCGTGACGTTCCGGATCGTCGTGAGCGGCGCGGACGAGGAGAGTCCCGAGACGGACCCGGCGCGGCTGGCGGGCGACCTCGCTGCGCTCAAGGCGGCTTCCGTCGCACGTGAGCATCCCGGCGCGGTCGTGATCGCCGCCGACACCGTGGTCGCGGCGGACGGCGCCCTCCTCGCCAAGCCGCTGGATGAGGCGGAGAACCGCGCCTTTCTCCGGCAGCTTTCGGGCCGCACCCATCAGGTCTACACCGGGGTCACCGTCGCCTCTCCGGGGGGCACGGCGGGCGGCGTCGAGCGCACGGACGTCACCTTCCGCGACCTGACCGACGCCGAAGTTGCCCATTACGCCCGCACCGGGGAGGGCCTCGACAAGGCGGGCGGGTACGGCATCCAGGGGGTCGGGATGGCGCTCGTCTCCCGCATCGACGGCGACTACTCGAACGTGGTGGGCTTTCCGCTCGGGCTGGTGATCCGCCTGATGCGTGAGGCGGGCGTCCCCGTCTGGGGCGAGGCCGCCGGGGTGAGAGAGGTGCGCGGGGCGCTGTGAGGGGCTTCCGGGAACTGCTGCTGCTGTACGCGGCGCTTCTGCTCGTGAGCATGGTCGCCACCCGCTTCCAGGTCGTCGCGCCAACCGCGCTGAGCGCGGCGACCGCACCCGTCACCCGCGTCGTGCTCGCCGCCACCGACAACGTGCGCCGGGCCTACACGAACGTGGTGCAGGAGCGCAATCTCGCGGGGGAGGTGCAGTCCCTCCGGCGCCAGAACGACGCCCTGGCCCAGCGCAACGAGCTGCTCGCCCGCGAGGTCGCCCGGCTGCGGCAGGTCGTGCAGATTCGCGCGACCCAGGCGCCCAACGCCGTCGGCCTCGCGCAGGTCGTGGCGGTGGACCCCAGCCCCCTGCTCGCCCGCCTGACCCTCAACCGGGGCAGCGCGGACGGGGTGCGGATGCGGATGCCCGTCACCGTCCCCGCCGGGCTCGTCGGGCAGGTCGTGGGGGTCAGCGGGCGCCGCGCGACGGTGATCGGCCTGGTGGACCCCGAGAGCAGCGTCGGCGTCACCCTAGAGGGGAACCGGGGCGGGCGCGGCCTCGCCGTGGGATTGCCGCCCGATAGGTTGCGCGCCCAGTTCTCGCGCAGCGTGCCCGTCAAGCCGGGGGACGTGCTCGTCACGAGCAGCCTCGGCGGCGTGTACCCGGTCGGCATCCGGGTGGGCACCGTCGAGCGGGTGCTGCCGCTCGGGCCCAACGACGTGAACCGCACGGTCGTCGTCAAGCCCGCCGTGGACGTCGGCGCGGTCGAGGACGTGACCCTGCTGGAGGGGTTGTGACGCGCGCCCGCCTGCCCGCGCTCGCGGTCGGCACCCCGGGTCGCCCGGTGCTGTACGTCCTCTACGCCCTGATCCTGATCACGGTGCAGGGTGCCCTCTCCCGGCTCCTCGACGGCTCGCCCGTGCCGCCGCCCAACCTCTTCCTGCTGACGGGCGTGGCGCTGGTGTGGCGGCTCTCGCCCACCGTCGCGCTCCTCGGGGCGTATGGGGTGGGGCTCGCCCAGGACGTGCTCGGCGGCGGGGCGCTGGGCCTGCACGCGGCGGGGGTGGCGGGCGGGGTGCTCCTTGTCCTGACCGTGCGGCGCCTCGTCGTGGATTCGGGGGTGATCCAGGGGGTGGTGACCGTTCTCGCGGCCACGGCGGGGCAGTGGCTCGCCTTCCTGTTCCTGACGTACTGGCTCAGATCGGACCTCGTGACGACCGATACACTGATCCGGACCGTGCCCCTCGCCTTCCTGACGACCTTGATCGCCTATCCGCTCTGGGAGCGGGTGGTGAACTGGGCTCTCGGGCCGCGCGCCGGGTCTCAGCGAGGGCTCGGATGAGCCGGGCCGGGGACAGTTTCGACCGCCGCTCGCGGCTGCGCCGGAGGGCGGGCGGGCGCAGGCGGGCGGGCGAACACTCCGCCGCCGGGGCCCTCCCCGTCCGGCTGCTGGCGCTGGGCTTCAGCCTGGGGCTCGCGGTGCTCGGCGGGCGGCTCTTCCAGCTTCAGGTCACGCGGCACGACGAGTTCGCGGTGCAGTCGGCGAGCAACTTCCAGCGCGACGAGGTGGTGCGCGCCCTGCGCGGCGAGATTCGCACGCGCGACGGCGTGCTCCTCGCCACCAACCGCCTCGCCGTCGATCTGGTGTACACCGGCAGGCGCAACCCGCAAGACCCCGCCCAGGCCATCCCCGCCTGGGAGCGGATTCAGGCCCTCGCCGGGGTCAGGCCCGACGTGCTCGTGAACGGGCAGCCGCGCGAGCCCGACCCCGAGAAGGAGACCGCGACCGTCCTCGCCCGCAACGTGCCGCAAGACCGCCTCGCCGCCCTGTACGAGTACACGGTCCTCGTCCCCAGCCTGGAGCTGCGCGAGCGGGTCGAGCGCGTCTATCCGGAGGGCAAGATGGCCGCGCACCTCCTCGGGTACGTGCTGGAGGCGAACCGTCGCCAGGTCGAGGAGGAGGGCTACACGGTCGGCGACATGGTGGGCGTCTCCGGGCTGGAGTACAGCCAGCAATCGGTCCTGGCGGGCGTGAACGGCCTGCGCCGCCGCGAGGTGACGGCGAACGGGCGCCCCCTCACCGAGCGGGTGATCGACCCCGGGCGCCAGGGCAAAGACCTCACCCTCACCATCGACAGCACCCTCCAGCGGGCCGCCGAATCCGTGCTGCGCGAGGGGCTCGCCGACGTGAACCGGGGCCGCGCCGCGCACGGGGGCCGCCCCGACCCCTACGCGCGCGGCGCCGTCATCGCCATCGACCCGCGCACGAACGAGGTGCTGGCGATGGCGAGCAGCCCCACCTTCGACCCCAACTGGTTCTCGCGGGTGCCCGGCCCCGACCCGGTGGCGAAACGCTGGGCGGTGGACCCCAACCGCCCGGACGCGGCGCTCGACGCCGTGACGAGCAACCGGGTGGTGCAGGCGTACAACCCCGGCAGCGTGTTCAAGCTCACCTCCACCATCGCCTTCGTGGAGAAGTGGGGCAACTTCACCACGAACTGTTCCCCGGTGTACTACTTCGGGCGGGCGGCCTTCCGCAACTGGGCGTCCTACAGCCTGGGGCCGGTGGACGGGCGCAAGGCCATCGCCTTTTCCTGCAACCCGTGGTTTTACACCTCGGCGGTCAAGGCGGGCCCGACCGGGTACTCCCGGCAGCTCAAGGCGCGCGCCACCGAACTCGGCTTCCGCTCGCCCACCGGCCTCGAACTCGTCGGCGAGAAGCTGGGCGACGTGCCCGACCGGGACGACTACACCAGCAACGAGCACCCCTGGTACGAGGGCTCGGGCCTGAACATGAGCATCGGCCAGGGGGACGTGCTCGTCACGCCCGCCCAGCTCGTCTCGGTGATGTCCACCATCATCAACGACGGGATGAAGCGGCCCCTCACGGTCCTCAAGGCGGTCGGAGACGAGCCCGTCGCCCGCAAGCCCGCCGTCAGCGTGGTGAAGAACGGCAACACCGAGATTTTCAAGTTCGTCAAGGAGGGCATGTCCTGGGTGACGAGCATCCGCACGGGCACCGCCCGCCACGAGGTCGGCCCGCTGCTCTTCCCCGTCCGCACGGGCGGCAAGACGGGCACGGCGGAAAACGGGTTGTCGCGCCGCTACAACTACGCCTACACCCACGCCTGGTACGAGGGCTACGGGCCGCTGGAGAACCCCAACTTCGCCGTCGTCACCTTCTTCCAGAACGGGGGAGAGGGTTCGGGCCCGGCGCTCAAAGCTGCCAAGAAGATGTTCGCCGCGCGCTGGTGTGTCACGCTGGACGAGCGGGGGAGTGCGCTGCCGCTGGACGCCCAGCAGCCGTGCACCGGGGAACTCGACCAGATGCACAAGGTCTACAAGGTTCGGGCCCAGCGGGAGGCGGCGCAGCAGGCGGGGGCGGAGGAGGAGTAGGGCTGGGAGGGGGCTGGGAGGCGTTGGGCGGCTACCCCCCTCCCAGCCTCCCCCACAAGGGGGGAGGAGCTAAAAACATAGGGCGTGAGGGGGTGTGTCACCTCCACGCTGAGCGAAAGAGAATACCCCCTCTTGTGGCCCGGAAGAGGCGAGCTTTTCCAGCTTTCCTGATGGCAGGCTAGAGGCGCTGGAGCTTTCTATTCCTCCTCCCCCCTTGTGGGGGAGGCCGGGAAGGGGGGTAACCGCCCAATCCCTCCCCGAACCACAGGAAACAAAAAGCCTCCAACAAACGGGCGAGGCGGCCCGCAGCCAACCCCGCCCCCACCCATACCCCGCCCTACTCCACCCGCGTCTCCAGCATGATCTCGCTGTTCAGGCTCGCCGCCACCGAGCAGTATTTCTCGTGGCTGAGGTGCGCCGCCCGGCTCAGCGCGTCCCCGGTGAGCCCTTCGCCGCTGGCGATGTGGCGCACGGTGATGCGGGTGTAGCGCTTCGGGGTGGTCTCCGCCCGCTCGCCCTCGACCTCGACCCGGTAGGAGGTCAGCGGCGTGCGGCGCTTTTTCATGATCTCCACGATGTCGTAGGCGGTGCAGGTGGCGAGGGCCCCGAGCAGGGCCTCCATCGGGGAGACGCCCACCTTGACGGGGCTGTTGTCGATCAGAAGCTGGTGCCCGCTCTCGCTGACGCCGACGTAGCGCTGCTCGCCGAGCCAGGTGACGTGCATGGTCTTTTTCAGGAGGTCGGCCATACGTGCAGGGTAGACCATTTGTTGGTGGGGGGCGAAGAGGGAGGGGGACGGGACTTCCACCCCCTCCCCCCTTGCTCCCCGCGTCCGCGGCCCGGTTCAGCGGTGCTGGCCCAGGTCGCCCTTCAGGGTGTAGACCTGGCCCCGGCTGTCCCGGAAGCTCAGGGTAAAGGCCCCCGAGGTGGGCAGCGTCCGGGCGTCGAAGGTGTAGAACACCACGCCGAGGTTTCTGGACTCGGCCTCGCCGCTCGGGAGGGTGAAGTTGTCGCGGTAGGGACCGTCGAGGACGGGGGACGCGGTGTGGGTCCGCCCGGCGACCGTCAGGGTGGCGGGTTTGTAGAAGTCGAGGTAGCTCTTGGCCCGGTCCTCGTCGAAGGTCACGCGGTCGGTGCGGTAGGCCCGCTGCCACTGCTCCTCTTCCTCCTCCACCGGGTAGGGGCTGTGCGAGTACACGCGGAAGGTCAGTTTCCCGCCGAGCCCCCGGGCCAGGGCGGCGGCCTGCTCCCCGGTCATCGGCTTGGCCTCCAGGTGCGAGAGGTAGGTCTCGTACCGGACCCGCTCGAAGGGCGTGCTGATCACCACGCCGTCGATCTCGGGCGAGCCGGGGCGCAGGATGATGTCGTCGTTGTACGCCCGCAGCAGATATCCCCCCAGGACGTACCCGCCCTCCTTGACGCTCATCGCGTCGCCCTCGGCCCTGGCCTGACCCACCTGCGCCGCGCTCAGGGAGGGAATCCAGGCGTGGGCCGGGCCCGCCAGCGTCAGGGCCCACAGGGCAGCCCCCAGCCGCCGCGCCCGGGCCGGGCGATCAGGGAAGGGCATAGATGGCGATCCGGCCCGTCACGTTCTTCGAGCCCGAGCCCACGGCCCCCTTGGACGTGTTGCCCGCCGCGACGGCGAGGTACTGCTTGCCGTTCACGAGGTAGGTCGAGACCCCGCCGCCGATCAGCGCCTTGTCCACGTTGTCCTTGAAGAGGACCTTGCCGCTCCGCGCGTCGAGGGCGAAGAGGGTGCCGTTCATCGCGCCGCCCAGCACGAGGTTCCCGGCGGTGGTCGTGAGGCCGCCGATGATGCGGATGCCGGGAGTGCTGTAGCGCCAGATTTCCCTGCCGCTCAGGGCGTCGAAGGCGACGACGTTGCCGATGGCCTTTTCCGCCGGGTCGAGCTGCATCGCGCCGCCGAAGAACAGTTGCCCCTTGATGAGCCGGACCTCGCCCAGCTTCACCACACCGCACCAGTCCACGGCGGGCACGACCAGGGTCGCGTTCGCCGCGTGGTAGGAGGGCCCCGACCACTGCGAGCCCGCGCTGTAGTTCGGGCAGATCGCCAGCCCCTCGCGGGTGGTGGGCTTTTCCTGATTCGTGACCTTGATCATCGGCTGCTTGAACGCCTGGGTCTGCTGGCTGTCGTCGTACCCGAACAGCCACCCGGCCTTGGTCGCCACCGCCAGGCGCCGCTCGCCGCCCAGGTCGTAGAGCACGGGCGCGGCGGCGGTGTCGTAGTCCTTGTCGTCGTTGGGAATCTGCTGGTAGTGGTGGCTGTACTGGCCCGTCCTCGCGTCGAGCACCGTCACCGTGTTCGTGAAGAGGTTGTCGCCGGGCCGGTACTGGGCCGCGAAGTCGGGGGCCGGGTTCCCCACCGAGAAGTAGAGCTTGCCCGACTGCGGGTCGAGCGTGTAGCTCGTCCAGACGCTGCCCCCGCCCGTCACGGTCGCGTCTGCGCGCTTCCAGGTGTCGGCGCCGAGCTGGTTGCCGGTGGGAATCAGGTCGAAGCTCCAGGCCTTCTGGCCGGTCTTGGCGTCGAAGGCGTACATCTTGGCCTTGATGCCCCAGTCGGCCCCCGCGTCCCCGATGTAGACCTTGCCGTCGTAGTAGATCGGCGCGGAGCTCAGGAAGTACCCCACCGAGGAGTCCTCCACCTTGGTGTTCCACAGCTCCCTGCCCGTTCCGGCGTCCAGCGCGATCAGCCGGGCGTCGGGCGTGCCCCGGTACAGCACCCCGTCCGCGATGGCGAGGCCCCGGTTGGTCGTGAGCACCGAAGAGTCCTCGGTCAGGTGCTTGTGGGTCCACAGCGGCTTGCAGGTCGTGGCGTCGATGGCGAAGGTGCGGTACATCTGCGTGAAGAAGATGACCCCCTTGTACACCTGCGGCGTGACCTGAAAGCCCCCGTCGTCCCCCGTGTCGAAGGTGCAGAGCCGCCGCAGCCCCGCCACGTTCTCGGTGTTGATCTGCTCCAGCGGCGAGTACCGCTGGCCCTTGTACCCCTTGTTGTACATCAGCCAGGAGTCGGTCGCCTCGTCGGCCCGGTTCAGCTCCTCCTGGGTGGGCCCCACCACCGCCCACGCCGAGCCCAACAGCAGCGCCCCGCACAGCCCCCACCGCCTGGGGAGCCCTCCGCGCCTCGCCCCTTTCGTCATACGTCCCTCCTCGCCCCGTCCCTCAGGTCCGGCCCCCGTCATTTCTGGAAGGTGTAGGTCTTGAGGTCGGCCGCCGCCAGCGGTTTGGTTCCCGCCTTGAAGCCGTTTTGCTGCAACACGTACGCCAGCACGTTCAGGTACTCGGCCTCCTTCAGGGAGCCGGGGTGGGTCTGCGGCATCGTCGTGCTCTCGATGAAGTAGTAGTCGTCGAGGGTGTTCTTCGACCACTTCTTCAGGAAGTCCGGCCCGGCGAGCTTGGGGGCGCCGCCGTTGCTCAGCGTGGTGCCGTGGCAGGCGGCACACTGCGCGGCGTAGACCTTGGCCCCGGCGGTGGCCTGCGCCTTGGTGTAGGCGGGCGTGGTGGGCGCGGCGGCCAGCGTGAGCCCCGCCAGGGCGACCGTCAGGGGGTAAGCCACCTTGTTCATTCCGGGGACTCCTTTCGGAAGACGGGCAACAGGAGCGCCGTGACCTCCCGGGCGGTGGCGCGCGCCGAGCGCTGCCCGGTGTACAGCCGCGCCAGGAAGAAGCGTTCGGTGACGGCGGTGTAGGTCTGGGCCAGGGTCTCGGCCGGAAGGGCGGACGTGACGAGGCCCCGCGCCTGCATCCCCGTGAAGACCCGCGTGTAGATGGCGATGAAGGGCAGGTGACGGTCGGGGTTCTTGTCGGTCTCGCGCAGCACCAGCCGGGTGAGTTCGAGGTCGCGCACGAGCAGCGTGTAGAGCTGCTCCAGCCCCTCCCCGATCCGGTCCCCCAGCGCGAGGTCGGGCGGCCCGGCCATCACCTGCGCGGCGGCCCCCTGCCAGGCCTGGATGGTCTGGACGATGATCTCCTCGTACGCGGCCTCCTTGCTCGGCCAGGTCCGGTAAAAGGAAGGCTGGGTGAGCTGCGCCGCCGTCACGATGTTGCTGACCTTGCTGCCCTGGAGGCCGTGGCGCGCGAACTCCCGGATCGCCGCCTCGCGCAGCCGCTGGGTGTTGTGCAGGTGCCGCCTGGTCTGCGGGTGCAGCGTGGAGCCTGGCGAACTGTCCATGCCCCTCTCCCTCCTTTGCCGTGCGTGTGTCCCCCAAGCTAAGCGCGGGTAGATGTATTCTCAAGCGGGAACACAGTACCTTTGGCTGCAAAGGGGCCTTGGGGCAGACGGGGCGGCGGGGAAGGGCTGGGGGCCCTGCTCGCGCTGCGGCCAGACGTGGCCCGCCGGGCCGGAGACAGGGAAGGAGCCGGTGGCCCTGCCTCCCGGCCACTCCCTCCCGTGGGTCTGTGAAGCTGCCGACCCGACTCCGGGCCCGGGCGGGTCGGGTGTCCCGCGGTCCTCTTACAGGGCCGGGCCGTCTGCCCCCACCGCCCGCGGGTCGTCCACGTCGTCCTCGTCCTCGTCGGGGAGGGGGAGGTTGACGCGGAAGGTCGCGCCCCCGCCCGGGGTGTCGAGCACGTCGATCTGACCGCCGTGGGCGTGGGTGACCTGCTGGGCGATGGTGAGCCCCAGGCCCGCCGAGCCCGCCTCCTTGCCCCGGTAGAACTTGTCGAAGATGCGCCCCTTGATGTGGTCGGGGATGCCGGGGCCGTGGTCCACGATGCAGACCTCGACGTGGCCCTCCCGCACGTCGGCCTCCAGTTGGACGAGGCCGGGGCTTCCGCAGACCCGGATCGCGTTGCTCACGAGGTTCACGAACACCTGGGTCAGCCGCCCGGGGTCGCCGATGATCTCCACGTCGGGGGCGCTCGCCTGCACCCCGTAGTCGCGCCCGACCTGCCGGACGATGTTGCCCACGTTGATGAAGTGCATCTCGATCCCCTGCACGAGTTCGCCGCGCGAGAGTTGCAGCAGGTCGTTGACCAGCCGGGTCATGTTCTCGGCGACCCGCTGGGCGTCCTGGAGGGTCTGGGAGCCCCCCGCCTCGCGCTCGGCTCGGCGCAGGTAGCCCAGCAGCGCGGTGAGCGGCGTGCGCAGCTCGTGGCTCGTCTCGGCGAGGAAGGTCTTCTGGAGGTTGAGCGCCTCCTCGAGTTGCCGGGCCTGGGTCTCCAGGCGCTGGCGCTGGCCCTCGGCGATGCCGCGCAGCCGCTCGACCTCCTCCAGCCGCGCTTGCAGCGAGAGGTTGAGTTCACGCACCGCCTGCTCGGCGCGCTCGCGGCGCTCGCGGGCGTCGGCCTCGGCGATGGCGCGTTTCACGCTCGGCGCGAGGCGTTCGAGCCGCTGCTTGAGGATGTAGTCGGTCACCCCCTGGCGCAGGGTGTCCACCGCGACCTCCTCCCCCATCGCGCCCGTCACGATGATGAAGGGCAGGTGCGGATCGAAGGCGTGCGCGGCGTGGTAGGCCGAGAGGCCGTCGTAACTCGGCAGGGCGTAGTCGCTCAGGACGAGGTGCGGGCGGTGGGTGCGCAGGGCCCCTTGAAAACCCGGCTCGTCCTCGACCCGCTCGACCTGCACCGGCCAGGGAAGGTCGCCCTCCAGGTGCAAGATCACGAGTTCGTGGTCGAGTTCGTTGTCCTCCAGGTGCAGGATCCTCAGCGGCTGGCCGGGGACGGGCAGCGAGCGGTCGGGGGAGGGCGCGGTCATGGGGCGCGGTCCAGTTCGGGCGCCGGGGCGGGGGCGTCCAGCGGCAGGGTGACGTGGAAGGCCGCTCCTGAGCCGGGCACCCCCTCGGCGCGGACCCGGCCCCCGTGGCGGGTGACGATGCGGCGGACGTTGGCGAGGCCGATCCCGGTCCCCTCGAACTCCTCGGCGCGGTGCAGGCGTTGGAACACGCCGAACAGTTTATCCGTGTAGCGGGGATCGAAGCCCACCCCGTTGTCCCGCACCGTCACGGTGAGGTCATGCCCCTGCACCTGCGCCCCGACCTCGATCTCGGCGCGCTCGCGGGTGCGGCTGTACTTCAGCGCGTTGCCGAGCAGGTTGGAAAACACCTGGGTCAGGAGCGCCCCGTCCCCCTGCACGGTGGGCAGCGGCGCGAAGTGCGTAATGATCTCCCGGCCCGCCCGGTCGGGCTCCAGCCCCGCCCAGACCTCGGCGAGCACGGCGTTCAGGTCCACCGTTCCCCGGCGCAGCTCCTGGCGGCCCATCCGCGAAAAGGCGAGCAGGTCGTCGATCAGGCGGCTCATCCGGGCCGCCGCGTCGGTGATCACGCCGAGGTAGCGCTCCCCCTTGGGCGAGAGGTCGTCTCCCACCTCCTTGCGCAGCAGGTCGCCGAAGCCCACGATGTGGCGCAGCGGCGTGCGCAGGTCGTGCGAGACGGAGTAGGAAAAGGCCTCCAGCTCGCGGTTGGCCTCCTGAAGCTCCAGGGTCCGCTGCCGCACGCGCTCCTCGAGCGAGAGGTTGAGGACCTCGAGGTCCGCGCGCGCGGCCTCCGCCTGGGCACGCAGGGCGTCGTTGTCGAGCGCGGTGGCAAACCGCTTGGCGAGTTCGAGGGCGAGGTCGTGGTCGCGCTCGGTGGGTTCTTGCCGGAAGGTCAGCCCCAGCACCCCGCGCACGGTGCCGTCGCGCCCGGTCAGCGGATAGAGCCCGGCCCCGCTCGCCCCGACCTCGTGCAGGAGGGGATGCGACCGCAGCAGGCGTTCCTCGCCGCCCTGCGCCACCTCCGCCGTCAGGCCGCGCAGGGCGTCTTGCACCCCGGCCGCCGACCACGCCTGCCCCACCCGCGAGGTGGCGAGGGGGCGGGACATGGGCGCAGGGCCCCACAGCGCCCCGCTCTCGGCGAGTTGCAGGGTGATGCGGTCGAGCGCCGCGCGGTAGGGCTCACTTCGCGCCGCCAGCGGGTCCTCCGCCCGCGCCGTGAGCCGCTCGGACACGTCGGCGAGGAGCCGGGCGGCGGCCTCGGCGTGGACCTGATCGTCCACGTCGGTGCTCGTGCCCACCCACTCGATGATTCCTCCGCCCGCGTCCCGCACCGGGAGACCGCGCGTGACGAAGGTGCGGTACATGCCCTCCTGGCTCAGCAGCCGGTGTTCGGCCTCGAAGGGGCGCCCGGCGCGCACCGCTGCCGCCCAGCGCGCCCTGTACTCGGCGCGGTCTCCCGGGTGCAGCAGGGTGAGGAAGCTGTCCCCGGCCCGCGCCGGGCCCACGTACTCCGCCCAGCGGCGGTTGAAGTAGGTGGGCTGGCCCCCCGCGTCGGTGAGCCACACGATCTGCGGCAAGCCCTCCAGCACCCCGCGCGAACGTTCCTCGTTGCGCTGGGCGAGGCGCTCGGCGCTCACCCGGTCGTGGATGTCGGTCGCCGAGGCCACCCACTCGGTGACCTCGCCCCCCGCGGCCCGCACCGGGGAGACGCGCAGCACGAACCAGCGGTGGGCCCCGGAGAGCCCCGCCCCGGACAGCTCGAGCCGCACCTCCGCCTGGGCGCGTGTCTCGCCCCCCTGCGCCTCCTCCCACAGCCGGGCGTAGGCGGGCAGGTCCCCCGGATGCACGCGCGCCCGCACGGGGTCAGCGCCCAGCCGCTCGCGGTGCTGGGCGTTCACGTAGGTGACCCGGCCGCCGGGGTCGCTCACCCACAGCATGTGGGGAATCGCGTCGAGCACGCCCCGGTAGCGCCGCTCCCCCGCCTGAAGGGCCCGCTCGGCCTCCAGCCGCTCGGTCACGTCGCGCACGACCTCGAGCAGGCCCAGCACCTCGCCCCCCGGGCCGACGACCTCGCTGCGCCCGGTCTCGCCGGAAAAGACGCTGCCGTCCGAGCGGCGGTAGGGGGTGGTCACCCCGTGGAAGGTGCGGCGGTCCTCCAGCCGGGGGTCGAGGTGCAGCCGCGCGAGGGGCTCCCCGGCGAGGGCTCCCGGCGCGTGCCCGAACTGCCGCGAGAGGGCCGGGTTGACGAGCTGGATGCGGCCCCCGGGATCGGTAAAGGCCGCTGCGTCCTGCATCGCCTGGAAGATCGCCTCGAACTCCGCGCGCGACCGCTCCAGCCGCTCCTGCGACTGGGCGAGGCGGCGGCTGGCGACCTCGGCGCGCTCGCGGGCGTGAACCTGCGCCTGGGTGAGCAAAAAGGCCAGCCCCGCCACGAACAGCCCCGCGACGAGCACCCCCACCGGCACCCCCGCCGCCACGTCCCGCCCGAAGCTGAAGGGCGCGGCGAAGCGCAGCTCCCAGGTCGCGCCCGCCACCTCCAGCCGCGAGACGTCCCGGAAGCCGACCGGGCCCGGGGGCGTGGGGGGCGCGCCGCGCAGGGGCACCCCGTCGAGCAGCGGGCGCACGCTCAGGTCGCCCGCCCCGCCGGAGGTGAGCAGCCCCTCCAGGAACTGGTCGGTGCGCACGGCGAGGTACACGAAGCCGCGCAGATTGCCCGATTGCTCGACCGGCAGCAGCAGCAGCAGCCCCGGCAGGGGCCGCCCCGAGTCGTCGGTCTGCACGAGGTCGAGGGGCCGGGTGGTCTGCACCGCGCCCCGCTCACGCGCCCGCAAGATCGCCTCGCGGCGCCGGGGCTCGGTCATCATGTCAAACCCCAGGGCGCGGCGGTTGCTGGCGTTCAGGGGGGAGATCAGCGTGATGGGGGTCGCCACCGCCCCGCCCTGGCCCACCGTCCAGCGGACGAAGCCCACCGCCTGCACCCCCGGGTAGCGGCCCCCCAGCCCCAGCGTCCCCACGTACGCCGTGAACTGGGCCGGGCTGGGTCCCTGCGGGCCCTCCACCAGCCAGAAGGACCGGGTGGCCCGCAGCAGGTTCTCGTAGTCGCTCAGGCGGTCGCGCAGCCCGAAGGTGTACGCCCCCGCCTCGCGCTCGAATCTGGCCTGCTGCTGGTCGAGCACGAAGCGGTTGAGCAGCGCCGACGCCGCCACCGTCAGCAGCAGCACGAGCACGAGCACCGCGAGCGGAATGCTGCGGTGGCGCGGCAACCCCCTGCCCCACAGCCGCGTCAACGCGCGACCTCCAGCGCCCCCAGAAACACGCCCGTCGGCACGTCCGCCCCCGTCCAGGCGAGGAAAGACAGCCGCGCCTGGTGGGCGAGCATGGAAAGGCCGTTCTCGGTGCGGGCACCCACCCGGCGAACATCGCGCATCAGGCGGGTCTCACGCGGCGTGTACACCATGTCGCTGACCAGGGCGCCGGGGGCGAGTGCGGGCGGGTCGGGCAGCGGGGTGGCCTCGGGGTCGCTCAGGCCGCCGCTGCTGGCGTTCACGAGCAGCCGCACCTCCCCCCACGGCACCTCCTCGCGGGGCTGGGCCAGGCCGCCCAGGCTCCCGGCGAGCGCCCGCGCCTTTTCGAAGGTCCGGTTCACCACCCGCACGTCGTGCCCGCGTGTGCTCAGCGCCCACACCGCCGCCCGCGCCGCCCCCCCCGCCCCCAGGACCACGGCGACGCCTCCCCGGGGTGCCCCCGCCGCCTCCAGCGCGGCGGCGAGCCCCGGCGCGTCCGTGTTCTCGCCGATCAACCGCCCTCCCCGGTGGATCACCGTGTTCACCGCGCCGATGGCCCGCGCCCCCGGCGAGAGGTCGTCGAGGAGCGCGAGGGCGTCTTCCTTGTGCGGCAGGCTGAGGTTCGCGCCCAGGACGCCGGGTTCGCGCAGCCGCTCCAGCGCCCCGCCCAGTTCCCCGGCGGGCACCCGCAGCGCCGTGTACTCGCCCCTGAGCCCCGCGTGCCCGAAAGCGGCGCGGTGCATGGCGGGCGAGAGGGAATGCGCCGCCGGGTCGGCGTACAAGAAGGCGCGCAGGACGTCGGGAGAACTCACGCCCGTCAGTCTAGCGCCCGGTTTCTGAGCCCGGCGAGGCGGGCCGAGGGCAGGTTGAGCTTTCGCTCAGGTCGCGGGTGGATTGTGGGTCGCCACACGTCACCCCCGCCCCACGCGCCGGACAATGCGGGCGTCCGAAATGATCTCACGTTTCCCGACTCCCCCCGACACCGCCGCTGGGGGGAGAGTGCGTTTCGCACGCCCCACAGGACAGGAGCCACGTTGACCGACCGCACCCCAGGCCAGCCCACCCCCGCCCCAGGCGGCGCCCCGACCGAAGCCGCGAGCGGCGGCGCGTCCGCGACCCTGCACCTCGCCAACCAGCGTGAGGCCTTTGCGCTGCTCGGCGCGGGCGACGCGAACCTGCGCCGGATGCGCGAGCTGACCCCCGCCCGGATCATCGCGCGCGGGGAGACCGTCACCATCACCGGGGAGAGCGCCGACGTGCAGGCCGCCGAGCGCATGGTGCGCGACGCCCTCGACGTCGTTCGCGGGGGCGGCGAACTCACCCCGGAAAGCCTGCTGCGCAGCGCCCGCCTCAGCGGCGAGGGCCGCAGCCTCGCCCAGGAGACGCAGGTCAGCGGCCTGAGCCTGCCGCGCGGCCTCAAGCCCAAGACGCCCGGCCAGAAGGTCTACCTCGACCGGATCGAGCGCTCCGACATCACCTTCGGCGTCGGTCCCGCCGGGACGGGCAAGACCTACCTCGCGGTGGCGATGGCGGTGCAGGCCCTCAAGGGCAAAAAGGTCAAGCGCATCATCCTGACCCGCCCGGCGGTCGAGGCGGGCGAGCGGCTGGGGTTCCTCCCCGGCGACCTCCAGGCCAAGATCGATCCCTACCTGCGGCCCCTGTACGACGCCCTGTACGACATGCTCGACCAGGAGAAGTTCGAGTCGTACCTGACGAGCGGGGTGATCGAGGTGGCGCCGCTGGCATTCATGCGGGGCCGAACCCTTAACGACGCCTTCGTCATCCTCGACGAGGCCCAGAACACCACCGGCGAGCAGATGAAGATGTTTCTCACCCGCATGGGCTTTTCCTCGAAGGTCGTGGTGACGGGCGACGTGACCCAGATCGACCTGCCGCGCCACGTGACGAGCGGGCTGGCGGTCGCCAAGCGGGTGCTGGGCAACATCGAGGGCATCGCCTGGCACGAGTTCACCGACGTGGACGTGGTGCGCCACCCCCTGGTCGGCAAGATCATCAAGGCCTACGAGAAGGCCGAGGATGCCGAGCAGGACAAGCGGGCGGCGCGCCGGGGCGAACTCGCCAGCGTCTCCGAGGAGACCGTCGACACGCGGGAGTAGGGGATCGGGAGAGAAGGCGGGCACTCCGGGAAGGGGCGCCCGCTTCCCTTTTGAGCCCTGCTACCTCTGCCTCGCCTTCCAGCGACTCAGGCTCAGGAGCCCCCCGCCCAGCACCAGCCCCCACACCGCGCTTCCCACGCCCAGGAAGCTCACGCCGCTGGCGGTCACGGCCAGAGTGAGGAAGGCCGCCTCCCGCTCGCCCTCCGTCCCCAGCGCGGAGGCGGCGCTGCTCAGCGTCGTGGAGACGAGCGCGAGCCCGGCGAGGGCGGCGACCACGGGCGCGGGAACGGCCCCCACCGCGCCCACGACCCAGCCCGCGAACACGCCCAGCATCAGGTAAAAAAAGGCCGCGCTCAGGCCCGCGACCCAGCGCCGCTCGGGGTCGGGGTGCGCCTCCTCGCCCGCCGCGATGGCCGCCGTGATCGCCGCGAGGTTGGTCGTGTGCGCCCCGAAGGGGGCCGAGAGCAGGCTCGCCACCCCCGACCACGTGATCAGCGGCGAGGTCGGCACCCGCCCGAACCCGCACGCCCGCAGCACCGCCACCCCCGGGAGCTGCTGGGAGGCGAGCGTGAGGACCGTCATCGGCAGCGCGAGGGTCAGCATGGCCCCCACGCTGAACTCGGGCGTCGTCCAGACGAGGGTGCCCGGCCCGCCCCCCGTGACCGGCCCCACCACGCCCGACGCGAGGGAGAGGGCCGCCCCCGCCAGCAGCGCCGCCGGGACCGCCCAGCGGGCGAACCACACCCGCCCCGCCAGGAAGACCGCGATCATCCCGCCCACCGGCAGCGGTGCGGCGGGAAGCGCCCGAAAGGCCCCCAGCACGAAGGGCAGCAGCACGCCCGCCAGCAGGGCGTTCGCCAGGGTGGAGGGAATGCGGCGGGTGACGTTCTCGAAGGCCCCTGTCACCCCCAGCCCGGTCATGATCAGGGCGCTCAGCACGTAGGCGCCGAGCACCTCGGGATAGCCCAGGCCGCGGGCGGCGGCCAGCGAGGCGACGAGGGCCAGGCCCGGCGTCGTCCACGCCATCTTGACGGGGGCGCGGTATCGCCAGGTCAGCACCCCGCCCGTCACGCTGATCGCCAGGTAGCAGCTCAGGACCCAGCTCACCGTCTGCCCGTGCGTGAGCCCGAAGTCCCGCGCCGCCCCCACCAGCAGCCCGATGCTGCTCGCCGCGCCCACCACCACGGCCACGAAGCCCGCCGTGACCGCCGACCCCGAGCCGTCCCGCCGCAGGTCCGCCAGCGCCGTCAAGGCTGGAACCGCTCCGCACGCCCGCCCACCCACACGTCCGCCGCGCCGTTGTCAGCGGGTGTGAACTGTGCCGTCAGCCGCGAGGGTGCCCCCGGCATCCGCTGTGCCCCCCGAATCATGTTCGTGGTGGTCGGCAGGCGGCCCGTCACCCCGAGGACCCCCACCAAACAGGCGAACATGTTGCTGCTCGCGCCGTCCTCCAGAAAGCCCTTCAAGGGCCCGAAGGCTCGGAAACTCACGTCCGCCCGGTTGGGTCCGCCCATCGTGAAGAGGATCAAACCCGTCGTGTCCGTCGCCCGGTTGAGGCCCGAGATGGCGTCCGCGTCCGGTGTGAAGCCTTCGAGTGCCGCCAGATCAGCGACCTCCACCGCCAGATTCGGGCGGCCCGCCGAGGCAATCCAGGCTGTTCCTCCCGTCACGCCGAGCGGGGAGAGGTCCGCCTCCACCTTCCGCGCCGTCACGTCCCCCTGACGCAGCAGCCACTCGCCGCCGCACAGTTGCGCGGGCATCACCTCACCGCCCATCGTCACGTCCACCACGTCGAGCAGTACTCCTTGAGGTTGCAGGAAGGCGAGGGCCGCGAGCGCTCCGGAGTCCGAAGTGCCCTTCTCCTTGCCCGGGGTGAAGACCCGCAGCGACACGCCCGCTACGTCCGCCGACCCGACGAAGACGGAGAGGGGAGCACCGGACTGAGCGGCCTGGGCCTGGAGGTCGCCGGAGGCGCCTTGGAAGACGGCGACCGTTTTGCCGCCCTCGGGGCCGGGGGGGGAGAGGACGCGGTAGTGGGCGAAGGTCTCGGTCGGGGTCATCTCCGGGCTATTTCAGCACGTCAACGGAGAGGGACGCCGTCCTTGCCTTGAAGTCCTCTATGTCCCTCCGCACGGTCTCAAACAGGTCAGCGGCAGCGAGCACACGATCTGCCACTGCTTGAATTCTTGCCAGGAGGTCAGGCGAAGTCTTCCAGAAAGCTGTTGCCTGATGCAGCGTGCCGCTGAGAAGGTCGCCCGGGTAAAGCTCGGCGTCCAGCAGGGGGTTCTCTTCCAGCAACGGCAGTGCAAGAGGCACCAATGTTTCTGGGTAGAACTGTTGGCCGAGCATGACTCTAAGGTCGCCCGGCTTGAAGTTCCGCAGAGGAGTGACCAGCAGGCGCTCACAGCGATCAATCAACCCTGAACGGAAGCTCGAAGGCTTCAGCGGGAGAAGGTGATGGAGTTGGGCGAGGGACTGTCCTACGTCCACCTCCCGGTGTTTCTTCTGTCGAGAGGGTTTTGCTCTAGGCACTCACCCATTCTCTCAACACCTGCTCCAGGTGCGCGTCGTCCAGCTCGCCGTGCTCGGCCAGCGCCTTGATATGGTCGGTCACCTGCCGCAGCGCCTCGTCGCCGTAGTGCAGGCCCAGCTCGCGCGCCCTGTAGGCGATGGCGTGCTTGCCCGTCACCTTGCTCGCGGCCTGGATGCGGCGGCCCACCCCGAAGACGCCGGGCGGGATGGCCTCGTAGGCGCCGGGGTTGAGGTAGATCGCCTTGAGGTGCATCCCCGCCTTGTGGTTGTAGGCGAATTCGCCGGTCAGGTAGTTGTTCCAGGGAATCGGCAACTCCACCATCCGCGCGATCATGCGGTCGAGTTCGGGCAGCAGGTCGAGGTTGTACTTGTCGATCAGGCCCTGCGGGTCGAAGGTGAACATCCGCGCCAGGAAGCCCCCCAGCGGCGTGATCCCGTTGCGCTCCCCGATCCCCAGGATGGTCGTGTCGATGTGGGTCGCGCCCGCCTCGACCGCCTCGTAGGCGTTCGACACCGCGCAGCCCGTGTCGTTGTGCCCGTGGAACTCGATGCCGCACTCGGCGTGGATGACCTTGCGGACCTCGCGCACGAGCGTGTACACCTGCCGCGGCGTGGCGACCCCCACCGTGTCCGCCAGCCCGACCCGGTGGACGCCCAGGTCGGAGACGGCCCGGTACACCGCCATCAGGTCCGCCTCCTGGGAGCGGAAGGTGTCCTCGGCGCTGAAGCGAATCTGGAGGTTCGGGTGGTTGGTCTTGATCCACCCGATCACCTCGGACGCCGTGTCGATGATCTGGCCGATGTCCTTGCCGTGGGAAAATTCCCGGAGAAAGGAACTCGTGCCGAACAGCAGGTCCAGCCCGTCCACCCCGAGGTCCACCGCCCGCCGCACGTCCTCCATGTGGCAGCGGACGTGGGTCAGAATCTTCGACCGCAGCCCCAGCCCGGCGAGCAGGCGGATGTCCTCGGCCGTCTGCGCACTCACCATCGGCGTGGTGACCTCGATGAATTCCGCCCCGAAGGCGTCGAGCGCCCGCGCGATCTCGATCTTGTCGCCCTGTTTGAAGTTCCCGCGCGCGAACTGCTCGCCCTCCCGCAGCGTGGAGTCGATGATGGCCCAGGACCGGGCGGGGATGGGGGGAACCGGGGAGTCTGTCGTCATGGGAGGCCTCTCGCCCCGGCATTCTGCCGATAAACCTGATGAGTGTCAATCGAAGAGGGGTATATGATTTTCATTTGAAAGGCAGTCGTGCTCACGATCCGGCAGGCTGCCACCCGAACCGCTCAGGCACGGTGACCCTTTGCTGAACCTCGTCCTCACGCCCACCGTTCCCCGCGCGGCGTAGGGTTCGGGCTATGACGCTGCACAAGAGGACGCTGGGCCGCACGGGCCTGCAAGTCACGGAGATCGGGTACGGCGCGTGGGGCATCGGCGCCGACGCGTGGAAGGGCGCGCAGGACGACGAGAGCCTGGAGGCGCTGCGGCGGTACGTCGAACTCGGCGGCAACTTCATCGACACGGCGATGGGCTACGGCGACGGCCACAGCGAGCGGCTGGTCGGCCAGGTGGCCCGCGAGCACGAGGGGGTGTACGTCGCCACGAAGATCAGCCCGAAGAACGGGCAGTGGCCCGCCGCCCCGGAGACGACCGCCGAGCAGGCTTTTCCCGCCGATCATGTCATCCGCTGCACCGAGGCCAGCCTGGAGCGGCTGGGCCTGCCCACCATCGACGTGCAGCAGCTCCACGTCTGGAACGACTCGTGGCTGGGGCAGGGCGACTGGCAAGACGCGGTGGCGCAGCTCAAGCGCGACGGCAAGATTCGTCACTTCGGCATCTCCATCAACGACCACCAGCCGGACAATGCCGTCCGCGCCGTTGAGGAGGGCGTGGTCGAGACGGTGCAGGTGATCTACAACGTCTTCGACCAGTCGCCGCAAGACCGCTTGCTCGACGCCTGCCGGGCCAACGGGGTGGGCGTGATCGTCCGTGTCGCGCTCGACGAGGGGAGCCTGACGGGCAACATCACGCCCGGCACCACCTTCCCGGAGGGCGACTGGCGGAACAACTACTTCGGCGGCGACCGCAAGGTGGAATTGCAGTCGCACCTGCGGGCCATCGAACAGGAACTGGGCATCACGACGGCGCAGCTTCCCGAGACGACCCTGCGCTTCGTCCTCAGCCACCCGGCGGTGAGCACCGTGATCGTGGGGATGCGCAGCGTCCGGAACGTGGAGCGCAACGCGGCGCTGGCCGACGGGCGCGGCCTGCCCGCCGAACAGGTGGCCCGGCTCTACGGGCACCGCTGGGACCGCAACTGGTACAACCCGGCGGAGTAGAAGGCGGAGGAGAGGGGCGGTGTGGGGTAGGTCCCGCCGCCCTTCTTCCTTGACTCCCTGTCGTGGGGGATCCGGGGAGGTGCGAAGCGGATTTGCCAAGCTCTGCTGGGCGGCCCTGTCAGTCGAGGGGTGCGAAGCAGAGGAGCAAAAGAGCGCTGTTTTCTACCGCTCCAACGGCAACTCCACTGGCTGCCCGCCCTCGCGTGAAGACCTCTGCATCGCCAGCACGATCTCCTGGTCGAGCCGCGCCTGCTCCCCGCCGTAGGTCGGCTCACCGCCCGTCCGCACCGCATCCACCAGGCTCATCAGGCAGCCCGCCACGGCGATCTCGTCGTCGTGCCACTGGACATTGTGGCCCTTGCGGGCGGTGGCGAAGGGGTTTTCCCAGACGACCGTGGGGTGCTCGGGGTCCCCGGTGTGGGCGACGATGGCCCTGAGTGCCCCGCCGTCGTTGCGTTCCAGCCGCCGCTCCAGGGTGATGAACTGCGGGGCCTCGCCGTCGGGGGTCAGCAGGCTCAGGCGCTCGTCCTGGCTGTGGGCCATGCCGACCGTGATGCCCATGCCCTTTTCCGCCAGGAAGCGGCTGCTCCGCCACCAGCGCAGGGGGGAGTCGTAGCCCACGCTCGTCCAGTGGAAAATCCCGAGCCGCCCGTCCTCGAACTCGACGAGGGCGTGCTCCTGCGTCTCGGTGCGCTCCCCGCGCGTGTCTGCCAGAAAGGACCAGTGGGGGGCGAGGCGGTAGTCCCGCACCATCCCGACCACCCGCACGGGCCGGGCATCGAAGCCCAGGTAGCTCCGCATCACGCTGACCCCGTGGTAGCCGTGCCCCGCGAAGTCGCTGAAGGAGGAGTGGACGCGCCCGAAGACCCCGGCCTCGATCAACTTCAGCTTGATCTGTTCCAGTGGGCGGCGGTGGAACTGCTCGGCCACCTCGACCTTCAGGCCCCGCTCCCGCGCCGCCCCGATGATCGCGTCCGCCTCCCGCAGGTCGTGGGCGATGGGCGTTTCCAGGAGCACGTGCAACCCGTGCTGGGCGGCCATCAGCCCCACCTGTCCATTGGCCCCGTAGGCGACGGAGACGATACCGAGCTGCGCCCCCGTCTCCCGGATCAGGCGAGCGAGGTCGGTGAAGGGCGGCACGCCCAGGCTTTCCCCCAGCCGCCGCGCCGACGCCTCGCTCCGCCCCCACACGCCGACGAGGGTGACGTGCTCTGGAAGCGCCTGGACGAGCGGCCCATAGAGGTAGTCGGCGCGGGCGGCGGTGCCCACGATGGCGACGCGCAGGGGTTCAGGCATGGCCCAGGAATACACCCTGGGGCGCCCGGCGGGGCTGGCCTTCCCTTCAGGGTCCGCCGCCTGTCGGGTCGTCCCCGGTGGCTGGACGTGGAGCTGGGCCTTGGTCCGCGCTTAAGACGCCCCGGACCTGTCCCGACGCCCCTCTCCGTAGAGTGCCCGGCGGAGGTTTTTCCCTTGTTCAGCCCTCACTTGCGAGACATCCTGCGGTTGGCCCTGCCCGCGAGCGCGGAGGCCGTGATCCAACTGCTGTTCAATTTTCTGGCGCAACTGATCGTCGCCTCCCTCGGGGCGACCGCCGTGGCCGCCGTCGGTTTTTCCAACAACGTCACCCTGATCGCGATCTTCACGCTCGCCACCCTGGGGACGGGCGCGGGCATCCTCGTCGCGCGGGCGCGGGGGGCGGGGGACCGGGAGGCGGTGGCGCGGACCACCGGCACCGCCCTGCTCCTCGCCTCCGCCGTGACGCTCGCGCTCGTACTCGTCCTGAGCGTCTTTGCCCGGCCCGTGCTGGGGGGGCTGGGGGCTCCCGCCGAGCTGGCCGAGACCGCCACGCCCTTCTTTCAGGTCGCCCTCCTCGGGGTGCCCCTGATCGTCCTGAGCGTGGTGGCGGGGAGCGTCATGCGTTCGCTGGAGCAGCCGCGGGTGCCCATGTTCGCCACCCTCGTCGCGGCGGCGGTGAACGTGGCGGTGGGGTACGCGCTGGTGCGGGGCGTCGCCGGGCTTCCCCGCCTCGGGTTGGTGGGGGCCGCGTGGGGCGCTCTCGCCGGGCAGGTGCTGCGGGTCGTGCTGCTGGGCGCCTTTCTGTACGGGCCGCGCGGGCTCGTGCCCTGGGGCTGGTCGGGGGTGGGAGCCAGGGGCCGCGCCCTCGTCGGCGAACTGCTGCACCTCTCGCTGCCCCTGGCGGCCACGCAGCTCGCGTGGAGCGGTGGAAATCTGCTCTACGCGCTGTTTCTCGCGCGGCTCGGGACGGAGGTGCTGGCCGGGGTGCAGATCTCGAACACGCTGGAGGGCATCTTCATCGTGGCGTCGTCGGGGCTGGTGCCCGCCGCCACCGCGCTGATCGGTCAGGCGGTCGGGCAGGGGGACGCGGGCCTCGCGCGCGAGCGGGCGCGGGTGGTCGAGCGCTTCGGGCTGGTGACCGGGGTGGTCTTCGGGGCGCTGTTCGCCCTCTCGGCCCTGGCGCTGCCCGCGCTCTACCCGGCGGTGGGGGCGGAGGTCCGGCAGGTCGCCCTGAGCGCCATCCTCGTCAACGCCGCCATCCAGGTCGTCAAGGTCGCCAACCTCGTGCGCGGCGGCGGCATCCTCCCCTCGGGCAGCGACACGCGCGGCGTCTTGATCGGCGACGCCGTGGGCGCCTTCGCGGTCGGGCTGCCGCTGGCCTGGGGGCTCGCCTTCGGGCTGGGGCTCGGCGTGTGGGGCGTGCTCCTCGCCCGGGTGGCGGAGGAGGTCGCCAAGGTGCTGATCTTCGCGTGGCGGGCAAAAAAGCTCGCGTGGCCGCGCGTGATCGCCGCTCAGGCGGGGGTGGCGGCGGCCTCGGATTGAGGAGCCAGGAGAGAGGGGGGCAGGGTTCCCGGCAGCAACGCCGCCCCTGCCCAGGCTTTTCTCTTGACCAGGTTCAACCTCTCGGGTCACCAAAGCAAGGTGCCGCTGGCTCAGGCTGCTGACCCTTGCGGGAGACTCGGAGAGCCGCGAAGCGGACTTGTCAAGCTCTGCAAGCAGCTCTGCGAGTCCGCGAGTCCGCAGGAGAGGGCGCCCGCGCAGCAACGGGTAAGGGGCGTGTGACCCACGCATCCGCTCCACCAAAGGCACCAGACACAGCGCACACTCGGCCAAGATGACAGCCTGGCCCCTGCCCCCTCCCTTTCACGGCCTCTTCTGCATCAGCGCCGTCCGGTTGCAGCGCGCCACGACCTCGCCCCGCTGGTTGATCGCCCGGTGTTCGACGGTGACGATCCCGGCGTCCGGTCGGCTGCGGCTCTCCCTCACCTCCAGCACCTCCGACTCCGCGCGCAGGGTGTCGCCGTGGAAGACGGGTGTGGGGAACACCACGTCACTCAGCCCGAGGTTGGCGACCAGGGTGCCCAGGGTCAGCTCGTGGACGCTCAGGCCGACGAGCAGGCTCAGGGTCAGGAGGCTGTTCACCAGCGGGCGCCCGAACTCGGTCGCGGCGGCGTACTCGTGGTCGAGGTGCAGCGGCTGCGGGTTCATCGTCAGCGTGGTGAAAAAGACGTTATCCGCCTCCGTCACCGTGCGCGTCACCCGGTGGCGGATGACGGTGCCGACCGGCAGCTCCTCGAAGTAGCGGCCCTGGGGGCGGTTGAGGTCCTCGTTCACGGATGCTCTCCCCGCGCGTGCAGGGTCGCCCGCGCCCGCGCCATCATGGGCTCGTCCACCATCTGCCCCTCGAAGGAAAAGGCGCCCCGGCCCGACTGCGCCGCCTCGTGTGCGGCGCCCAGGAGACGGCGGGCCCGCTCGGCCTCGGCGTCGGTGGGGCCGAAATGCTCGTGGGCCAGGGGCACCTGCGCGGGGTGGATGCACAGCTTCCCCGCGTACCCCAGCGCCCGGCCCTGCGCGGCGTCCTCCCGGAAGGCGGCCTCGTCCCCCAGCCGCGTCACCACGATGTCGAGGGCGGGCACCCCCGCCAGCCGGGCGGCGAGGGCCACCCGCGAGCGGGCATACAGCACCTCCAGGTTTCCCACGGTCCGCTGCCCCCCCAGGTCGGTCACGTAATCCTCCGCCCCGAAGTACGCCCACGCCACGGGCGGCACCAGGATCTCCCGCGCGTTCCAAACCCCCGCGCCCGTTTCCAGCCCCGCCATGACGGGCAGGCTCAGGCCCCGCCCCGAGAGCGCCTGCGCCACGAGCCGCACGTCCGCCGCCGACTCCAGCTTGGGGACGACCACGCCCGCGAGCTCGGGGGTCAGCACCCCGAGGTCGTCCCCGAAAAAGGGCGAGTGGACGGCGTTCACCCGCACGAAGACCGCGAGGTGGGGGTGCGCGGCGATCAGGTCACGCGCCGCGTCCCGCGTGACCGTGCGGGCCGCCGCCTTGGCCTCGGGGCCGCTGGGCACGGCGTCCTCCAGGTCGAGGACGACGGCATCCGGCTCAGCGCGGGGCAGCTTGGCGATCAATTCGGCGCGGTTGCCCGGCGCGAAGAGCACGCTGCGGGGGCGCGGGATGGGGGAGGTCAAGCGGCTCCCTCCCTGGTCTGGACGGTGAGTTCTGGACTGGGCACGCCCACCAGCATAGTCGGCGGCGGGAAGGCGGGCGGTCCCTACACGTCCAGCTCGTACCGCACGACGTGAAACCCCCTGACCTGCCGCTCGTCCACCGCCCGGAAGCCCGCCGCCTCGTACAGGGCGCGGAGCTTGGGCCGGGTGGCGGCGGTGTCGAGGCGCAGGAAGGGGACCCCGGCGGCCCGCGTTTCCCGCACGGCCTCCTCCAGCAGTCGGGAGGCGAGGCCCTGGCCCTGTGCTTCCGGGTGGACGCCGAGTTTGTGCAGGTACAACGCCTCCCCGGGCGCCGCCTGCGGCCAGAAGAGCGGGTCCTCGGAAAGCAGGGCGAAGGTGCCGACGGGCCGGGTTTCCAACCACGCGACCCGCCAGCTCTGCGCCGGGTACTGCCGCTCCAGGCGCTGCGGCGTCAGGCTGGACACGGGCCACAGCGGCCTGCCCAGCGCGGCGAGGTGGGCGGCGGTCGCCGTGAGCACGCCCGAGGCGGCCCCCACGTCCCCCCGGGTGAAGGTGAGACTCGTCATGGACCCGGGCCTAGCCTCCCAGCGCCGGGGCGGGCTCGATGCCCGTCGCGGAGAGGTTGCCGCCGCGCGCCTCCAGCCGCACCCGGGGCAGCGGGCCGTTCGCCTTGCCGAAGACGGCTTCCCCGGCCCTCAGCGGGTCGAACACGCTGTAATGACACGGGCAGCCGAGCTGCGGGTGACGGTCCTGGGCGGGCGGGCGGTAGTTGTACGCGAAGGCGAGCACCTCCGGGTCACGCACGAGGTTGACCGGGCAGCCCAGGTGGGTGCAGACCCGTGAGTAGGCCACGTAGTGCACCCCGTCCTCGCTCAGGCCGCCGGGCACGGGCTCGGGCACCCGCAGCAGGACGCAGGGCCGCCCGGCGTAGGTGAACTCCACCTGCGCCCACTCGGCGGCGAGGTCCGACCGTGCCGCCACCCGCACGGCCTCCCCCGGCAAGAAGTCGGGCTCGCCCGCCCCCTCCTTCCCGAAGGTCACGCGCGAGGCGTACCAGCCCATATAGCCGAACGCCCCCAGCGTGCCCGCCACCGGCACCACCCACCAGCGTTCGAGCAGGTCGCGTCGGGTGAATTTTTTGGAACTGGGCCTCACTGCCCTTCCTTCTGCCACCGCTCCAGCACGTCGAGGAGGGCGTTCAGCTCGTCCGGCTTCAGGTTCGGGTAGGCGGGCATGGCCCCCTTGCCGTTGACGGTCACGCTTCTAAGCGCCTCGCGGGAGAGGGCGGACACCCGCAGGCTGGGACCCAGGCCGCCCTGACCGTTCGGGCCGTGGCAGCTCGCGCAGTTCGCGGCGTAGACCTTGAGCCCGGGGTCGTCCTCGTTCTGCCGGGCACGGATGGCAGTGATGAGGTCGTCGGCGTCCCGCCCCTTGGGGTCGAGGGTCCGGTAGCGTTCGAGCGCCGTCAACGCGTCTGCGTCCTGCCCGAAGCGGGCGAGCGCGAAGCCGAGGAGGAGTTGCGACTCGGGCTCCCGCGGGGCGAGCTGCGCCGCCGCCTGGATGAGGCGGAAAGCCTGCTGCGCTTCCTCGGGCGTAGGGTCCTTCGCGTTCTGCCCCTGCTGGTCGGGCCGCGTCAGGAGCAGGATGCCCAGCCGCCGCAACGCCTCGGGCTGGCGGGGATCGAGCCTCAGCGCGTTCCCGTACGCGAGGACGGCCTGCGCGTACCGTGCGGAGTCGAAGGCGGCCCGGCCCCAGGCGACGTACGCCGCTTTGTCCCCTGTGGCCTCGGCCCTCTTCCTCAGGCCCGGCAGCGCGAGCACGTCCCGCACGTCCTGCGCCTCGCCCGCCCCCAGCGAGGCGAGCTGCCAGCGCGGCACGAGGGTCACCGCCCCGGCGACAGTCACGAGCGCGGCCGCGGTCAGCCCCGTCAGCGCGAGGGTGCGGGTGCGTCCGCTCCGCTCCCGGGGCGGAGGGGCGGGCGGCAGGGCGTCCAGTGAGCGCAGGGTCAGCGCCGCGCGGCGTTCGAGGTCGGGGCGGCGCGAATCGTCCGTCAGGTTCGCCAGTTCCCCGTACAGGCGGTCCTGCTCGGCGGTCAGCCGCTCGCGCTCCGGGGCGTCGGGGTCGGCGGGCAGCCCCCCGCGTAAGGGGAGCAGGACGAGCCACAGCGCGGCGAGGACGACGAGGGCGAAGACGGTCAGGCCCAGGATCACGCCCCACCTCCCGCCCGGTCGTCCCGCCGGGTGTCCCGCCTCACCTGGGCGAGGAAGGGGTCAAAGGGTTCATCGGCGACCGGCTCGGGGGTGGACGCGGGCGCAGCATTCTTCTTCCGCAGAAAGCCCCACAGCACCAAGCCGCCCCCCGCCAGCGCGAGCAGCGGCGCCCCCCACAGCAGCAGATTGCTCCCCTCCTTGGGCGGGTCCAGGAGCACGAAATTCCCGTACCGCGCCGAGAAGTAGGCATAGATGTCCCGGTCGCTGCGCCCTGCCGCCACCTGCTCGCGCACGTCGCGCAGCATCTCCCGGCTGATGTCGTTCGTGCTCTCCGTGATCGGCACCCCCGTGCAGATCGGGCAGCGCAGGTTCGACCCGACGAACTTCGCCCGCGCCTCCTGCTCCGGCGTCAGGGCCAGCGACACGGACAGCAGCACCCCCACGACGAGGGCGACGAGCCGCCGCAGGGCTGACGGCTGACGGCTGACGGCTGACCGCTCCCTCACAGCCCCGTCACCCCGATCTTCTCCAGCCCCACGTTCAGCCGCTCGCGGTCCAGGCCGCCCCGGTCCACGTGCTGAACCACGCCCGCCCGGTCGATGAAAAACGTCTCGGGAATGCCCGCCACGCCGTAGTTGATGCCCGTCTTGATGCCCGGGTCCCGCAGCGAGGGATAGGCGAGGGCGTACTCGCGGATGAAGTCGCGCGCATTGCCCTCGTTCGTCTCCTGAAACAGCACGCCGACGACCGCCAGCCCCTGCCCGGCCCCCTGCCGCTCGCTGAGTTCCCGGAAGAGGGGCGCCTCCTCCCGGCACGGCCCGCACCACGACGCCCAGAAGTTCACGACGACCGGGCGGCCCCTGAGCGAGGCGAGGCTGACCCGCGTGCCGTCCAGACTCTCCAGGGTAAATGCGGGGGCAGGCTTGCCGACGAGCGGCCCGCCGTCCGTGGCATTGCGCGCCGGACTCAGCAGCGCCGCGCCGAGCACCCCGACGAGGCCCGCGGCGAGCACGGGCGGCAGCAACCGCCGCCACAGGGGGACGGGCGCCTTGGTGGTCGAATTTGTCTTTGTGGAGAGGTCAGTCACAGAGTACCGTCCCGTGTTTTTGAGAGCGTGGGTGGTCAAAAGGGCGATCACACCGACGCATTAGGTTTCTTTTACCCCTTCCCCTTGAGGGGGAGGTCGGGACTCGCAGAGCTGCGGAGCAGAGGGGGTGAGCGGGCGGAGCGTCACAGGAAAGGCAGTCTTCACCTCTCCGCCTCAGTCCGTCGCCGGGGCCGTCCGCGTCACGGGCACCCGCACCGCTGCCCGCCGGGGCGTCACGAGCGTCAGCCCCGCCCCCAGCACCACGACCAGCGTGCCCCACCAGATCCACGACACCAGCGGGCTCTCGATCAGCCGCACGCTCGCCCACTTCCCGTCCGCGTCGAAGGCCGTCACCACGAGGTAGGTGTCGCCCAGCAGCCCGTAGCGCACGGCGGGCGCGGCGAAGGCGGAGTCCCCGCCCTGCACGTAGGTGTTCAGCCGTGCCTCGAAGGGCTGACCGTCGATCAGGACGCGGGCCACCTGCGACTGCCTGTAAGGCCTGACCTCCCGCCGGATGCCTTGCAGCGCCAGCGTCTCGTGCAGCAGTGTGGTGGAGGGGGCGCCGACGTTGAGCGTCGTCTGCGCGTCCTGCCGGTACGCCCCCGAAAAGGCGATCCCGAGCGCCATCACGACGAGGCCGACGTGGGCGAGGTAGGCCCCGTAGCGGCGGGGCTGCTCACGCACGAGGGTCATCAGGCCGCCGCCCCGCTGCCGCATCGCCCGGACCGTGAGCAGCCCGAGGCCGACGAGGTTGTAGGCCGACAGCGCAACCGTCCCCAGCACGCCGGGACTCCGCACCCCGAGCGCGAAGGCGATCACGCCCGCCCCGACACCCGCGATCAAGAGCGGACGCAGCGCCCGCCACAATCCCTGACCTTCCGCCCGCCGCCAGGGGAGCAGCGGCCCCACGCCCATCAAGAGCAGCAGGCCCAGCCCCAGCGGAATGGCAAAGGCGTTGTAGAAGGCGGGCCCCACCGACGCGTCCCGCCGCCCCTGCACCGCCTCCACGAAGGTGGGGAAGAGGGTCCCGACGAGGACCATCACCGCGAAGACGAGGAACAGCCAGTTGCCTGCCAGGAAGGCACCCTCACGGCTCAGCG